>JAQXGQ010000138.1 GCA_029006795.1 Clostridiales bacterium | reverse complement strand
CTCTGCGGCAAAATGAACCACACGATCAATATCGTTTTCCTCAAAAATCTTTGTAATTGCTTCCTTATCAGTGATATCTGCTTTGACAAAAGTATAATTGTCTCTGTTTTCGATATCCTTTAAGTTTTCAAGATTTCCTGCATAAGTCAGCACATCCACATTGATAATTCTGATTTCATTATCATATTTGCGAAACATGTAATGAATGTAATTCGAACCGATAAACCCAGCTCCTCCTGTTACTAAATATGTTCTCATCATTTCCTCCATTTTGACCACTAGAATGGTCTTATTTTATCATATTTTTTATATAAGTACAAGTTTTATAGCCCATCCGTATCCTGCTTCGTTTTTTCCGTATAGGCTTCCCTGGCAATGTAAATCGGACGGTGTTTTACCTCTAAGTAGGTTTTAGATAAATACAGACCTAAAATTCCTATACTAAGCAGCTGCAGGCCACCGATTAATATTACAATGCACGCCATAGACGGCCATCCCGCCACAGAATCACCAAAAGCCAACTGTCTTACAATAATAAACAATATTGCAAACAGTGCTACGCCGCACATTCCCGCTCCCAACACGGAAGCAAAATATAACGGCATGGACGAAAATGCCACAATTCCATCTAATGAATACCGGAAAAGTTTCCAGAATGACCACTTCGTTTCACCTGCCACACGCTCCACATTTTCAAACTCCAGCCATTTTGTCTTAAATCCGACCCAGCCGAAAAGACCTTTCGAAAAACGATTGTATTCTCCCATACTAAGCAACGCATCCACATAGGAACGATTCATCAAACGGTAATCTCTTGCCCCATCCATCAATTCCACATCACTGATTTTGTTCATAATATGATAAAACCGTCTAGCAAAAAAGGAACGTATCGGCGGTTCCCCTTTTCTTGTAACCCGGCGGGTTGCCGCAGAATCATATCCTTCCTCCGTCACTGCCCGGTACATCTCAGGCAGCAAAGATGGCGGATCCTGTAAATCCGCGTCCATAATTGCCACATAATCACCGGACGCATTAGACAATCCAGCGTATATTGCCGCTTCTTTTCCAAAATTTCTAGAAAACGACACATAACGCACTTTCTCATCCTCTTCTTTCAATTCGCGAATGCACTCTAGCGTCCGATCTTTTGAACCATCGTCCACAAAAAGATATTCAAACGTGTTTTCCTTCATCTCCGCTGCCACCCGTTCCATTTCCTCATAGAAAAAGTGCAGCGACTGTTCCTCATTATAACAGGGAACAATAACTGTAATTTTCTTCATAACTTACCACCAATCTATATCCGTTCTTTCCTCTATCTCTGAAAGTTTTATCACTACAAACTCATCCGTCCAAAGCACAGAGCCTTCTGCCGGAAATGTACTCATATTCTTCGACAATTCTGCCGCCTCTTTTTGCATAGTTTCGGTATACTTTTCATTTAGTTTTATCCCTGCATAAGCCTGCATAAATCCATCGATTCTATGCGTTGCCCCTGTCGGGTTGTCCTCACTGTAATCCCACTCAAAAAAAGACCATCCATACATTTCACTTCGTCTGCCAAACCAGTTTAACTCCGGCTTCTGATAACCCACGAACAGTACAGGCAATTCCGTGACAGTTCCGCCACTCTGCTTTTCTAATGTCGTTGTTATTTCTTCTGCCAATGTCGTGTCATGTTCATACCTCTGTCTATCGGCTTCATGCAATCTTAGATTATACCCTATCTGTAAACAGATTACCAGTATTCCCACTATTTTCACAAGTTTTACAAAAGCACTGCTCCCGCCCCGATATTTTTTTAAAAATGCCACACCGGACATTGCCAAAAACGCTGCCACTACCGGCAGAGCAAACTGGGTACGGGTTACCAACATGGCACCGGAATAAATTGTCATTAAAAAGGGCGAAATCAAAAGAAGCAACATTGAGAGCAAAAACAGTACTACATGCTTTCTTTGCCGGAACACTTTTTCTCTCATAATTTTTATGATTACATAGAGCGCCAGTAAAATTCCCACCGTGTAAAAGGAAAAGTTTCGTGGGCCAAAGGTTCGAAGCTGGTTTCTCACCACCCGAAGAATGTTTTTCATACACTCTATCACCGGCTCTGTGCCCCAGTTTCTCTGGCTCTCCATATAATCTCCTGCCGCCATAAACCAGGTATTTGCAATAACAGTATAAATGATATAGCTAATAATAAAATGAACAACGAGGATTGCCACACCTTGCCACGCATTTTGTTGTGTTTCCTGATGGTTTTCCGCTATCCGTAAAAGATACAGTATAAAAAAAACTGTACATAGTGTAATGTAAAATACTGCCAATGCCTGATAGGAAGCTAAGGCAATCACCAGAAAAACAGCAGATAAAAGACACCCTAGCAGGCTGCATATCCATTTTTCTTTCCAGTCCGTTTTTTCAAAGCAGATATGACACATACCCACTGCCGATACAATCAAAAGCAGCATTGCTAATGCAATTTCTGCCTGCTGAAGCGAAAAATAGAATTGAAAGCTCCAGATATTTGATGTTGCATAGAGCAGTAAAAAAAGCCAATAAGGATACTTGCTGTCTCCTCCTGAAAAATGATAACACCCATAGGTCAGAAGAATATTTCCCAAAACAAAAAATACGAGCATAAGCACACCGCTTTTGATTACCTGGTGTACTGTAAGCCCTAATAAACGTTTCAATAATACCAGTCCATACCTGCCGATATAAAGCCACCCTAAGGTACTTCCGGGCGCATTGATAAACTCCTCCGTATCAATACGGATATTTCCGTTAAATGCCTGGAACCCAAAACAAACACAGGCTAAAACAACAGATAGAAGAATGCACTTTCCATTCTCTTTTATAAACCTTTTCCATTCCTCCACTGCCTGTTTCATCTGTTTTATGTTCCTTCCTTTTACTGACTGCATTATAAAATTGCAATTTTATAATGTTTTCATATATTCATCTAAAGCATCTTTCCAGTCTGCCATTCGATACTCGCTGGTGAGCTTCATCATATAATTTTCCAGAATGGAATATGCCGGTCTTTTTGCCGATGCCGGATTGATTTTGGCATACTGCTCACTTGTTACGTGTTTTACCTTTGTATCTTTTCCTGCCCGTTTAAAAATTTCTTCTGCAAACACAGCCCAGTTTGTGTCACCTTCACAGGTAGCATGGAATACGCCATAATCTTCTGTCGGTTCAAAGTGATGTATTGCTCGCGCAAGTTCTACGGCACTGGTAGGAGAGCCCTGCTGGTCTGCCACTACTGTTACCTCATCGTGCGTTTCGGCAAGACGAAGCATGGTTTTTACAAAGTTCTTTCCATCGCCATAAAGCCATGCGGTACGGAAAATAAAATATTTCTTTGCAAACTCTTTTACAAACCGTTCTCCTTCCGCTTTTGTCTTTCCGTAAGCGCTTACCGGATGTATCTCGTCAAATTCTGTATAAGGTCTTGTCCCATTTCCTTCAAATACATAATCCGTAGAAACATGTATCATTTTTGCGTCCACATCTGCAGCTGCAATACTTAAATTTCTCGGCCCGATGGCATTAATTTTATATGCCAGATCCCACTGTGTCTCACAGGCATCTACATTAGTGTGTGCTGCACAGTTGATAATCACATCCGGTCTTGTCTCTCTCACCAATTTTAACACTGCATCCACATCCGTGATATCAAGAGCCACAATACCGTCTCCCTCCACCACATCCGTGTTGATAAACGTTACATCTTCCTTTACATATTCATTGCGGATTGCCCGTCCAAGCTGTCCGTTACAGCCGGTCACTAAAATCTTTTTCATATTCTTCCTCACTTCTAAACATTAATTATTCTCCCAGTCCGCTCTCAATTGCCGCAAGGACAGCATCTAAAGCCTCTTTTTCATCCTCACCCTCGCAGACTAGTTCAATCTCATCTCCTGATTTAATGCAGGCACCGAGAACGCTCAATACGCTCTTGGCATTTGCGGTATTTTCCCGATAACGGAATGTGACATGAGACTTAAACTGCATCGCTTCTTTGCACAAAATCCCCGCCGGTCTTAAATGTAATCCTGTCGGATTTTTAATTGTTACTTTTTTGCTCACCATATAGCACTACCTCCCAAGTAAGTTCCCCGATTACAACATAATCTTCGTAATTAATTCTGCTAATTTTTTTGCCTCTTCTTCAATGACCCTCTGGTCTTTTCCTTCTATCATTACACGGACTAACGGTTCTGTTCCCGAAGGACGAATTAATACTCTGCCCTCTCCGTTAAATTTCTTTTCCACCTCTGCAATGGCATCTGCGATTTCCTGATACTCCATGAAATTTTCTTTTTTGTGGTTTGGCACCTTTGCATTGATTAGCGCCTGAGGCAGTACTTCCATAATACCTGCAAGCTCAGACAACGGCTTTCCGGTCTCCACCATAACTTCTAACAGATGCAGGGCACTTAAAAGTCCGTCTCCGGTGGTATTATCGTCAAGGAAAATCACATGACCTGACTGTTCACCGCCGATATTGTAACCGTTTTCTCTCATATTCTCAAGGACATAACGGTCACCTACCTTCGTTTTTTCAATATGAATGCCCTCTTTTTGCCCCATCAGGGTAAAACCAAGATTCGTCATAACCGTTACCACAATGGTATCTTTCTTTAACTTTCCTTTTTTCTTCATATAATTGCCGCAGATTGCCATAATCTGGTCTCCATCCACCAGATTTCCATGTTCATCCACTGCTAACATACGGTCTGCATCTCCGTCAAAGGCAAGACCAACCGCTGCTTTTTCATAAACCACCCGTGCTTTCAGTTCATCCATATGGGTAGAACCACAGTTGGCATTAATATTTGTTCCATCCGGATCTGTATGAATCGCCACCAGTTCTGCTCCCAAATCCGTCAACGTCTTTACAGATGTATAATGGGAAGCTCCCTCTGCACAGTCGATTACAATTTTCATTCCTGTCAAATCCACAGGCACACATTTTTCCATGAAAGAAACATATTCATCCCGCAAATCAAAGCGATAATCAATTTTTCCTACACCCGAACCGATAGGAAGCGTAACATCCTTCATGTTATTTTTGATTAATGCCTCTATCTCATCTTCCAGTTCATCGGACAGTTTATAGCCGTCTCCATTAAAAAACTTGATTCCATTAAATTCCATCGGGTTATGGGAAGCGGAGATTACAACTCCCGCATCCACCTTATGCTTTCTTGTCAAATAGGCAATCGCCGGTGTAGGCATCACGCCGACAAAAATCGCATTTGCTCCCACAGAACAAATTCCAGCCATCAGGGCACTCGCCAGCATTCCCCCGGATATTCTCGTATCGCATCCTACAATAATGGTTGCCTGGTGTTCCTGTTCTTTCGTAAGAACATATGCTCCTGCCTGCCCTAATTTCGTAGCAAGCTCAATGGTAAGCTCCGAACCTGCAATTCCACGCACACCATCTGTCCCAAACATTCTTGCCATTTTTTGTCTTCCTCCAATTTTCTACTGATTCTTTTTTGAGGTCTTCTCTGTCTTATCTGAATTTTCCTCTACAACGGACTTTTCACTGTCTTCATTGTCCTCTTCCTCGTTTAAATCCTTCACATTCACCGGTATCGTAATCGTAGACGTAGTCTGATAAAGTTCTTCATCTAACAGTATCGTAACTGTTACGTTATGTTCTCCTTTTTCCAGACCGGAAGCATCTATCACACCCTGAATATCGTCTTCGGATAATTTTTTCATATCACTTTCTGCTCCTGCAATTTCCACAGTCAGGCTGTCTAACAAAAAGCTTATTTCCTGATTTTCCGGCAAATTTTCCACTGTCAATGCAGATACCGGTATTTCAAAGCTCTTTTCCACAAGAGGTTCAATTTTTACCGTCACTTCAATTTGTGCGTCAGATGCAAGAACCAAGGATACTCCGTTTGGCAGGTAAGAACTGATATCCACCGTTGTTTTCACATCTCCTGTGGCATTTGTCACATCCAGTACCTCTGCAGGGACTGTCACTTTACTTACCGTATTAAGCACGGACGCTTCACCTTTAATTCGTACGGTATCCGGTGCATATTCAATTCCCTCTACCATATAATTTTTTGCCACTGTTCCGGTTGTTGCAAACTCTACAGGCACATCTTTCGTTTTTAAAATCTGCGCACTGACGGTAACGGTGTTGATGCTCAGCTTCAGTTTTGTAGTGTCAATGACATTTCTGTCCGCATCATAGAGTACCGGTACAACCGTATCCGTAACGTCCGAATTCATTCCCTCTACATTGATATTAGCTTCCACCGTATCAATCATGCTGGTTACAGAGGATGGTCCTGTAATTTTCAGCAAGTTTGTCGTTACAATTGAAACCTCTCCTATGGCGCATCCGTCTGCTACATTTCCTGTCGTAGTAGCAGTAATCCGTTTCTGTACGGTTCCACGGTCTTCCATTGCAACCTCAATATACAGCTGCTTTGAGGAAATCGTCACCTGATTACTGCTGAATTTACTACAGGAAACTGTTACCGGAACCCGGTAAATCCCGCTGTCATCCACATACTCAATTTTCTCCATATCTGCCACTGCAGAAAAATCTGCATTACTGAGTTTTTCCTGGTAAGTTCTCTTAGCAGATACGTTAAAAGTAACCGTATTATTACCATCTAATAATTCAAAATATTTTCCATTGGATGTAATATAATCTTCGTTTTCCGTCTTAACACTTACCGTATAAGGCACTGTTCTCACCGGCTCATCTACGTTAATTACTACTACCCACAATATAAATGCAAATAGAGCCGCCAATACTTTGAGGCCAAGATTATTAGTCAACCTTTTGACGAGATTCTTTAACATCTTTCAGCCTCCTCTTCCATAATTCTATTTTTGAAACTTTTTTCTCTCTTCTTTGAATATACGCAAGTTTATTTTTCAAAAATTCCGCATCTACATTACGGTAAAGTTCTCCTCCCATAGCAATGGAAACCTTACCATTCTCCTCCGAAACAACAATTGTCAAGGAGTCGCTCACTTCGCTGATTCCCACAGCCGCACGATGTCTGGTTCCTAAATCTTTACTGATGCTAAGAGAATCTGTAAGGGGCAGATAACATGTGGCAGAAACCACCCTGTCTCCCCGGATAATCACAGCACCATCGTGAAGCGGTGTGTTTTTTTCAAAAATATTAATCAAGAGCTGACTGGTAAGGATACCGTCCACCGCAATACCGGTTCTCTCATACTCCGATAAAACAATCTCATCTTCTACTACAATCAATGCTCCTGTTTTTACTTTTCCCATCTCATAACAGGCTTTTACCAGCTCGTTAATCGTCTTATCTGAAAATTTCCCCGTATCATTTTTAGAAAAATCAATGGAAAACAGCGAAGCCAAAAAATTTTTTCGTCCTAACCCCTCTAATGCTTTGCGCATTTCCGGCTGAAAAATAACCACAAGTGCAATCAAAGCAACACTCAACGTATTTTTGGCAATCCAAATAATGGTATTCATCTGGAATACCGCCGCAATGCCTACAAATATCAATATAACCAATATTCCTTTTAGCAACATCCAGGCTCTGGTGTTCTTAATCCACACCAGCATATAATAAAACAGAACTGTTATGATAAAAATTTCCACAACATCCGTCAGTGTTATTTGGGGTAAATTCATATACATGGATGCTTTTTCCCAAAAGGTATCCAATGCCGCCATTATATTCTGCACGTATTTCACTTCCCTGTCTAATCTAATAATTCTTCATCAATGTCCATCTCTTCTGCAAATCTCTTTTTGGTCAGTCGCTCTTCTTCTCTTCCGCCAAATTTTGTCACTTTTTTCTCTGGTCCTGAAACCATAACCTTCGGAATGGCTTTTACATAATAGTAATATTCATCATCTTCAAACTGTAGTCTTTCTGTTCTTGAATAATCCAGATGGAAGCAGAAAAACTGTATCACAAACGCAATTACAGCCGCAATCAGGCTCCCTAACAGTACCTCTACTGTTTTTCCTGAAATTCCAAGTATCATATACCCTGCAATCAACCCGATTGCTTCAAATAAAATACCGGAAACAATTGCCACAATCCACGCATTCTCAATAGACAATCTGCGGATGATATGCACCATGATTAGAACGATAATCATTACCCCTAATACTAAGTACATTTCTCTGTTCCCAATCAACTGATTTAGCACTACCACAATCTTAGAGGCTGTGCTTTCCCCTTCCTCTGCCGTATCACTCAAAGCAGCCGAGTTTTGTCTGACTCCATCCAGGAAAAAGTACACAATTGTACCGCAAATCAAGGAAAATACGGAATACGCTTCCCGAAGCAATCCCATTTCCACCGGCATAATATACGGAATGTGAAGGCCAAAACAAATCGGTGTCAAAAGCACATGATACTGGTTCTTTGAAGCAAAGCGAAAATAGATAAAATACACAAGTGCAAATAAAAGCAACGTCACTAAACACACTTCCATAGACAAGGCATACATATCTGCCAATACTACCACCGCTGCCAGAAACGTCATTACCCCCACCGGCAACACGGAACATATCAGGGATAAAATCAGTGCTACTGATGTACTGCTGATTTTATCCATATAGCCAATATTATGATTTATCATTAAAAACATCACCAATGCAATTACAAACTTAACCACCGGTGTAATATATATTTCGTTTTTACTGTAAAACCGTATCAATTTCTCTTTTAATTCCAACAAGGTAGTCATGTTATCCTCCCGCCTTTAATCCCAGTCTTTTCCTGTATTAGCCTTGAGTTTTTCATCTCTCTCATACATTGCATTCACTTTTTTAAGACCATTATAATATTTTTTTACTTTCCGGCGTCCGTCAGTAAACTTCATATGGAATACAATATACGTTGCTGACAGATAAATAACTATAAAAACACCGTAAGATACTCCCAAAACAAGCAGTGCTTCCATAAAATCCATACTGTTTATCTTTGCCAGCAGTGTTTCCATAGAATAAAGTGCCCACATTGCCACAATAATGCCAAAGGCAATCGTACCTGTCACAAAGCTTTTAAGCATCTGGAGTGAAACATAATCCCTTCTTGCATACTGCATCATCGGCTGACAGCTTTTTCTGTCGTTTGCATCGAATTTTGCCATCTTTGCCATATAATGTAATCGTTCTTCATTTACCATGCAAATTGTTATCCTTTCTCAAAAACCGCATTTTGCACGCAATTATACATTCTTATTTAACATTATAACACAGTGCCTATCATTTTCAAGAACAAAGTGTGCCTCCTGCACGGAGTGCTTTTTACTTCATAGAAAAAGCAGAACCCATATCCAGGCCCTGCTTTTTTGTTTTTACGACTGTAAAAAGCGCATTTTATTTCCATCACGCTCTCTCTTCTTTGGTTCCGGTGCTTTCGGTTTCTCAATGGCACTTGAAAACGAATTCTGCATATCCACTTTGCACTTATCACAGAAACGCCCACTGCAAATCGGTGTACCGCAATGTTCACATAAAACACCGTCACCTGAAGGCTGTGAAAGAGACAATCTCTCTTCTCTTATCCACTGCTTAATCTGTTTTACTGAAACATCCATCGCCTCTGAAACCTGATTCACAGAAGAATTGGGATTTTCCTCCAGATATTCTTTTACTTCCTGGAACTTTTCCTCTAATTTCCGCTGACAATTTGCGCAAAGAGGAGGGCCACTCATATAATTAAACAAGCGTCCACAACCCTTACAATTTTTAACCTCCATACGTCACAACCTCCTGAACTCCTGCTAGTATCCCTCACCGATACTGATACAGATATAATATATTTTTTTGACACCGGCAGAAAGCAATACTGCAGCCAACGCATCTATGGTACTTCCTGTCGTATAAATGTCATCCACTAAAACTATCTGTTTATATTTTACTATATCTGCTGCAAATTGGAAAGCATTTTTTACATTATGTATCCGTTGTTCTCCATTTAATTTCTTTTGGGGAACTGTGTTTCGTATCCGCTTTACCATTTTACATTCCACTGGCATGTGTAATTCTTTTCCAAGATTCTTCGCAAATACCTCGGCCTGATTATATCCACGTAATTTTCTTTTCCAGAAATACATCGGCACAGGCACAATCGCCTCCACACCTTTTTGCTTTAGCCATGTCCCATACTCTTCTGCCGCTACTTTCGCATAAAAAGCCGCATATTCCCTTTTGTTGCTGTACTTAAACCGGTACATGGAGTTTCGTATTGCCCCATCATAAGCAAATACTGCCTTTCCCTGCGTATAAAAGTGATTCTTTCTTATACAGTCACCGCAATACTCCCTTCTCTCGTCCGTCAGTGGCTTTCCGCATTTTTTGCACACCGGCTCCGCGATAACTTTTATTTTCTTCCCACAAGGTTCACAAATCCATTTCCCCGGCAGTAACACTTCATCACAGACCGGACACCTGGGCGGAAAGAAAATTGACAGCATACTCATGCTTTTTAATTTCATAAAAACCCTTTCCAAATCTCTCCCAGAAAAGAGCATAACACGTTTGCTTCCTGTATACCATAAACTTTTTCTTAATTTTCCCTTAATCTATCCCTAAGTCCACTGTAACGTTTCTGTTGGGAAGTGTTCTGTACCATCTGATAAAAAGTCATTTCATTTCCCACAAGAGTAACGCACTTTCTCGCCCTTGTCACCGCCGTATAAATCAGGTTTCGATTCATCAACATTGCAGGCCCGCTTAAAAGCGGTATCACCACTGCTGGATATTCACTTCCCTGGGATTTATGTATGGTAATAGCATAGGCAAGTTCTAACTCATCTAAAAGTTTATAAGGATATTCCACCATTCTGCCCTCATCAAACTCGATAATCATCTGCTCCGCAAAATCATTAATCTGACGGATAATTCCCATGTCACCGTTAAAAATTCCCATCCCCTTGTCTATGGAAAGTCCATAAGGACTTCGGATTTCCCACTCCAACTGATAATTGTTCTTTGTCTGCATTACCTTATCGCCTTCACGGAAAACCATTTCCCCATGTTCCTTTTCCGCTTTACTGCTAAGAGGAGGATTCAAATACTTCTGCAAAATACCATTCAGCCGTTCTACACCTAACAACCCCTTTCGCATAGGTGTCAGAATCTGAATATCATAGGGTGTTGCATCCACAAATTTAGGCAGTTTCTGTTTCACTAGCTGTAAAACCACATTAATAATTACATCTGCGTCATACCGTTTCAGGAAAAAGAAATCCATACTCTTGTTATCTAACACCACTTCTTCACCGTGATTAATCTTGTGCGCATTCACAATGATATCGCTAGTGGAAGCCTGCCTGAAAATCTTTGTCAGCATCACCACATTACAGACGTGAGACTGTATGATATCTCGTAATACGCTTCCGGGGCCCACACTCGGAAGCTGATTTACGTCCCCCACCAAAATCAACCTTGTGCCCACAGCAATGGCTTTCAGCAAAGAATACATCAGATTAATATCCACCATAGACATCTCATCCACAATAATTACATCCGTCTCTAACGGATTCTGCTCATTTCTTTCAAACCCGGTAGTTTCCTCCACTCCACCATTCAATTCTAACATACGGTGTACTGTTTTTGCCTCAAACCCGGTAGTCTCACTCATACGTTTTGCTGCACGCCCGGTAGGGGCTGCGAGAAAAATGTCAAGCCCCTCTAGTTCAAAATATTTGATAATCGTGTTAATCGTAGTTGTTTTTCCTGTTCCAGGACCTCCTGTAATAATCAGCAGTCCATTGCGCACCGCTTCCTTCACCGCCATCACCTGATGTTCATCTAACTCCATGCCGGTCTGTTTTTCAATACTGCGTATTCTCTGCTCAATCTCAATTTCCGGCACATCATAGCTGACATTCAATTCTTTCAGCATAGCAGCAGTGTTCGCCTCCATATAATAGAAAGTAGAAGCATATATCTGTGTCTCCGTTCCTTCTGGTCTTTCCATCTGTTTTAAAATGATTTTCCGCTCTATCGCCAAATCCATATACTGCTTTTCAATCTGTGCTGTTTCTACTTCCAAAAGTCTTGCCGCCCGCCTTGTCAGTTCTTCCTCCGGCAGGTAGGTATGCCCTTCACCCGTTGCCTGCAGTAAGATATAAAGGATACCACTTTTCACCCGGAAATCAGAATCCATGCGAATTCCTACTCGCGCAGCAATTTCATCTGCAGTACGAAAGCCTACACCTTCAATATCATCTGCCAGACGGTAGGGATTTTCCTTGATAATTCCATAAACCTCCTGACCGTATGCCTGATATACTTTTACCGCCAGATTCATGGTAATTCCATATTGCTGCAAAAATATCATTGCCTGACGCAAATCCCGTTTCTCATTGACCTGACTAGCAATCTCCATCGCTTTTCTCTGGCTGATTCCTTTTATCTCCGCTAACCGCTCTGGTTCTTCCTCAATAATACGAAACGTATCCTCCTTAAAACGGCGCACAATCCTCGCTGCCAAAGCAAGACCAATTCCTTTAATCGCCCCGGAACCTAAATAGCGCTCAATTGCTTCTTCATCCTCCGGTGCCTTTTCCTCAAAACTTTCTACCTTGAACTGCTTGCCGTAAGTAGGGTGATCTGTGTATTCTCCCGTTGCTTCAATGTTTTCTCCCTCTGCTATCGCAGAAAATATCCCAACGCATGTAATTTCCTCTTCTCCACTCACCAGATTCAAAACCGTATATCCATTATCTGCGTTTCTGTAAATAATATGCTCAACATATCCCGCTAATTTTTCCAAAACATACTCCATCCCTGTAGACAAGGCTTTCGTTCTTCCAAAGCCCTCGATTTTCTCACTACTTGCATAAATAAAAAGCAGTGTGTTTTCGACAAAAATACCCGACTGCATTTTATTTTCTGCTTTTCTTGTATTTTATCAAACTCACACTGCTATATCAAACTTTTTATATTTTTTACTCGATGTTATAATTTCTCTTCATCTGTTCAAACAACTGCTGGGTAAAATTTGTTCCTACTTCGTCTACCAGTTCATCTGCTACCAGTTCGATAACACCGTCCATATGGTAATCTGTCAGTGTAGAAAGAGAACTGTCCTCCTCTTTGTCCTCCTCTATCATAGCCTCCTTAACTTCCTTCAAAATCTCCTCTACAAAATAAGATTCAAAATCCTTGCATACCTGCAATAATTCTTCATCTGAAGACTCGGAGGATATGTTTTTCAAAGAGCCTTGCAGAGACGATACATTGTTTGATGCTACTGTATTTTTGCTTGTATCCGCAAGAGAAGATATTCCATCTATTGACATCACATTCTATCCTTTCCTAAAACTAACGTCTCAAATTGTTTGCCTGCTCTAACATTTCATCCGCTGCATTGATAGCTTTGGAATTTAACTGGTATGCACGCTGTGCGATAATCATATTTACCATCTCATCTGCCACCTGTACGTTAGAGCTCTCCAAATACCCCTGCAATACTTTGCTTGGAATCACATTGTTATTAGTTGCTTCATTCAAAGGCTCACCGGATGCCGGTGTTTCAGACAAAAGGTTTGACCCCTCTTTCTCTAAGCCTGCTGGATTATTAAACTGGTAAATACCAAACCTACGGTTCATATCTACATACTGACCATTCGCATTATAATATCCAAAAGCACCATCACTTGAAACAACCACCTGGCCGGAACTTACCCCTGCAGGAAGTGTAATTTCATTTCCGTTACTGTCTAATACCGGATAACCTTCCGGTGTCGTCAGACGAATGGCATTTCCGTTTACTGCCCATGTAAAGTTACCTGCTCTGGTGTAATATGTCTCTCCATCCGCTCCACGTACTGCAAAAAAGCCTTCGCCATCAAGCATAAAGTCTGTCATATTCTCTGTTGCCTGAGGAGCTCCCTGTGTAAAAATAGATGTATTGGATGCTACTCTAGTTCCCAGACCAACCTGTGCTGAAATCGGTTTTTCTTCTCCGTTAGCACTTGTGGTTCTCGTCTGAATTGTTTGGTATAACAGTGATTTAAACTCTGTTTTCTGTGCTTTATAGCCTACGGTATTTACATTGGATAAGTTGTTTGAAATGTTATCCACATTGGACTGCTGTGCAATCATTCCGGTTGCCGCAGTATATAATGCTCTCATCATAATTTAGTTCCCTCCGTTTACACCTTTCCAACCTGGTTTACTGCTTTATCTAACGTTTCATCCACTGCATTGATAACTTTCTGTCCTGCCTGATATGCTCTTGTGATGGTAATCATATTTACCATCTCCGATACCACATTCACATTGGAGGCTTCAATACATCCCTGGTTCACTTTTGCCTCGGATGCAATTCTTGTTCCTCCCTCCACCATATCGTACATATTCTCGCCAAACTTCGCAAGATAATTATAATCCTCAAAATCAACTACACCGATTGTTGCCACCTGAACATCATTCTGGAAAATATTCCCCATCTCATCTACCGTGATTGTTGCATTAGGATCTAACTGAATACGTGCACCTGCTGTTCCATTTAAAGCTCCGTTCTGATTCAGTACATAATCGCCGTCTTTCGTCACAAGATATCCTGCCGTATTTACAGTGAAAGCACCGTCACGAGTGTATTTTACGGAAGTGTTTCCCTGTTTGTCGGTATATTCAATCGCAAAGAAGCCATTGCCATCTAAGGCAAAATCTGTGGTTCCATCTGTAACTTTATAATTGCCCTGACTGTAATCTGTATAGGTTTCACCAATATGAACTCCCATACTTATTCCGCCAAGCTTTTGTGGCATCCCATAATAGGATGTATCTTTTATCTTAACCGCCAGTTCATCTGCAAAAGTCTGACTGGTCGCTCCCTCTTTCTTATATCCATTGGTATCTGCATTTGCCAAATTGTTGGAAAGAATATCCAACCTGTTCTGCTCGTTTATCATTCCTGTCCATGCAGTATACAATCCTTTTACCATATGACTTCTCCTTCTGTCATCTCTGTAGCGGCGGCTTTCCGCCTCCGGTTTATACGCCACAAAAATTTCTAATTATATATCGGCATAAAGTACCAAAACCTTAATCCTCATCACGTTTTCCTGATAAAAATTCTACATATTTACCGGTTCCGATAGCAACACAGGTCATTGGCTCGTCTGCTGTCATGGTATTAATGCCTGTTCTATCCTCGATCAATTCCTCTAAACCACGGAGAAGAGCACCTCCTCCAGTCAATACGATTCCTCTGTCCGCAACATCTGCTGCTAACTCTGGCGGAGTTTTCTCCAATACAGAATGAACCGCTTCTACAATCTGAAGCGTCGGCTCTCTAAGTGCCTCTTCCGTCTCTTCAGAAGAAACTGTTACCGTCTTTGGAAGTCCGGTCACTAAATTACGTCCACGGACATCCATTGTCTCATTCTGCGCTAACGGAAAACAGGTTCCTATCTTTATTTTAATATCCTCTGCCGTTCTCTCACCGATGAGAAGATTATGTTTCTTTCTCATATAACGGACAATTGCCTCATCAAAGTCATCCCCGGCAATCTTAATAGAGGTACTTACTACAGAACCTCCCAGAGAAATCACTGCGATATCTGCCGTACCGCCTCCGATATCTACAATCATATTTCCGCAAGGTCTTGCAATGTCAATCCCTGCACCAATTGCTGCTGCGATTGGCTCCTCTATAATTGCCACCTCTCTTGCACCAGCCTGGTAGGTTGCATCCTCCACAGCTTTCTTCTCCACTTCAGTGACACCACTTGGCACGCAGACACTGATTCGCGGTTTGCGGAAAGTCTTCTTACCGAGCGCTTTCTGGATAAAATACTTAATCATCTTCTCTGTTACCTGATAATCAGAGATAACGCCCTGACGAAGTGGTCTGACTGCCACAATGTTTCCCGGTGTTCTACCAAGCATCAACCTGGCTTCCTCACCAATTGCCTTAATCTTGTTTGTATCACGATCAAAAGCCACTACAGACGGCTCCTTTAAAACAACACCTTTTCCCTTAATATAAACCAATATGCTTGCAGTACCAAGATCGATACCAATATCTGTGCTCATCATTTTAAATCCTGCCCCTTTCACTTTCTGTAACTCATATTTATGGAAATCATTTCCGGTAAACTTTTCCATTTCCAATTGGACATAGAAACGCATTTAATCATATTTTTACATATTCAGTCCTATTATATACAAAAACTGGGATTTTTCAAAGGTTTTTTTAATAGGAAATGGCATTTTCAAAAAAAATAAGAAATTCTTCATTCTTTTTTTCTTATTTTGCACATTTTTCATATTCTTTTCACAGAACCGTCACATTTATATTTTATATTTTAAGAGTACTAGCTGATACACCTGTTACAAACTGGATGTATCATATCGGACGAGAGTCTGATAGCAAAGTATAATTTTTCATAACTCATGCTTCCTGGATTTCTGCGAAGAAATTCAGGAAGTACTCCCCAAATTTTTTGTAATATTTATTTTATCCACGTTTTATTTGCAATTTACGGAAAAAGAGTACAGCCATCCACTGTACTCTTTTTCTATTGCTCTCATATTAACTTTATTCTTTTTCCTTCTCTAAATATTTTTTCACATAATATCCCGTATAAGATTTTTCATTTTCGGCAACTTCTTCCGGTGTACCGCAGGCAATAACTGTACCTCCGCCGTCGCCTCCTTCCGGCCCCATATCAATGATATAATCCGCTGTCTTTATCACGTCGAGATTGTGCTCAATGACAACCACCGTATTTCCACCTTCTGATAGTCTTCTTAAAATCTCAATGAGTTTGTGTACATCTGCAAAATGAAGTCCCGTAGTAGGCTCGTCTAAAATATAAATTGTCTTTCCGGTACTCCGCTTTGAAAGTTCCGTCGCTAGTTTGATTCTCTGCGCGTCACCGCCGGATAACTCTGTGGAAGGCTGTCCCAATTTTATATAAGAAAGTCCCACATCATAAAGGGTCTGTATCTTCCTCTGTATAGACGGCACATTTTTGAAAAAAACCAATGCCTCTTCCACAGTCATGTCTAGTACATCATAGATACTCTTTCCCTTATATTTCACTTCCAGTGTCTCGCGGTTATAACGCTTTCCCCCACAGACTTCACAAGGGACATAGACATCCGGCAGAAAGTGCATCTCAATCTTTAGGATACCATCCCCGGAGCATGCCTCACAGCGTCCGCCCTTGACATTGAAACTAAATCTTCCTTTCTTATAACCTCTTGCCTTTGCATCCGGCGTAGCAGCAAACAAATCCCTTATCATATCAAAGACACCGGTGTAGGTAGCCGGGTTAGAGCGTGGGGTTCTTCCAATAGGCGACTGATCAATGTCAATGACTTTATCTAACTGGTCAAGCCCCTCGATGCCGTCATGGGCTCCCGGTATACAGCGGGCACGGTTTAAATCTCTGGCAAGGTGCTTATAAAGGATTTCATTGGTAAGGGAACTTTTTCCTGAACCAGACACACCCGTGATACAAGTCATAACACCCAATGGAATTTTTACGTCAATATTTTTGAGGTTATTTTCCCTTGCCCCTTTCACCGTCAGATAACCGGTGGGCTTTCTTCTCTCTGCCGGAATGGGTATTTTTATCCTGCCACTAAGATACGCTCCGGTAATCGAATTCGGATTCTTCATAATCTCTTCCGCAGTTCCACACGCCACCACTTCTCCACCATGAGAGCCGGCTCCCGGTCCGATATCCACAATATAATCCGCTGCCATCATGGTATCCTCATCATGCTCCACTACGATTAAGGTATTTCCCATATCCTTTAAATTTTTTAAAGCCCCTAACAGTTTATCATTGTCTCTCTGGTGTAGCCCGATGGACGGCTCATCCAAAATGTAGGCAACCCCCACGAGTCCAGAGCCAATCTGGGTAGCAAGGCGGATACGCTGCGCCTCCCCGCCGGAAAGAGTCCCTGTGGCACGGGATAAGGACAGATAATCTAGTCCCACCTCATTTAAGAAACCTACGCGTGCACGAATTTCTTTCAAAATCTGATCTCCGACTAAATGCTGCTGACGGGTCAGCTCCATCTGTTCTAAAAATTTACCTAATTTTTTCACAGACATGGAAGTAATCTCGTAGATGTTCTTATCTGCTACCGTCACGGCAAGAGACGTCTTCTTCAATCGCTGTCCTTTACATTCCTCACAGGGTGTAATCCGCATAAACTGCTCGTATTCCTGTTTCATGGTATCAGAGGATGTCTCCCGGTACTTGCGCTGTACATTCCGAAGTAATCCCTCAAATGCAACATCATAGATTCCTTCTCCCCTCATTCCCTTATAGTGAACCTTCACTTCTTTTCCGTCTGTACCATAAATCAAAATCTTTTTGATTTCTTCCGGGTAATCTTGAAACGGTGTATCTAAAGAAAAATGATATTCTTCCGTCAATGCCTTTAATATTGCATAGGTAAAACTGGACGGATCGGTACAGGACTGCCAGCCCATCACCTGAATAGCCCCCTCCGAAATAGACTGCTTTTTATCCGGTATCATCAAATCAATATCAAATTCCATCTTATATCCCAAGCCAAAGCAGGTCGGACAGGCACCAAAAGGATTGTTAAAAGAAAAGCTGCGTGGCTCAATCTCTTCAATACTGATACCACAATCCGGGCAGGAAAAACTATCAGAAAATTGAATACGCTCTCCGTCTATGATATCTAAAGTCATCCTACCGTCAGCTAACTCCAGAACATTTTCAATGGAATCCGTCAAACGCTTTTCAATCCCTTCTTTTATCATAAGACGGTCCACTACGATTTCAATATTGTGTTTTTTATTTTTGTCTAATTTAATCTCTTCCGTCAATTCATACATATTGCCGTCCACAATAACCCTGACGTAACCACTGCGTTTTGCCTGCTCAAAGAGTTTCTGATGTTCCCCTTTGCGTCCTCGCACCACCGGTGCTAACAACTGTATCTTCGTGCGCTCCGGCAATGCCATAATCTGATCTACCATCTGGTCAACGCTTTGCTTTTTTATTTCCCTTCCACATTTCGGACAATGGGGTATTCCGACTCTCGCATAGAGTAGTCGAAAATAATCGTAAATCTCTGTGACAGTTCCCACGGTAGAACGCGGATTCCTGTTTGTGGATTTCTGGTCAATGGAAATCGCCGGAGAAAGCCCCTCGATTTTCTCTACATTCGGCTTTTCCATCTGTCCTAAAAACTGTCTCGCATAGGAGGACAAAGATTCCATATATCTTCTCTGTCCTTCGGCATAAATGGTATCAAATGCCAGAGAAGATTTTCCCGAACCGGAAAGCCCGGTGAGCACAACAAAGGAATCTCGGGGAATGTCCACATCAATATTTTTTAAATTATGTTCGTTAGCGCCTCTGATTTTAATATACTTTCTGTCTTTACTGTCTTTCATTTTGTACCTTCTTATTATGATTTTCTACTATTTTCTGAACACCTTCCACCAACAGATGATATGCAATACCCACCAGAATGGAAGCAATTACCAGCACTAACCAGCGCTTGTTTAACGTCACCCAGATATATTGCGGAACAATTTCAAATGCTGCCAGATGAATTAAATAAATTTCAAAAGAAGCCTTTCCTATCAGCCGCAATGGCTTTAGCAATCGTTTGACACCCTTTATCTGCTCTATTTCCTCAAAAAGCAGACAGAGTAAAAAGCACATGCCCGGCGCAATCAGAAGGAACGGATACCACCAGAGTCCAAAGCCCCACATCGTTTCCTTCTGCAAACTATAATAACAGGAAAGCAAAATTCCCATTCCTATGAGAAACAGGAAAATCAGTATGCCTCCCTTCTGCCAAAACTTTCTTTTTGTTGTTTTCTCCGTCACTGCTTCTTGTCTTGATTTGAGCGTACACTCATGTGCCCACATCATTCCCACCAGAAAAATAGGAAGTCTTGACACTCCCATCAAATGATTATCATCATACCAGAACGCAATTCCTAAAAGCAATGACCAAAATAGTAACGCTATCCTCTGCCACCGCTTTGAAGTTGCAGTAATTACTTTATAAAACAATGGTGTCAGCAGATATACCCAGAAAATCACCTGCACATACCAGTTGAACTGCACTCCGATATCCGCAATCCATCCTGTCATAAAGAAATTTCCCGCCACAATTCTTGCCATAGTATCTGCACTCCATTCCGAACCATGCAGCATATAGATACACCAGACAAATATGAACGGAAGATAGGATGGAAAAAGCCTTCTTGCCCTTCTCTTATAAAATGGTATCATATCTTCTGATTTCTGCAAAGAATAGTATAGACCAATTCCGGAAAGCAGAAAGAAGATATCCACTCCTCCATATCCAATCGCCTGTATCGTATCTAACGCTCCCCGGAGTTGAAATCCCGCATGAAACAATACCACCCACAGAATTGCGATTCCCATCAGTTCTGTCCGCCATTTGCAGACAAGTTTTAAAATTGTATTTTCATTCTCTTTCATAACTTTTTTCTTCGGTTCTTATTTGCTCCTGATAAAACTCTCCGAAGTTTCTCCTCATCATGTTTATTACGTTTTTTACAAATCACGCAGCATATTTTTCAATTCTATCATCTTGTCTCTGTATTCTGCCGCCGCCTCGAAATTCAAATCTGCCGCCGCTTTCTGCATCTTCTTTTGAATATCGGCAATCAATTTTTCGAGTTCCGCCTTGTTCATGGACTCCGGATCTTTCTTGAAGTTCATTTCTTCTTTGGCAATCTTTTTAGATACGCTGATTAATTCCCGTACCGACTTCTGTATTGTAGTCGGTGTGATGCCGTGTTCTTCATTATATGCCTGCTGGATTTTCCGGCGGCGTTCCGTCTCTTCCATTGCTACCCGCATGGAATCCGTAATATTATCCGCATACATAATGACGTGCCCTTCGCTGTTTCGGGCGGCACGTCCAATGGTCTGTATCAAAGATGTCTCAGAACGTAAAAAACCTTCTTTGTCCGCATCTAAAATTGCTACCAGAGTAATCTCCGGGATATCCAGTCCCTCTCGAAGCAGGTTGATACCCACCAACACATCAAAAACATCCAGACGCAAATCCCGGATAATCTCTGCCCTCTCTAAAGTATCAATATCCGAATGAAGATATTTGACCCGGATGCCGATTTCCCGCATATAATCGGTCAAATCCTCTGCCATCTTTTTCGTCAGGGTTGTAATCAGGACTTTATTATGCTTTGCCGTTTCCTTATTGACTTCACCGATTAGATCATCAATTTGACCCTCTACAGGGCGCACCTCAACCTCCGGATCTAACAGTCCAGTCGGACGAATAATCTGTTCTGTCCGCAGCAATTCATGTTCACTCTCATATACATTCGGTGTTGCAGAGACAAACAGCATCTGGTCTATCTTACTCTCAAATTCCTCAAAATTCAAAGGACGGTTGTCTTTCGCAGAGGGCAGACGGAAGCCATAATCCACCAGCGTGGTCTTTCGTGACTGGTCACCAGCATACATACCGCCAATCTGTGGAATCGTGATATGCGACTCATCCACAATAATCAAAAAATCATCCTTAAAATAGTCCATCAGCGTGTGGGGGGTGGCTCCTGCCGGAAGTCCTGCTAAATGTCTGGAATAATTCTCAATGCCACTGCAAAATCCGGTTTCCTTTAGCATCTCAATATCAAAATTGGTACGCTCTGCAATACGCTGTGCCTCTAACAATTTATCTTCGCCCTTAAAAAATTTCACACGCTCCTCTAGCTCTGCTTCAATATCTTCACAGGCTTTTAAAATCTTTTCCTGCGGGACAACATAGTGGGATGCCGGAAACACTGCAAAGTGCTCAAGCCGGCATTTTATTTCTCCAGTAAGCACATCAATCTCCGTAATACGGTCTATTTCGTCTCCGAAAAATTCTACCCGCACTGCCGTCTCCCCAAAGTTGGCAGGAAATATCTCCAAAGTATCCCCTCTCACCCGGAAAGTACCGCGCTGAAAATCCATGTCATTGCGGGTATACTGGATATCCACCAGTGAACGGATTACCTCATCCCGGTCTTTTTCCATACCTGGACGCAAGGATACCATCATATTCAGGTAATCCTCCGGGCTTCCTAAACCATAGATACAGGAAACGGAAGCTATCACTATCACATCTTTCCGCTCCACCAAAGCAGCTGTAGCGGAAAGCCGCAGCTTATCGATCTCCTCGTTGATTGCCGAATCCTTTGCAATATAGGTATCGGTCTGGGGCACATAGGCCTCTGGCTGATAATAATCATAATAGGACACAAAGTACTCCACTGCATTTTCGGGGAAAAACTCCTTGAACTCCCCGTAAAGCTGTGCTGCCAGTGTCTTGTTGTGTGAAATAATCAGTGTCGGTTTATTCAGCCTTGCAATCACATTTGCCATAGTAAATGTCTTACCGGAACCGGTAACACCCAATAAAGTCTGAAACTGATTGCCTTCTTCAAATCCCTTCACAAGGGCTTCTATCGCCTGCGGCTGGTCCCCGGTAGGCTGATATGGGGAATGCAAAATAAATTTATCCATAGAGAAAATCTCCTCACTTCGAATACGTGTTTGCGAACATATATTCTTTTCCTCTTAGTATACCACATATTTTTCAAATGTATAGAGGGAAAAATTTATTAAATTGATATTACAGAAAAAAATTACAGACACCAGTCGAATGATTGGTGTCTGTTTCTCCTGTAAAAAAGAAATGGAATAAACTATGAGCTATACCAAATATTTCTCTGCAATCTTTCGCAATGCTTCCGGGTCTTTTTCAAACCACTCTGCAAAGGTGGTATGCTCTGCCTCTACCGCACGTCCTAAATCCACGAAAAAGGAAGGAATCTCTCTTTCCAACATCATACCCCACTGCTCGCCAAACCGTTCCTGTCCTTCCCTGTCACAGCCGTTTACGTGAAACGTAAATGTCGGCTCCGTGACATCATTGATTCTCTTCACGCCTCCGTGGAAACCGAGGGTTCCAATCTGATGAGTTCCACAGGAGGAGATACAACCGGAAATATGAATCTGCGGCAGAATGCCATCTGCAAAATTCTCTTTTCTCACCGCTTCTACAATCGCTGCAAGCAACCCTTGAGAATCCCGCAGTCCAATCTGACAGATAGTACTTCCAATGCAGGAAACAGAGGTTTCAAAGAGATTTGCAGCTCCATCCTCTGTTGCCGCAAGCACTTTTTCCGCTTCTGTCCCGTTTAAGTTAATGATGTAAACCGTCTCATCCGGGGCAATCCTTAATTCCACATCTTCCATATCTTTGATGACATTGTATAGCTCTGCAAATTTAGAGGGAGTCGGTACACCTCCGATAGGATGATATGCCACCGCATAAAGACCTGTCTGTTTCTGGGCAATGACACGAGGGTGGCTCACCCTCACACCATTCTCCTTCTTTGTAATCGGATGCTCCTTTACCGAAAGATGTAAGTCTTCTGCATCTTTCACCTGTGCCAACTGTTCTAAATAGGCACTGCGATAACCCTCTATGCCCAACGTTTCCTGCATATAACGGGTTCTTGCCTTTCCACGGTTTTCATAGTTTCCATGTGCAATAAAGGTCTGTACCATCGCCTTTACATAATAAAGAATCTCGGAAGGCTCTACTTTTTCTACCATCAGAACACCAAGACGTGGGTTATTACCAAGTCCGCCTGCACTGTAAACATCAAAATAGCCATCCTCCCTTGCCACAAAACCTAAATCACGAAAGGTAGCATGGGTCGTATTTGCCGGTGAATTAGAAAATCCTACTTTTAATTTTCTTGGCATTTTCACGGTTTTGATAAAACCTAACAGATAATCAGACACCGCCTCTGCATAGGGAAGTACATCAAAGTATTCTCCCTGCTCCACCCCGGAAAGAGGGGATACCATAACATTTCTCGGGAAATCCCCACCGCCTCCTCTGGTGATAATGCCAACTTTAAATGCCTTTTCCATAATATCACAGACTGATGCCGGACTTAAATTGTGAAGTTGTACCGTCTGACAGGTAGTAAAGTGCACCTTTGTAATCTGATGTTCCTCTATGACATCCGCTATAAATTTCAGTCTTTCCTTTGGCAGCCTTCCTCCCGGAAGGCGAAGGCGCAACATACTAGCCGTACCGCCTTTCTGGGCATAGCTTCCAAAACCACCGGAAAAGCCCTTGTAGTCCTTGATATTGACTTCCTTTGCATAAAATTTTTCTGTCATCCCATGAAATTCTGCCAAATCCTCTTTGAACTCTTTTAACAGCTTCTCCATGCCATACCTCCATTTACTTTCTTTTTTTATATTGTTTCCATAATCGCATCCGCTAATTCATCTAACTCTTTTTTCTGGTCTGCAAGCATTGCTGATTTGATGGTTATCTGGGTATCTAATACCGTCACATCCTTAAGTTCCGCTAATTTTTCCCGCATCTGTTTTGCAGTCATAGCTGCCCATGTTCCGTTTTCCATCAAAGCCACTGTTTTTTTCTGTACTGCTAAAGCCTTCATATCATTGAGAAGATTTTCCATTACCGGATAAATTCCTCCGTTATAGGTCGGGGCTGCGAATACCAGATGGCTCGCACGGAAAATCTCACTGATTAATTCCGACACATGGGTATTCGAAACATCATAGACAGCAATTTTTTTCAATCCCCGTTCTGCTAACGCTCCGGCAAGGGCATCTGCTGCAGAAGCGGTATCGCCATACATGGAGGCATACATAATCACAACCGCTTTATCCTCTGCCTCATAGGTGCTCCACTTCTGGTATTTTTCCAGAATATAACCTAAATTCTCACGCCAGATTGGACCATGTAACGGACAAATTACAGCAATATCAAGTCCTGCTGCTTTCTTTAATAATGCCTGTACGGATGCGCCATATTTTCCCACAATGTTTGTGTAATAACGTCTTGCATCATCTAACCAGTCACGATCAAAATCCACTTCATCCGCAAAAATATTTCCATTTAATGCTCCAAAGGATCCAAACCCATCGGCAGAAAACAGCACCTTGTCTTTCGCATCGTAAGTCACCATTGCTTCCGGCCAGTGCACCATCGGTGCCATCACAAAATGCAGGGTATGACTTCCTGTCTCTAAGGTATCTCCCTCTTTTACTGTAATCGCTCTCTCTGCAAAATCTGTACCAAAAAACTGTTTCATCATCCCAAAGGTTTTGGCATTCCCTACTACTTTTACCTCTGGATATCTGTGGACAATGTCACCAATCATGGCACAGTGATCCGGCTCCATGTGGTTAACCACCAGATAATCTAAGTTTCTGTCACCTAAAGCATACTCTAAATTTTCAAAAAACTGTCCGCTAACGGACGCATCTACTGTGTCGAGCAACACGGTCTTCTCATCTAACAATACATAAGAGTTATAGGAAACTCCTCGTGGTATTGGAAAAATGTTCTCAAAAAGAGCCAATCGTCTGTCGCTGGCACCAATCCATAAAATTTCGTCTGTCACATTTCTTACCTGATACATCGTTTTGCTTCCTCCGTTTTTCATTTTTATTTGCCCGAATCATATCATAGTGAAAATGGTACCGCAAGGATTTTTGATTTATTTTATGTATTGTTTAGAAAACTATTCTTTTTAAACAAATTCATCCCGCATCGGTGTAAAAATATCTAACAGAATCCCTTCCTCTAAGCAAACGCATCCATGCTCTATCGAATCTCTTTTTAACAGGGCATCCCCAGGGTTCACCACTTTTTTCTCCCCATTAATCTCAAATTCAAACTGTCCGGATACCACATAAGTAATCTGCGTATGAGGATGATGGTGCAACGCACCAATTGCTCCTTTCTCAAAATGGTTTTCCACGCACATTAATTCGTCTGCATACGCAAGAATCTTACGGTTCACACCCTCTGCACAATTTTCAAGTTCAATATCCTTATTAAAATTCCAGATTTGATTTTTTTCTGTTTTCATACCAATATCCCTTCCTTCCCTATTCTTCTACATGATGTCTGCGCACATATGCTACCAGACTGATAATACATCCCATATCAATGAACACTACTGCTACAATAGAACTCATGCCATAGAAAATCCCAGCGTTCTCCGCAATCCTTCCTATCACTGACGGCATCACAATAGAACCAATACTTGCCAGCGTTAAAATAAAACTCCAGGCAACCGGATACTTTTGAATAAGATTCCCCGAAAACGACACGGTAGTCGGATAAATTCCTGCCATACTGTAGCCAAACCCCATGATGCCAAACGCAATCCACGGTGTACTTCTGCTAAACAACAACAAGAAGAAGAAAATCACAATTCCCACTCCCATCACAAGAAGCAAACGCCCCTTTTGCATTTTTGTGGATAACCATGCCGTCGTCAACCGGCCTGCCAGTATCATAATCCACAGCACACTTGCCGTAATCTGAGAAAGGGACGCATTAAGAAGTCCTGTATCCTTGAAGTATGTAATCATCCAGCCAATGACTCCCTGTTCTGCACAGAGATAGAAGAACAATGTCATGGTACAAAGATAGAACAATGGCTCTTTAAAGAAATCAAAATTACTTCCTTTCTCCTGTCTCTCTATTTTGGCATTTTCTATGGGAATCATATAGTACAGTATCCAGCTCAAAATCCCCATTGCCAGCATAAAATAGCAGGCATAAATCCATTGAGCAGGCTCTGCTGCCGTGAGTACAGTCAACAATATCGGAAACGTGAACGCTCCTATAGAAAACATGGCATGCAGTCCATTGATAATCCATGCTTTTCCCGGTGCTAAACTATTAATGGTTGTATTACAAAAATTACTGGTAGCGCCTCTGGCAAGTCCTGTCATAAAAAACGCAAATGCAATACACAAATTATTATTCCCAAAAATAATCAGAAGATAAGAGATTGTAAAAAAAGCATTGAACAGAAGAATGCTCTTTTTTCTTCCCACAAACACCGGTAACATTCCTGCTGCAAAGCTTGAAATTAAGTTACCCACAGAATGCAAACTCACAATAAGTCCACAAAATGCGTAATCTAATCCTCTTGCATCCCGGATAAACGGAAGCAGTGAGCCAATAGATAATGCCAACATACCATTAATCAGAAATACTCCATAACTACAAAAAACTGTAATTTCTTATCTCTTTCCTTCAAAAAATCCATTTCTAAATCTCCATTACCGAGTTTTATTTCGTTATCCTATCATTATCCTCTAATTGCAGTATTTTTCCAACGTCTTACGAATTGCACCTATCCCGGCATTCATTTCTCTAAAATAATTCTCCACAGTTTCACCCAATCCGGCTTCATACAAATTCACACCAAAAATGTCTTCATTAGAAAGTATCTCCTTTACAGCAGAGATGTTTTTTGTTTCTTCAAAGGGGATTTTTTCCATCACTGGACAGACCACCGCAAGTAGCGGATCCGGGCTTAATTCAAACTTTTCTCCCCGATCATCAATTCCCATCAGATAACGAAGCCAGCCTGCAAATACCAGTGGTATCTTCTCAAGCTGCGTAACATCAAGTTCCTCTGATTTCTGATATGCTTTGATTGTTTCCCCAAAACGGATAGCTAGTTTTTGTGAAGTGTCAGTGGCGATTCGCTGTGGCGTATCCGGCATAAACGGATTCGGAATACGCTTATTCACCACCTCATCAATAAACTGTTTCGGAGACAGTATCTTCGGGTCAACTACAACCGGCAGTCCTTCTTTATACCCTATCGTTTTTACAAGGCTGCTTAACTCCTTATCTTTCATTTCCTCTGAAATCAATTCATATCCCAGCAAACAGCCAAATACAGCCAATGCCGTATGCAGCGGATTCAGGCAGGTGCACACTTTCATTTTTTCCACTTTATCTACTGTCTCCCTATCCGTAAAAACAAAACCTCCTTGTTCTAATGCTTCCCTTCCGTTCGGGAAATCATCTTCGATAACCAGATACTCACACTCCTCTGCATTGACAAAAGGCGCCACATATGTATTTTTTCCGGTAATAACCGGATGCAGTTCCTCCCCCCAATCTGCAACAAGGATTTCCTCTACCTTCTTATCTGGTCTCGGTGTAATTTTGTCAATCATGGTCCACGGGAAACTTACCTTTTCCCCATTTTGTATATATCCCAGGAAATCTCCCTCTACTAACCCTCTCTCCTGCCATCCTTTTGCAAATGTCTCTATGGCATCGTACAGCTTATCCCCGTTGTGTGAACAGTTGTCCATGCTTACCATTGCAATAGGAAGTTCGCCGTTTCTGTAACGCTCATACAGCAAAGAGGCAACCTTTCCGATATAACTTTCCGGTTTTTTCGGTCCGTTTTTTAAGTCCTCTTCCACCATCTGTAATCTCTCTCCTTTTCCGTTCACCAGACTATATCCCTTCTCGGTGATGGTAAATGTCGCCATCTGCAGAGATTTCTTTGTAAAAATTTCACGCAGTCTGGCATATTCTTTTGCATTATCACTATCAAGACACAGAGATTCCACCACACTGCCCACAATATTTTTTTCAATACTTCCGTCTGCCTTTAAAGTTACTGCAATTCCAAGATCATCATGAGGGCGATTTATCTTCTCGATAATCTCATAGTCATAACCCTCTGCCACAATAAGTCCGCGATCTAATTTTCCTGTATTCAACAAATTTTGTACCACATTTGCCTGAAATGCCCGAAAAATATTGCCAGCTCCAAAATGAATCCAAAATGGTTCCTCTACAGTGTGTTTTCGTACTGCAGCTCTGTCATATTCCGGCACGCCATAACCTTTTTCTTTCCAGTCCAGCTTCTTGATTCCTTCTTCTGATAATCTCATACCACACCTCATTTCTGCATTTTTGACACCATATTGCAATCTCACTCTATCCGAATCCATATTTTCTTACTTTCTTGTCTGCGATTTCTCAATTGCTTCCCACAACCCATTTAAATATGTTGCTCCAAGTGCACGGTCATAAAGTCCATACCCTGGCATTGCAACTTCTCCCCAAATCATTCTCCCATGATCCGGACGAATTGGGCCGTCAAATCCAATCTCATAAAGCGCTTTCATAATCTCGTACATATCAAAGGTTCCATCCGAAGACAAATGTGCCGCCTCCTCAAAGTCTGTGGAGGAATTAAATTTCAAATTCCGCACATGAGCAAAATGGATTCTGCCCTTCAACGAACGTATCATATCCGGCAAATCATTCTCTAAATTTGTCCCGTAAGAACCGGAACAGAACGTGACACCATTGTGTGGATTATCCACCATCTGCATCATACGCAGAATATTTGTCTTATTTATAATAATACGCGGCAGGCCAAATACACTCCATGCCGGGTCATCCGGGTGAATTGCCATATTAATATCATATTTATCACACACCGGCATAATCCGCTCCAGGAAATATTTTAAGTTAGCAAATAGTTTCTCATCATCCACATCCCGGTACATCTCAAACAATTCTTTCACCCGCGCCATACGCTCCGGCTCCCAGCCCGGCATCACAAATCCATTGGTATCCTTGCCAATAGACGCAAACATTTCTTCCGGCTTGATTGCATCCACCGCCTCCTGGGTATAAGCTAACACAGTAGAGCCATCCGGCCTTTTTCTCGCCAGTTCAGTTCTCGTCCAGTCAAACACTGGCATGAAATTATAACATACCATGTGAATACCTGCTTTTCCAAGGTGTTCTAAAGTTGTAATATAATTATCAATGTATTCTTCTCTGTCGGGCGTACCGATTTTAATAGCATCATGGATATTGACACTCTCAATACCGCTGACATGAAGCCCTGCTGACTCCACTTCCGCAATCATCGCTGCTATAGCTTCTTCGCTCCATACTTCCCCTGGCATAGAATCGTAGAGTGTTGTAATCACACCTGTTACTCCCGGTATCTGCCTAATCTGCTCTAACGTAACAGAATCATGCTTACTCCCATACCATCTTAACGTCATTTCCATTTGTAAAACCCTCCCTTAATCTTATCCTCTTTCCATCAATGTATCTTTCTACCGTACGGCTCCCTCTGCTGTAATTTTTTCAATTACATCCATTGAATCCCCACAGTATTTTTCATATACTCCCATGACAGCATTCCGAAACCGCTTACGTTCTTCTGCTGTCAATTCCACCACTTCTGTCCCATGAGACATTACAAATTCTTTTGATTCCCGCGCTCTCTCTGTCCAGAGTTCACGCTCATATCGTGCAGATTCTTTTGCACACTCCATGATAATCGCCCGATCTTTTTCCGAAAGTTTTTCCCATGTATAACCGGAACAAATCTGCATCTCCGGTACTCTGTTATGTTCATCCACTGTATAATACCTTGCCACCTCATAATGACTCATGGATTCATAAGACGGCCAGTTATTCTCTGCCCCATCTACGATGCCACGCTCTAAACTTGAATAAACATCGGCATATCCCATAGGAACAGCAACAGCACCCAATGCACCTATCACATCCTCCATCAGTTCCGACTCCTGCACACGGATTTTCATCCCTTCCATATCCTCAAGGCAGCTAATAGGCTTCTTAGAATTATAAAAATTTCTAGCTCCCGCATCATACCAGGACAATCCAACTAATTCGTCATCACTGATTCCATTCAAAAATTTTGCCCCGATTTCCCCATCTAAAACTCTCCACATATGAGTCGAATCTTCATAAAGATATGGCATTTGAAGTACATTCAACTCTGGGGCATATTCCGCTAACTGTGACAATGATACTCTTGCAAAATCAATTCCTCCATACTTCATCTGCAAAATTACTTCCTTCTCATTTCCAAGCGTTCCTTCTGCCTGTACTAAAATTCTAATTCTTCCCTCCGTCCTCTTTTCCACCAATTCCGAAAAGTACTTTGCGCCCAATGTCGTAGGATAATCCTCCCCCTGATTTTCCGCATAGGAAAATACAAACTCCGGTTCCTTTTCCTCCGGTGTCAGATAACAGCACACCAATGCCATAATGCTCACAACCACTACTGCTGTCGCCAATATCACTGCCAGTTGTTCCGGAAAATATTTCTGAATCGTCTTACTCACTACCGTTCTCTCAATCGGTTCATCATCTGCTACTAGTATGCGGTACATAAGTTTCCTCCGTTCTCCTGTCCTACATCATTTTTTCTTTGAAAAATTCTGCGGTATGTCAATCCGAATAACCGTTCCAGCATTCTTCCTGCTGTATACTTCTACTATACTTCCCTGATACATCGCACAAATTCTGCGATATACATTTCCAAGTCCAATGCCAACATCCCCTTCTTTCTCCTGACATAGCCGCTCCTTAAGCTGTATCAGCTGCTCTTTTTCCATTCCGGCGCCATCGTCTCCGACTGTAATATACAGCCTTTTTCCCCTTTGCCAGATACGAATTCGAATCGTTCCCCCCTCCTCCTTTGGTGAAAGACCATGAATAATGGCGTTCTCCACTAAAGGCTGAAAAGTAAACGTCGGAACCATCACTAATTCTTCATTCACTTGACAGTCAACTTTGTAATCAATCCTGCTACCGAAACGCATCTGCTGCAAATACATATAATCTGCTACCACTTTAAGTTCTTGCACTAACGGCACCTCCGCCTGCGGAGTCTTTAAATTGTAACGAAAAAGTGAACTCAGTGCAAGTTCCCCTAACTCATCCTAGTTTTCCACCACTACATCCTCCACAAAGAAATTATTTGCTGCAATTTTCTGTGCAGCATGCACAAGCTCTAACACCGGTGAAATGATGGTCTTATTCATAAGAGTTTCCAGTTTCATCATGCTCCAAAACAATACTATTCCAAATACAATTACCGCAATGGGAACACTAGCAAGCATAGGAATCTTTTTCTGATATACACTGTCCCCTGCTTCTATCGTATCGTTCATAAGAGACCTTGCATATGCCTTGAGATACCCCTGCATATCATACACTTCATACAACCTGCCTATGTATTCGGGATAATCCTCATTCAACGTAATCAGCTCATTTCGCCTGTCACAATATACCTCATAACTGTTTCTGATAGACCATGTTCTTACATAGCGCTCCTCTCCAATCTGACTGCATATAAAAGGCAGTGCATATACCGCCTTTTTCGTGCGACTCATTGCAGTTTCTAAAAGTTGTTCCTCATTTTCATTATAGTTTATAATTACATAATTACCATCTTTATTTCACGTTTTTGCATACATTATATACAAAAAAAGCTTTATATCGTTTCTTTTTATCCGAAACGATATAAAGCTTTCTTGTATTTTGAGTAACTATGCCATTCTGCCACAGCACTGTTTATATTTTTTACCAGAACCACATGGACATGGAGCATTCGGATAAATCTTTGCTGCTGCACGTTTCTTTGGTGCATTAGCGCTCTCATCCTTATTCGTACCGGTTACTTTTGCAACCTGCTCACGCTCTACCTTCTGCTCAATCTTCACATGATACAGCAGACGAATGGTATCCTCCTGAATGTTCGCAATCATATCATCAAACATATCAAAGCCCGCCATCTTATACTCGACTAACGGGTCTCGCTGTCCGTATGCCTGTAAACCGATACCCTGGCGTAACTGATCCATATCATCAATATGATCCATCCATTTACGGTCAATGACTTTTAAGAGAACCACACGCTCTAACTCTCTGAACTGCTCCGGCTCCGGGAACTCAGTTTCCTTCGCTTCATAAAGTTTGACTGCTCTTTCTTTTAACAGATGTTTCAGTTCCTTATTATTCTTAACACTATCCACATCCTCCGCAGTCACTGCCTCTAACGGAATAATGGAAAGCAATAGCTGATTCAACTCATTTAAATCCCATTCATCTTTTGGAATATCAGAAGAAATACAGGTATCTACACAGCTCTCTACCCGGTCGGTAATCATCTTGAAAATGACATCCCTCATGTTTTCGCCGTTTAACACGCGCAAACGCTCCGCATAAATAATCTCTCTCTGGTCATTCATTACCTGATCATACTCTAACAGATTCTTTCTGATACCAAAGTTATTCCCCTCAATCTTTGTCTGTGCCTTTTCAATCGCTGAGGTCAACATTTTATGCTGAATCTGCTCATTTTCCGGAACACCTAAGGTATTAAATACATCCATTAATTTTTCAGAACCGAACAGACGCATCAAATCATCTTCAAGGGAAATAAAGAACTGGGACTCACCCGGATCTCCCTGACGACCGGAACGACCACGTAGCTGATTGTCGATACGTCTGGACTCATGCCGCTCTGTACCGATAATCTTCAATCCTCCGGCTGCCTTTGCTTCGTCATCTAATTTAATATCCGTACCACGACCTGCCATATTCGTAGCAATGGTAACAGCACCGTGAGCACCGGCTCCCGCTACGATTTCTGCTTCTTTTTCATGGAACTTTGCATTCAATACGGTATGCGGAATTCCCTCTTTCTTTAACAAATCACTGATGGTTTCGGAAATATCAATGGTAATTGTACCTACCAGTACCGGCTGTCCTTTTGCATGGGCTGCCTTTACCTCCTCTACCACTGCATGATATTTTTCTTTCTTAGTCTTATAAACTACATCCTGCTTATCAACACGCTGCACTGGCTTATTTGTCGGAATCTCAATAACGTCCATGCCGTAAATATCACGAAACTCTTTCTCCTCCGTCAGCGCTGTACCAGTCATACCGGCCTTCTTCTCAAATTTATTAAAGAAATTCTGGAAGGTAATGGTCGCAAGGGTCTTGCTCTCTCTTTTTACCTTTACATGCTCTTTCGCTTCAATTGCCTGATGAAGACCGTCGGAATAACGGCGTCCCGGCATGATACGTCCGGTAAACTCATCGACAATCATAACCTGGTCATCCTGCACCACATAATCCTGGTCGCGGAACATCAGATTATGTGCTCTTAAAGCAAGAATCACATTATGCTGAATCTCTAAGTTTTCCGCATCGGCAAGGTTCTCAATCTTAAAGAACTGTTCTACTTTCTTTACACCTTCCTGAGTCAGGCTGACTACTTTGTCCTTTTCATTGACAAGGAAATCTCCTGTCTCCTCCTGCTCTACTCCCATGATGGCATCCATTTTAGAGTATTCCGGTACATCTTCACCACGCTGCATCTGTCTTGCTAAAATATCACATGCCTCATATAAACGTGTGGATTTACCGCTCTGTCCTGAAATAATAAGCGGTGTACGCGCCTCGTCGATTAAAACGGAGTCCACCTCATCAATGATGGCATAATGAAGTCCTCTCTGTACCAGCTGTTCCTTGTAGATGACCATGTTATCTCTTAAGTAATCAAAGCCCAGCTCATTGTTTGTAACATAAGTAATATCACAGTTATAAGCATCGCGACGCTCATCATTAGTCATGGAATTTAATACTACACCGACTTTCAAGCCCAAAAATTCATGTACCTGTCCCATCCACTCAGCATCACGCTTTGCCAGATAGTCATTGACAGTTACGATGCAGACTCCCTTTCCTTCCAAAGCATTCAAATATGCCGGCAGGGTGGAAACTAAAGTCTTACCTTCACCGGTTCTCATCTCAGCAATACGTCCCTGATGTAAAATCACACCACCGATAATCTGCACCCGGTAATGCTCCATGCCAAGAACCCTTCTTGCCGCCTCACGGACGGTAGCATACGCCTCCGGTAAAAGGTCATCTAGTGTCTCTCCTTTTTCAAAACGTTCTTTATATTCTTTTGTCTTGTTTTTCAATTCTTCATCGGAAAGTGCAATCATGGTGTCCCGATAAGACTCCACCTTGTCAACGATAGGATAAATTCTCTTTAATTCCCGCTCGCTGTGCGTTCCGAAGATTTTACTCATTACACCCATAAAAACTCCTATTCCTGTTTTCATCTCTCATATTTGCGAACCATTCCTCGCACAATGTTGACATTATAACACTTTTCATTCCTTATCACAACAAAAATAGTCGTAAATCATTTGTGAATTTTTTATTAACTGTGTTAAGGAATTGCTAATACTATGGGCATTCCTACCCTTTCTTCCTAAAACATACACAGAAAAATGCTTGAAAATCCTCTTCTCTGTGTATATACTCATATCATACGATTGTTCCGCAGCAGATTGTAACTCTTCTGTTCTGCAGTCTGCCGCAATTATAATTACAGGAGGTTTTCATATGGTTTACACATATAAGACAAAGGGCACCTGCTCCACCAAGATTGAATTAGAGTTAGAGGGAAATATCGTCCACAACGTAAAATTTACCGGCGGCTGCAACGGTAACCTACAGGCAATCCCAAAATTAGTAGAAGGACTTACCGTAGAAGAAGTAGAGGAAAAAATCAGCGGTATTCACTGTGGTATGCGATCCACCTCCTGCGGTGACCAGCTTGCCCGTGCCTGCCGTGAAGCATACGAAGCTTCAAAAAATTAAAACAAAAAACTGACAGTTCCGCTGCCTGCGCTTTCCGCCTTTATCGAAAAGCTTTCTGCTGTGAAACTGTCAGTTTTTTATTATAGAAAAGCCGGTGCATTGTTATATCAAAGTGCCTGCACTCACACCGGTGTCTGAATAATCGGCTGTATCTGTTTTCCTTCCATAGCATATTCTATCGTTTCCGGCAGTAATTCCATCTTCGCAATCATAGAATTAGGTTTGCTCTTATGATTATCCTGCCCAAAAGGAACAAAATAAATCTGTTTCATATTCATCAACATTCCAATGTTTTTAAAATTCGCCCCTAAGGCATCATTAGTGGAAATGGCAATCACCAACGGCTTTCCGTTGCGCATATGGGCTTTTGTCGCCATTAATACCGGGGTATCGGTAATGCCATTACAGAGTTTTGCCGCTGTATTTCCAGTGCAGGGTGCAATTACCATAATATCCAAAAAATTATTTGGCCCTATCGGCTCCGCAGCCGGAATAGTGCGGATGCCTTCATTTCCCGTAATTTCACAGATGCCCTCCACATACTCTTTTGCACTGCCAAACCTAGTATCACAGGTCTGTGCCTGAAAAGAAAATATCGGTATCACATTCGCTCCCATATCACAGAGACGCTGCACTTCTTTTCTCGCCTTTGCAAAGGTGCAGAAGGAACCGGTAATTCCAAAACCGATATTATATTTTGAAAAATCCATGATCTATTCCTTTTTGCCTTTCCCGAAATCTTATTTTTCCTCAATCGAAGCTGCTTTTGCAGTAAATCTTTCCAATGATCGCTCTAAAATATAGGCGCTTTCCTTTGGTGCATATTTCCCCGGTATACCAAGAACATGGTCTGCACGGATGCCAAATTCCTTTGCACAGGCGAAATCCGTTCCGCCTGCTCCCGATGCAATATCCACAATATAGGCATCTCTTGGAAGCTCCCGGATAATGGTTCTAGTCACTACCGGTGCAGGCACCGTATTGACTAACATCGCCGCTCCCATAGCCTCCTCCGGCCCGAAGGCAAAATCCGCCGCATAAAATCCATCCTGTTTTGCCAGTTTACGAACCTCCCTGCGCCTTGCCAACACCGTCACTCGGGCTCCAAGCGCTTTCAGACGCTTAGCAATGGCTTTCCCACAAAAACCGTATCCGGTCACAATAATTTTAGCTTCGTCAATATTATAAGGACTGTTATTTACCAGTTCCGCAATGGTTCCCTCCGCTGTTGCCACCGCATTCTCCTCGGTAACGATCTCATCCTCCATAAAATCCAGATAACGGATGTCCCTTCCAGTCAAAAGTGCAACCTGCTCTTTCGAGAAACATCCTCCGGCAACTAAGGTTTCTTTTACTAAATTTTTGTTTAAAATATCATTTAATTTATTTATCTCCGGCACCTTTGATATCGGTATCGGAAGTATCAGCATATCTGCCTCCATCAGAAAGCTCTTCAGCTTCTCTAACTGTTCTAAGGCTGTCTCAGTATTTCTGATATCCAGGCAGCGTACGTTGTGTCCCTTTTTTGTCAGTATTTCTGCCAGATATACCTGGCGCATATCGCTGATAAGAAGAATGGTCTGTCTATTCATAAAAATTACGCTCCCTTCAATTTATTATATGAAGAGAGCGTACTATGGTG
>JAQXGQ010000137.1 GCA_029006795.1 Clostridiales bacterium | reverse complement strand
CTGACGCATCACCATTCCCGGTACATTGGGATTGGAATGGGTAATGACCGTAGAATCCCAGGTATCCAGATATATTCCCTCCCAGTTGCCGATAGCCGCATAGTACCGCTCATTGTACTCCTGGGCAGCTTTCTTTAAATCGGCGTCAGAGGGATTTCTGACAAAGGCGTTGAGCTCACCGCTCTGACTAAAGGCAATCAACACCTTTTCGGCGCTGTCCGTATATTGATTGATAATCTGAATCTTTGCATTCAGGGATGTTTCCATACTGTCCTTCGCTGCATCCTTCGTAGCGGAGGTCATGTTGGAATTCGACATGAAAAACAGCATCATCATACATGCTCCGACGATGACTGTAATCAGCAAGGTAATACGGGTACTCAGTTTCTGATTTTTTAACATTTGTTCCTCTCCTTTTAACTTTATCTGTCCGCAGGCTGTCTGTTCGTCATTGGAACAGAATGTCCTGTGGTGCTTTCGGCGTCGCCCGAGTTGACTTACATTAATTATATCTCAATTTATGGAAAATCTCAACCATGTTTCGTTCCGTCTACAGCCAGTGGGATTGCGGTAGCCCTATTTCAAGTAAAAACAAAATGTACTTTTCTATGAATCAAAACAGGACTGTGCAAATTTATCTTTGCGACAATCCTGTCATGTAATTCTACTTTATTCTAATGTCAAAAATATACCTTTATTCGTAACGGAGTGCATCAATGACTTCCATCTTAGATGCTTTGTTTGCCGGATAATATCCAAAGAATACACCCGTAAGCATAGAGAAGAACAGGGATAGCATAATCGCCTGTGCAGATGGATGAACCGATAAAATAATATAGCTGGAATACTCTGCATACATACTCTGAATGATAAATCCTGCCACGGTTCCTAACAATGCACCAACACCCACTCCAATCAATATACCAATCAAGCCGCCAATCAGGCACAACACAATAGCCTCAATAACAAACTGCATTTTTATGGTACGGCGTTTTGCTCCTAGTGCCATACGCACACCAATTTCCCTGGTACGCTCCGTGATAGACACCAACATAATGTTCATAACACCGACACCACCTACAATCAGGGAAATTGCGGCAATACCGGAAACTGCTACGGTAATTACGTTTAGTACCGTGTTAATCATGCCCATATCAGATTGCATATTATATGCATCAACATAAAACTTCTCATTATCTGCGTATATCTCATCAAAATAACTGAGAATATCTGCCGTTGCCTGCTGCACATCTGCTAAAGGTGTCAACAATAGATTAAAGTATTCATAACCAGTCTGATCCGTTCCCTGCAATTTAAAACAAGTTTGCAGCGGTATCATAAGTTCTGTCACACGATCCTTTTCAGGGACGGTAGTATCTACCTTTCCAAACAATGCCTGATTATATTTATAAACACCTACCACAACAAAATCATAGATACTTCCGTCTGACGCTGAAACAGAAACCTGCTCTCCAATAGGACTTTTATCTCCAAAATAACGGTCTGCCATGGTATCTGCTATTACACAGACGCGCTTATGGTTCTTGTTATCCTCTTTTGTAAGACAACGTCCCGAATACATTTCTAATTTCATATACTCTAAATATTCCGGCGTAATACCATTAATATTGACATTTGCATAGTTGTCCGAATCTGCCTCATCTGTAATTTTCCCTGAAGCAAGATAGGTTTTTGCTGCCACACCACTAACTTCATCAGGATATTTCTCAATTAATCCATCAATCATCTCCTGTGTGACATAATCGTCCTCGGTCATCTCAGGCTCTTCCCAGGTTGCCCATGCCTCCTCATCATCATTGTCCGGATATCTCGGCTGCACATATGCTGATACCGTATTACCTCCTAAGGAATTCAAGGTTGCTGTCAATGTACTCTGGATAGAACCACCGATTGTGGTTATGATAATCACGGAACTGATACCGATAATAATACCCAGCATTGTCAGCAAAGAACGCATCTTATTACTGAAAATACTAGTAATTGCCTCTTTAATATTTTCCCAAAACATTACTGCTCACCTCCATTGTCTGCCACAATATTTCCGTCAAGCAATGTTACGATTCGCTGTGTCTCGGATGCTAACTCCTGGGAGTGGGTAATAAAAACAATGGTCTTTCCCTGCTCTTCATGCAGCTTATGAAATAAATCCATTACCATATGTCCGGTTTTAGAGTCTAATGCTCCGGTAGGCTCATCTGCTAAAATAATCGCCGGGTCATTTATCATGGCTCTTGCAATTGCCACACGCTGTTTCTGACCACCGGACAACTCATTCGGACGATGTCCGGCACGCTCTTCCATTCCCACCATAGCAAGCATTTCCATAGCACGCTCTTTGGCATTTTTTGTCTTTGCTTCACCGTACATCAAGGGAACCATCACGTTTTTTAACGCATTTGCTCTGGGAAGCAGATTAAAATTCTGGAATACAAAACCGATTCTGCGGTTACGGATAGCACTGCGCACCTCATCCGTCATACTGTTCACGTCCTGTCCCTCTAAGCAATAGGTTCCGGCAGTCTGGCGGTCTAACACGCCGATAATATTCATCAAAGTACTTTTTCCGGAACCGGATTCACCTACGACGGAAACAAATTCACCTTTATGTACACTCAGGTTGATGCCGTGCAAAATTTCAAGTTCGTTTGGCTTTCCCTGATAATATGTCTTTACAATATTTTCCATTCGGATTACTGGTTCACTCACTACTCAACAACCTCCGCCTCTGTTCCCATCGTATCCACGCTGTCACCGGAATGCATCTGGGTTGCCGCAAGAACCTGACCCTCGGTCACGGTACCTGTATAATCGTAAATCATCTTGTCTCCTTCTTTTAAGTCACCGCCGGTCACTTCCGTGTAGTAATCTACCTCTTCCCCGACCTCGATATTTTTACGGACAACATTTGCGGAACCGTCCTCGTTTTCCTCTGCCACAAGTACATAAGTACTGCCGTCTTCATCCGTTTTCACCAAATCATAAGGAACTGCTAACACTTCCCCCTTTTCCTTAACCATAATCTTGGCTTTTGCATCCATACCGATTAATAACTCTGTGCTGTCAATGGTAATCTCAACAGAGTATCCGCCCGCTGTGGCAGAGCTGCTACCGTCTGTACCTGCGCCGCCTGCACTTTTTACTCTTACCACACGGGTTACTTCTCCGCCAATTTCCTCATCTCCAGTAGCATCAGAAGTAACAATTGCTTTCATTCCCTCCTGAATTTTAAGAATATCCGTTTCACTGACGGTTGCCACAATTTTTAAAGAACTTGTATCTTCAATGGTAAGTAAAGTGACCTTCTCAGAATTGATATCACCTACCCGCACGTTAACGGCTGTTACCACACCACTGCAGGGTGCCGTCACATTGCAGTCCTCTAACTGCTCCTTTAAATCCTTTAAGGTATCCTTTGAGGTCTTATCGTCATTTTTGTATTGGTCAAGTTCTACTGCTGTCTTTGCCGCCTCAATGGTACGATTGGTGCTCTCTAACACTTTATCGTAATTTTCCTGTGCACTTTCTAAGGCTCTCTTAGCCGCCTGTAAGGATGCAAAATCTCCCGCTCCGTTGTTATAAAGCATTTCTGCTCCATCATAATCTTCCTGCGCCTGTATGATGGCTGTCATTGCATCATCTAACTGTACGGTCTGATCTTCGATTGCATCCTCTACGCTCTTGGCATTGGTTCTGCTGTTGATGGAGTTTACCGCACTTGTGTTGGATAAGGTCTTCTCTAAGTCTGCAATATTTTCCTCAATAGAGGCTGTATCTAGCGTACATAATAAGTCACCCTCTTTTACGATGTCACCCACCTGTACATTTACCGCAGTAACCTCGGAAGCTGCCTTTGATGTCACATTCGTACTGCTGGCACCGGAAATAGATCCTTTTAAGGAAATCGTATCAGAAAGGTCTCTTTTCTGTACTGCTTTCACCTCAACCATATTCGTGATTGCTTCCACCTGTTTTGTCATGCTCTTTACTGCGCTGCCGATAATTGCCACTAATACCACAACTATGACAAGTACCACAATCGGTACTATCCATTTTTTCTTTTTGGGCTTTAATGCCAAATTTCCTGTTTGTTGGTTTTTGTCTCTCATTCTCGTTTCTCCCTTTTCTTGTTTTGCGATTTACGGTGATTGTATCATAACTTTTTTCCCAAATGTGGCTTTTAAGAAAGACTTAAGAATTCTTAACTTTTTCTATCACATTTCTTTATAATATCTACCGCAGAACTATATTCCTTATTCATTCTATTCGCTTTGTGTTATTGTAATAATACAATCATTCGTTTTGAGTGTCAAGACAATTTTCTTTCTTTTTTTGTTCCTCTCTGAAATACAGCATCATTTCCTTTGTCAGGCTCAAACCCTCCGGGTCATCCGGGATATCCCTGTAATCCACCCATTCTGCTAAGGAAAGTTCATTTTCATCTAACCGGATTTTCTCTCTTTCCTCTAATTCACAGAAATATCCCAGAAGAAGATTGCTGTCAAAGCCCCAGGGCTGGCTCTTATAGTAGCGGATATTCTTCACATGAAGTCCCACTTCCTCCTCTACTTCTCTCTTCACAGTTTCCTCGGCAGTTTCTCCTATTTCCGTAAAACCGGCTATCAGTGCATAACGTTTATATTCCCGGTTGGCATATTTCGTCATCAGAATTTTTGTTCCGTCTGTCACCCCTACAATGACTGCCGGGGCAATCTTGGGAAATACCATGTTGCCACAGTAAGAGCATTGCAGCATTCTCTGTTCTCTGCTATGTACTAGCTTCTCTCCGCATCTTCCGCAAAAACAATTATCCCTATACCAGACATAAAGATGCCATGCGGTAGCAGCCACAAGAACCTTCTCTTTCGGACGCATACTCCGGGTCTCTAACATTTTATGGTAGGAAAATCCGGGAAGTGTAAATTTTTCCCACAAGCCAGTAAGAAAATAATCCTCTCCTCCGACAGAAAACAAGTAGACACATGCCGGCACTTCTTTTCCTGTATTCCTGCAGGCTTCCTGTAACTGTTCATAGGTCAGATAAGTAATCTCTTCCTCATTTTTCAAAAAAATCCGGTTCTCCAAAAAAGCAAGTATCCGGCTGTCTGTGGAAGGTGCTTTATTCTGATAAGCATTGTCTAAATGTAATGGGTAAATATCCTGTATCATCTTTTTATCTTCTTTCCTAATTTTACAATATCTTCGTCGTCCATTTTGAACAGTCCCAGACCTCATTTACAATGTCCTGATAAAATTCAGGCTCATGGCAAATCAAAAGAAGGGTTCCACGATACTCTTTAAGTGCCCGTTTCAACTCATCTTTGGCATCCACATCCAGATGGTTTGTAGGCTCATCAAGAAGCAGAACATTCGTGCTGCGGTTCATCAATTTGCAAAGACGCACCTTTGCCTGTTCACCTCCGCTAAGTACCCGCACCTGACTTTCGATATGTTTAGTGGTAAGACCGCATTTCGCCAGTGCCGAACGCACCTCATACTGCGAAAAAGAAGGAAATTCTTCCCAGATTTCCTCGATACAGGTATTTTTGTTTTCCCCTTTGATTTCCTGCTCAAAATATCCCGGCTCTAAATTTTCACCTAATTCCACGCTGCCCTTTAATGCCGGAATGAGGCCTAAAATGCTCCGCAGCAAAGTAGTTTTTCCGATACCATTTGCGCCGATTAATGCAACCTTATTGCCCCGCTCTAAAGATATATTTAACGGCTTTGATAATGGTTCCTCATACCCAATCACAAGATCTTTTGTCTCAAAAATATATTTTCCCGGCGTGCGTCCTAACTGAAAAGCAAACTCCGGTTTCGGACGCTCCGCTGCAAGCTCAATCACATCCATCTTGTCTAACTTTTTCTGTCGGGACATCGCCATATTTCTGGTTGCTACCCTGGCTTTATTTCTCGCCACAAAATCCTTCAACTCACTGATTTCCTGCTGCTGTTTGCGGTATGCCGCTTCAAGCTGGGATTTTTTTACCGCATAGACTTCCTCAAACTTATCATAATTTCCCACATAACGGTCAAGGTGTTGGTTTTCCATATGATAAACAATATTGATCACATCATTCAAAAAAGGAATGTCATGGGAAATGAGGATAAAAGCATTTTCGTATTCCTGCAGGTAACGTTTCAACCATGCAATATGCTCCTCGTCTAAATAGTTTGTGGGCTCATCAAGCAGCAGGATGTCCGGTTTTTCTAACAGTAGCTTTGCTAAGAGAACCTTCATACGCTGCCCACCGCTTAAATCCGTCACATCATGGTCTAACCCTAATTCCAACAGCCCTAATGCCCTTGCCACTTCCTCCACTTTCGCATCAATGACATAAAAATCATGATTTGTCAGCATATCCTGAATGACGCCTAATTCCTCCATCATGGCATCCATTTCTTCCGGTGCAGCCTCCCCTAAGGAATCACAAATCCGGTTCATTTTTTCTTCCATCTCAAAAAGCCACGCAAATGCAGACTTCAATACACTCTCAATGGTCATCCCCTTTGTCAGTGTGGAATGCTGGTCTAAGTAACCTACCCTGACATTTTTTGCCCACTCTACTTTTCCTTCATCCGGCATCAGTTTGCCGGTCACAATATTCATAAAAGTGGATTTTCCCTCTCCGTTAGCGCCTACCAATCCGATATGCTCTCCTGCAAGCAGGCGGAAAGACACATCATCAAAAATTGCACGGTCGCCGAAACCGTGGGTTAGGTGTTCTACGTTTAATATACTCATATATCTTTTCCTTATCTTTCTGAAATTTAAACTATCTTTAATATCTTCTTTGTCTTTTTAAACACATGGAAATACGCCGGGAACAAAAAGGCATCCGCAAAAATCCATGCCACGGGGCCTGCAAAGCAGGCAGCAGGAAAGCCGAAAACCGGAACCAATGCAAAACCTACCAGCACTCTTGCCGCCATCTCACAAACTCCCGCTAAAATAGCGAATTTGCTGTAACCCATTCCCTGAATTAGGAACCTTACAATATTGACAAAGGCAAGAGGAATATAAAACGCACTGTTGATGATTAAAAACAGATATACATCCTCAATCACCTGCGCCTCGGCACTCTCCACAAAAAACATAGCCAAATAACGTCCGCACAGAACAAGCACACCAAACGCTATGACGGAATAGCCAATACCCAAAATGGATGCAGATTTTAAACCGCTTGAAATACGCTCCATTTTTTTAGCCCCGACATTCTGTCCACCGTAAGTTGCCATCGTAGAGCCCAGTGCATCAAAGGGACAACAGAAAAACATTCCGATTTTACTGCCTGCTGTCATCGCTGCCACTGCATTAGAGCCTAATGTATTGACTGCACTTTGTAAAATCACACTTCCGATGGCAGTGATAGAGTACTGTAATCCCATAGGAACTCCCATTCCACAAAGTGTTTTCATATAGGAACCATTGACACTACACTCTTCTTTCGATGGATGAAGCATCTCAAATTTTTTCCAACTATACACCAGACACCCCACACCGGAAACTGCCTGTGAAATGACAGTGGCAAGAGCCGCACCGGCAACCCCTAAATGTACATTTACGATAAAAACAACATCCAGGATAATATTCAGCACAGAGGCAATCACCAAAAACACTACCGAAGTCTTGCTATCGCCTGTAGAACGAATAATTCCCGCAACCAGATTGTAAAGATAGGTTGCAGGAATCCCCGCAAAAATAATTACAATATAAATATATGCCCCGTCAATAATATTGTCCGGTGTCTGCATCAGACGTAAAATAGGACGGCAGAATACTACAGTAAAGACAGTCATAATTGCTGCAAAAACTATGGCAAGATACACGGAATTCATCATAAATGCCCGCAGTCCCTGGTAATCTCCTGCTCCGAATTTATGCGCTAACGGAATGGCAAATCCATTGCAGACTCCCATGCAGAATCCGATAATCAAGAAGTTCAAAGCTCCGGTGGAACCAACTGCAGCCAACGCATCTACCCCTAAAAATCTTCCCACAATCAGTGTATCCATCAAATTATAAAACTGCTGGAATAAATAACCGAACAGCAATGGTATGGAAAATCCCAGAATCAATTTCATCGGAGACCCGTTTGTCATATCCTTTGTCATAATCAACTACCTCTTATTTATCTGCAAAATATTTTTCAAACACCTCAAAAAAGCTGTCTGTGGTAATCGCTCCACTGGTGTCAAGCTCTAAATTATCCCACAACTTCTGATTCAAATTGGAGGAAAGCCTTGAGACATACTCGCTGTAGACATCATCAAACGCCTCTTTTTCTCTTTTTTCCACAATGTTGGATTTATTTGCCTCCGTCAGTTCTTCATCATATTTATTGAGACACTTCACAAAATAGTAACCGTTTTCTGTCTGTATCTTTCCGGAAGTTTCCCCATTGTCTAGATTAAATGCCACTTTTTCCACTTCTTCCGGCAGTTCATCCCGTGCCACTGTCACCTGAATCGAAGAAAGCTGATTATAGTTATTGGCCACAGAGGCAAAGTCATCTCCTCTTTGCAGCTTTGACGCCACCTCAGAGGCCTTTGTACCATCCGTCACAAAAATCTGCATAATCTCAATAACCCTCGCCTCATCATCGCTTACTTCCTCGTTGACGCTGCTAGTAAGGGACTGATACAGTTTCTGCGCTAACGCATAATGGGAATAATACTCTGAAATGTCACTTTCCGTTACACCTAAATACGCTATTTCATCCCCGGAAAGAGTGGCATAATATTCTTTTGCCGCCTCCTCCACCTGGGATAATTCCTCCTCGGACAAGGTCACGCCCTGGTTTTCTGCCAATAAATCCATGCAGACCATATGTGTCAGTTCTTCTATGGTTATATCCTTCACATAATCACTGAGAGACTGGTCACCAAAATCATGTTTCCACAAATCCAGTCCATAAGCAGTTCCATAAATATTCTGATAATTGGCAAGATATACCTTTGCCTCCTTCAATCCGCATGCCGTACCTTCAATTTTAAATACCTGCTTATCGGTCAGCGTACCCGAAACCACAATCTCCCGATTTCCAATCCGACAGCCCCCTAACAGCATTGCCATGCAAAGAGCCCCGGCCACTGTCTGTATCCATTTTCTCTTCATCGTATTTTTCCTAAACTCTTTATATTCTATAACCTTTTCTAACATCTCCCATGAAACTGCAGTTAAAAAGCATTACAGCGTCTTTAAAATACTTCTTGCCACGGAAATTCCGTTTGCCGATGCCTGCTGTAATCCCCTTGTCACGGAAGCACCATCCCCGATGGCACGAAGTCCCTTGACATTTGTTTCAAAATCAGAATTGACCACCACTTTGTTGGAGTAGAATTTCACCTCCACACCATAAAGTAGTGTTTCATCACTGGCAAGCCCCGGTGTCACTTTATCAAGAGCCATAATCATCTCTTCAATGTCTACCATAATACGATGCGGGAATACCAAAGACAAATCTCCCGGCACTGCATCCTTTAAGGTCGGTATCAGATTATTTCTGCAAAGCCGCTCTTCTGTGGTTCTTCTGCCTCTCTTAAAATCACCAAAAGTCTGCACTAAAATCTTTCCGTCACAGAGCATATTAGAAAGCTGGGCAATCTGTTTTCCATATTCAATCGGTGTCTTAAAGGGTTTAGTGAAGTTTTTTGACACTAGCACCGCAAAGTTCGTATTATTTGTCTTTAACTCTTTCGACTTATAAGCGTGTCCGTTTACCACCGCAAGCCCGTTATCATAATATTCCGTTGCAACCTCACCGGAAGGATTCGTACAGAAAGTACGTACCTTGTCATCGAAAGTCGGCGTATGATATACCAGCTTCGCCTCGTAGAGATTCTCATTTAAAAACTCCATAATCTCATCCCGGACTTCTACACGGACACCTACATCCACAGTCCCCACCTTCGTCTCCACTCCATGCTGCTCACAGATATGGGAAAACCAGTCTGCTCCCTCACGTCCTACTGCAGAGATTACCTCCGGTGCCAGATATGTTTCCCCTTTATCGGTAATCAGACCTTTCACCTCATCATTTTCAATGATAATATCTTTTACCATCGTATTAAATTCCATCTCCACGCCGGCAGCAAGCAGATGCTCCTGCAATCTCGAATAAATCTTATATCCCTCTTCCGTTCCTAAATGACGTATCGGACATTCAATCAGTTTCAAGTTGGCATTGATCGCTTTTCTACGGATTTCCCGGATTTCCTTCTCCTTATCCACACCATAAACTTTGGTATCTGCACCGAATTTCAAATAAATATCATCCGATTCCTTTAACAGTTCCACCGTCTTATCATAGCCTAAAAT
>JAQXGQ010000136.1 GCA_029006795.1 Clostridiales bacterium | reverse complement strand
ACAATGGCAGACAAGGAGGTATTTTCAACATGGCTCAATCTGGAAAAGGCAAATTAAATTATAGATGTCCATCCTGCTTTATGAGAGATCTGGATATTGATATGTTTTATGACAAAGACAAAAAAGAGTATTACTGTATCCGGTGTCAGTACACGGGAAAGGAAGAAGATGTCTTAGAAAAAAATGAAATGGTACGTTTCCGTTATCGTGCGATGATGGATCGTTTTGAAAAGTTCGATTTCGACTAAGCTACGGGAAAACGCAGCGGGCGGGAAATTACCTGCTTCGCTGCGTCTTTTCTTTTCGGTAAAGGAATGTGAAAATACAAATCTATAAAAAAAGGAAAGGAGGTGTCTGAATGAAGAAAAAGAAGGCAGGAGCTATGGAATTGCGATTTTATGAGGTGCCTCAGAATGAATATGTGCTAGCATTGTTAGGAGACAGCTGGGTTCGTGAATATGGGCATGACGAGACAACGTTGCACTTTCATAATCTGATGGAGATCGGATATTGCAGAAGCGGTGCGGGAGAACTGGTGTTAGATGAGCGTCCCATGCCTTATCAGCCTGCCATGCTCAGCGTCATTCCACATAACTATCCTCATATTACCATTAGTGACAGTGATGAAGGACCGAGCTTCTGGGAATATATTTTTTTTGATCCAGCGCAGGTGGTAGCGGAATTGTATCCGGAAAACGAACTTTACCAGAGGGAACTTTTGGAAAAAATTAACTATAAAGCACTGTTTATTCACGAGTGGGAAAGCCGTAATCTGGCTTTGATTGTCCGTATGATAATGGAAGAAATGCGTGGAAAGCGCCTGCATTATGTGGACAGTGTCAAAGGACTTTTGTTTGCACTCGTCACGGAAATTTTAAGGATGAACGAACAGGAGGATATTAAAGTAGAACCGGAGGGCAATGCCAGAAAAAATGCGGGAGTATCCCAGATTAGCGCGGCACTTGAGTATGTTCGTGTGGAATATATGCACATGATTCGGGTGGAGGAGTTAGCAAAGGCATGCCATATGAGCGAGACTCATTTCAGAAGAGTGTTTGAAGGATGTATGAATATGTCACCTGTGGATTATATCAATCTGGTGCGGATTCAGAAAGCCTGCGATTTGATGAAAAAAACAAACGATTCTATGGATATGGTAGCTCAGAAGGTGGGATTTTCTACGACTTCTACGTTTAACCGGAACTTTAAAAAATTCCTGAATACGTCACCCTATCAGTGGAAAATCAACCCGGAAAATTACGAACACAAGCTGTTAAATTACAGGATTTCCGCTTTAAAAGGATGGTAATGCTTATAAATGGTTAAAAATGCGCGAAATTTATATGTATATGCGCACAATCATGTGTGCAATTTGGTTATAATATACATATAATCAATCAAAAACAACTAAATAACAGTCAAAATGACGAAGAAAAAATAAAAGCAAGTTTTTTTGGTTGGTTAAAATGATAATTATTGGGAGGTAAAATTTATGAAGAAGAAAGTAGTATCACTGATGCTGGTAACAGCAATGATTACATCTATGGCAGCAGGCTGTGGATCAAACAATGCAGGCTCCACAAATACGGGAAATGCCGGTGGAGATGCTGCTACAACAGGTAGCACAGAAAGTGCCGGTGGGGATGAAGCAACAAGCACAGGCGATAACAAATTGACCGTATATGCATGGGATGCAAACTTTAATATTCCGGCATTGCAGGCGGCAGCAGATGATTACAAAGCAAATGTAGATCCAGATTTTGAACTTGAAATTGTGGAACAGTCACAGTCTTCCGATATTGAAGATGCGATTACACTGGCAGGCTCCGCAGGGGATTATAGTACATTACCGGATATTGTATTATTCCAGGATCACTGGATTCAGCGTTATGTATCTGATTATCCAGATGCGTTTGTACCTGTGGATGATGCAGATGTTAACTGGTCTGATTTCAGCCAGGAGAAACTTTCCTATTCTACCATTGATGGAGTTCATTATGGCTTCCCTGTAGATAACGGAACCGTTATCTTTGCATACAGAGTGGATTTACTGGAAGAGTGTGGATATACCATTGATGATATGACCGGAATTTCATGGGCAGATTTCATTAAAGTTGGTGAGGATGTATATAACAAGACCGGAAAATACTTACTTTCTATGGACGGTGACGGAAATGACCTTATCTATATGATGCTTCAGGCAGAAGGTGAGTCACAGTTCAAAGATGGAAAACCATACATTACAGAAAATGAAAAATTAGTACAGGTTATGGAAGTTATCAATGAGATGATTTCTAAAAACGTATTATATCTGGCAAATGACTGGTCAGATTATGTAGACCAGACCATTCTTGGTGATATGGTTGCCGGCGTTATGAATGGTAACTGGATTATTCCAAGTATTGAGCAGGTAGCTGAGAACAGTGGAAAATGGGAGATTACTTCTATGCCGACATTAGCGGGCGGCGAGGGATACGCTTCTAACGGTGGTTCTTCCCTTTATATTACAAGCAACTGTAAGAATACAGATTTAGCAAAGAAATTCTTAGCTTATACCTTCGGTGGAAGCAGTGTAACTTATGACGGAGCTCTGAAAAACGGTGGTGTTATCACAACTTGTATTTCAGCCGGTGAATCTGAGGTCTATAACGAAGGCGTTGAATACTTCAACAATACTCCGATTTATGCACAGATTGTAGAAATGGGCTCTCATGTACCGGTTGTAGAGCAGAGTGATTATCACTATACATGCCGTACACAGATTGCAGCAGCAGTCATCAATATCAAAGACGGTCAGGACGTAATGGAAGCATTACAGGCAGCAGAGGATCAGTTGAACTTTGAAATGGGTAACTAAATTATGATGTGCCATAGGCACAGAAAAAGCGGGGAAATCGGTTCTTCCGAATTCCCCGCTTGTCAAATAAAGTTGCACGAATAAAAGCATTAGTCGAGAGAGTGTGTGAAGTGCACTTTTGTTCAAGTAAAAAGGGGGGCTTAAAGTTGAAGAAGCAGAGGAGAACCGTGACTGCGAAACAGCACGCAGCAGGGTGGATTTACTTGGCACCCGCAACACTTTTGATTGCGGTTATGAGTTTTTATCCAATTATTCAGGCGATTTTTACATCGTTTAAGACCGGTTCAAGTGCCAATATGAAATGGGCAGAACCGTTAACTTACAATTATGCACGAATGTTCCAGGACAAATTATTTCTTCGTTCTGTTGGAAATACGTTTCTTTATTTGTTAGTAGAAGTGCCTATCATGTTGATTTTGGCAATGCTGCTGGCACAACTTCTTAATAACAAGGATTTGAAATTCAAAGGATTTTTCCGTACCTGTGTATTTTTACCATGTGCAACATCTTTGGTTTCTTATTCATTGATTTTTAAGTCGTTGTTTGCAACACAGGGACTTATGAATACAATCCTTGTGAAGCTTGGAATTTTAGAGACAAATTATAATTTTTTAGGAAATGCAGCCAGTGCAAAGGTAATTATCATTATTGCTTTAATCTGGAGATGGACGGGGTACAATATGGTATTCTTCTTAGCAGGTTTGCAGAATATTGAATATTCCGTTTATGAAGCAGCAAAAATTGACGGTGCAAACGGATGGCAGACTTTCTGGCGGATTACAGTTCCCCTGCTGAAACCTACCATTGTTATGACAGCTATTATGTCTATTAACGGTACCTTACAGCTGTTCGATGAGTCTGTCAACTTAACCAGTGGTGGTCCTGCAAACTCTACCATTACCATGTCACATTATATTTATAATAACTCCTTCGGTACGGGTGTTGCAAACTTCGGATACGCATCGGCAATGGCATTTTTCGTGTTTATCTTAGTAGCAGTACTGTCTGCTATTAATATGAAAGTAGGTGATAAGCGTGACTAAGAAAAGAAAAGCATCAGGAATCCAGAAAAGGTTAATTCCATCTTATATTTTTCTTATTATCGTTTCCTTTATATCGGTCTTCCCGTTTTACTGGATGATTACGGCAGCGACGAATACTACTGTAGAGGTAGCGAGAGGTAAGATTACCTTTGGTACACACGCTATTGAGAATTTCCAGAAACTGGTTGCACAGCAGGATTTGTGGGGCTCTTTGGGAAATTCCTTCCTCTATGCGGGAGTGCAGACAATTGTGGCGTTGTTCATCTGTTCTCTTGCAGGATATGGTTTTGAATTATATCATGATAAGAACAAAGACAGGGTGTTCAATGTTCTGCTGCTTGCGATGATGGTTCCGCAGGTTGCTACCATGATACCGTTATTTAAGATGATAGCCAAAATGAAATTGTTAAATACCGTCTGGGCATTTATTTTACCGGCAATATCTACCCCATTTTTGATTATGATGTTCCGTCAGAATTCAAGAAACTTCCCGGTGGATATTATGGAAGCTGCCCGTATTGACGGACTGAGCGAGTTTAAAATCTTTTTCAAAATGTATATGCCGATTATGAAATCGACTTATGCAGCAGCAGCTGTTATCACGTTTATGAACGCATGGAATGCTTATATGTGGCCAAAGGTTGTTATGACTGATAACCGGGCACAGACAATGCCGATGCTGATTGCAAACTTAGCAGCCGGATATACGGTAGACTATGGCGTACTGATGATGGGTGTGCTGTTCTGTTCTATTCCTACAATGGTTATTTTCTTTATATTGCAGAAACAGTTTGCAGAAGGTATCACCGGCGCAGTGAAATAAGGAAAAAGTTATATGGAACCGGTGGTGAGAAAGTCATCGCCGGTTTTTGTTACATTTCATAGGAAAAACCTTGCTGAATTAACGTATGAAAGTGTTTGCCTTCCTATGAAATAAAAGCACTCCGTGCGGGATGCGCACTCGCACAAGAAGAAATATGTCACAAGTGACTGTGCTCAGCGCAACAAAGTGTACAAGCCCCCTCCGATTGAGGGACAGGGGAGTTGACGTGGGCTTGGCCACTTTATTCTAGAAAATATCTTGTTCTGTTTTATTAAAAAAATTGGGAGGACAAAGAACGATGGGATTTGAATATCAAAAAATAAGTGATCCGCTTTTTTTTAAAGAGAATTGTATGGAGGCTCATTCCGACCATGTCAGTTACGCATCCTATCAGGAGAAAGAAGCAGGAGAAAGCAGTTTTATATTTCCGTTAGACGGTATCTGGAAATTTCATTATGCAAAGAACAGGGATTTGACAATACCGGGATTTGAAACAGAAAATTATAATTGTAAAACATGGGATGATATCCGGGTGCCGGCACATATTCAGATGGAGGGATATGATATTCCACAGTATGCGAATACCCAGTATCCGTGGGATGGCAGGGAAGAAATCTGGCGGGATGAGGTGCCACAGGAATTTAATCCGGTGGCAAGCTATGTCAGATATGTGACATTGCCGGAAAATTTTATCAGAAATGGGGTATATATTTCCTTCCAGGGTGTGGAGAGTGGATTTGCCCTTTGGGTGAATGGAGCATATGTAGGCTACAGTGAGGACAGCTTTACTCCGTCGGAATTTGATTTGACTCCTTATTGGAAACCGGGGGAAAATAAAATTGCATTGCAGGTATTTAAGTGGACATCCTCCAGCTGGTGTGAGGATCAGGATTTCTATCGGTTTTCCGGTATTTTCCGTAGCGTCTATCTCTATACTATGCCGGAACTTCACATCTACGATATAAAGGCAGAACCGTTGGTGAAAGAAGATTTACAGTCCGCAGAATTAAATCTTACACTAAAAATGAAGGGAAACGGTACGGCGAGAGTTTTCTTAAAAGATGACGAAAACATTCTTTTTACAGAGAATTTGGGAGAGGTATCCGGGGAAGTAAATTTTTCAAAAGAGGTAAATGCTCCGGTACTCTGGAGTGCAGAACGGCCCTATCTGTATGAATTAGTATTGGAATTATGCAAAGCAGATGGGGTGGTCTGTGAAGTTGTTTCCCAGAAAATAGGATTCCGTCGTTTTGAGATGAAAGACGGACTGATGTGCCTCAATGGAAAGCGCATTGTATTTAAGGGAGTCAACCGCCATGAATTCAGTTCTAAGACAGGCAGGGTGGTTTCAAAAGAGGAATTGCTTAAGGATATTGTGATGATGAAACAGAACAATATCAATGCAATCCGTACTTGTCATTATCCGGATGCGTCTCCCCTTTATGGCATGTGTGATGAGTATGGGCTTTATCTGATAGCCGAAAATAATATGGAATCTCATGGCTCCTGGGATGCAGCAGTCCGTGAAAGGGCACCGATGGAAACAATCGTGCCGGGAGATAACCTGGATTGGGAGCCGATGATGCTTGACCGTGTCAACTCCTGTTATCAGAGAGATAAGAATCATCCGTCCGTTTTAATCTGGTCCTGCGGAAATGAATCCTATGGCGGTAAGGTTATTTATGATATGTCGGAAAAGTTTAGGGAACTTGACCCGCATCGTCTGGTACATTATGAGGGAGTGTTCCAGGACAGACGTTATGACGGCAGCAGTGATATGGAAAGCCAGATGTATCCACCGGTAACCCGTATACAGGAATATTTAGCGGAAAATAAGGAGAAACCGTTTATCTGCTGCGAGTATACTCATGCGATGGGAAATTCCTGTGGCGCGATGCACAAATACACAGATTTAACGGACACGGAGCCGAGATATCAGGGCGGATTTATCTGGGATTATATTGACCAGTCTATTCTGAAAAAAGACCGGTATGGAAAAGAATTTCAGGCATACGGCGGTGACTTTTTGGAGCGCCCGACGGACTATAATTTCAGCGGAAACGGTATTTGCTATGGAGGAGAGAGAGATGCTTCCCCGAAAATGCAGGAGGTAAAATTCAATTACCAAAACATCAGTGTTTCCTTTGGAGAAAAAGAATTTACCGTTACCAATAAACATCTCTTCCTGGGAACGGACTGCTTCCACTGTGATGTGCTTCTAGAGCGCGAGGGTGTTCCGGTGAAAAAGCAGCGCATTCAGATGACAGTACCGCCTTTATCAAAAGGGACAATGGAAATTCCTTTTGAAGTTCCGGTGGATGCAGAATATACGGTGACAGTTTCCTTTACATTAAAAGAAGATACCCTGTGGGCAAAGGCGGGACATGAAATTGCCTTTGGACAGAAGGTATACAAAAAATCAAAGATATTTGCAACACCGAAAAAGAAGATACAGGTGGTACATGGGAAGTGCAATATTGGCGTTAAGGGAGAGAATTTTGACTGCCTGTTTTCAGAACTTTCCGGTGGCTTGGTATCTTATCGCTATGCAGGAAAAGAAATGATAGAAAAAATTCCGATGCCAAACTTCTGGCGTGCTCCTGTGGATAACGATTGTGGAAGCATGGCGCCAGGACGATACGCACAGTGGAAAATTGCCAGTATGTATGTCAGCTACAAAACTCTGGAAAATAAACCGGCCCCAGTCGTACTGAAGGAAAATGAGGATTCTGCGACGATAACTTATATCTATTATCTTCCTACAACACCGGAAGCCTCCTGCAAAACGGCATACACCGTGTACGGCGATGGTACGGTAGAGACGAAATTGACCTATGAACCGGTGGCTGGTTTGCCGGATATGCCGGAATTTGGTATGCTGTTTAAGTTAAACGCAGACTATGACAGGGTAGAGTGGTATGGACTTGGACCGGAAGAGACCTATGCCGACAGAAAGCATGGTGCAAAACTTGGTATTTACCGCAACAGGGTTGCCGATAATATGGCAAAATATTTGGTACCACAGGAATGCGGCAATAAGATGGGAGTTCGATACGCAAAGGTAACGGATGTGCGTGGCAGAGGAATGATTTTTGAGGGAGAGGAACTTTCTTTCTCTGCATTGCCTTATACACCCCATGAAATGGAAAACGCGATGCACTCCTACGAACTGCCCGAAGTACATTATACGGTGATACGTGTTGCGTTAGCACAGATGGGTGTAGGTGGCGATGACAGCTGGGGGGCTTTGGTACATCCGGAATATCATATTCCGACAGATAAACCTTTGGAACTTACATTCCGCTTCCGTGGGATTTAGTGTGATAAAATGTCATACCTTTTTGGCAGTAATATCATATCAGACAGGCGGGAGAATAAGGAGGAAAACATGCAGAAATTTGTAAAAGGAATGGATTTATCCACATTACTGGAATTAGAAAAATGTGGTGCAAAATATTATGATGACGGAAAAGAAACAGATATTTTGGATATGATGAAAAAATATGATGTAGATACCATTCGTATCCGTCTTTGGAATGATCCGTGGTCAGAAAGCGGCGAATCCTATGGGGCAGGGGAGAACGATTTAAAAACTTCCCTTGCCATTGCAAAGAGAGTGACGGAGGCAGGACTTGGAGTACTGTTAAATTTCCACTACAGTGACTTCTGGGCGGATCCCGGAAAACAGTTTAAACCTAAGGCATGGAGAGATTACAGTGTGGAGCAGTTAGAGCAGGCAGTGTATGACTTTACGGCAGATACAATGAAGGTATTTGCGAAGGAAGGCGTTAACATCACTATGGTACAGGTGGGAAATGAGCTTTCTAACGGACTGCTGTGGCCGGAGGGCAAAGTACCGAATTATGACAACATTGCTAAGTTTGTCAATGCCGGTATCCGTGGCGTGCGGGCGGTAGAGCCGGATGTAGCGAAAGTACCCATTATGATACATTTAGACAATGGAGGAAACAATGCTCTTTACCGGGAGTGGTTTGACAACTTTACGAAACGGGGCGAGGACTTTGAAATTATCGGATTGTCTTATTATCCTTTCTGGCATGGAACCCTTGATATGCTGAATGACAATATGAATGATATTGCAGAGCGTTATGGAAAAGACCTGGTTGTGGCAGAAGTCTCTATGGGATATACGATGGAGGATTACAAAGACTACGAAAAGCTTTCTGATGAAGAACGGAAGGGTTATGCGACAAAACCATCTTTAGTAGAAAAAATCGAGTATCCGATGACGGAGCAGGGACAGTATGATTTTATGGAGGATTTCTTAAACCGTATCAGTCATATCAAAGGCGGAAAAGGAAAGGGCTTCTTTTATTGGGAACCGGCATGGATTCCGGTGCATGGTTCCGGTTGGGCAACCCCGGCTTCTTTAAAATACATTGAGGATCCGGGCCCTTGTGGAAATGAGTGGGCGAATCAGGCATTGTTTGATTATGAAGGCAATGCGTTACCGACATGGAAACTGATTCGTGATTTTAAAGCAGAATAAAGAATAACAGAAAGGCAGCTTTGGCAAAAATTTCCCAGAGCTGCCTTGTCTACTTTTTTTGAAAAATAATTATGTAATTTTGTTGCAAAATTTCAGAACAATGTTGCAGTTTCACGAATAGGGATTGCAAAGGGAAAAACAGAAGTTATAATAATAAATATAAGAGAAAAACAGAAATATTTCTGTCTGGAAAATGAATTTTCCAGCAGAGTGGGTGCTACATAAGAAACAAGAAAAAATGATGTATAGGAGAAATTACTATGGTTTGGGAGAATGTACTTGCAAAATTTAAGGAATTGTTTGGTGATGAGGGAGAAATCGGTGTTTATTTTGCTCCGGGACGTGTGAATATGATTGGAGAGCATACCGATTACAATGGTGGCCATGTATTTCCATGTGCACTGACCATCGGTACTTATGGTGTGGCAAGAAAAAGAGCGGACAAAACGCTTCGTTTTTATTCTATGAATTTTGAAAATTTAGGTATCATTGAGTCCTCTGTAGAAGGCTTAAAACCGGAAAAGGAAGCTGACTGGACGAATTACCCGAAGGGAGTTATGTGGGCATTCGGGGAAAAAGGCATGAAGGTGGAACAGGGTATGGATCTTGTTTTATTCGGAAATATCCCAAATGGTTCAGGACTTTCCTCTTCTGCTTCTGTGGAGGTGTTAACCGGATTTATTCTTCGGGATATGTTTGGATTTGATGTAAGTAACCAGGATTTGGCATTAATCGGACAGTACTCTGAAAACAAATTTAACGGTGTCAATTGCGGTATCATGGATCAGTTTGCCAT
>JAQXGQ010000135.1 GCA_029006795.1 Clostridiales bacterium | reverse complement strand
ACAGCTGCCGTTTATTTCCTCGTGCATCTCATCAATGATTTTGTCTAAGTTCTCTAGTTTACATTTCCTGTCATTAGAAAAAATCGGCATATACCAGACCTGTGACAGTACACACAGCTGGTTATGTATCTCGCTCTCAATAATTCGCAGTGCTCTAGAAGATCCTTATCTACTAAAACAATCGCCTTTTATCAGGTATTATACTGTATACCGTTCAACCAGATTATGCAGGCTTTCTGTTCCTCTGGCAAGTTCGGCAGACAATTCTGAAATTTCATCAAAATATCCCATCAGTGTGGTTATTTTATTACTGATTTCCGTAGTGTCCTCTGCGGACTGTCCACTCGCTTCCGACATCATATTCATGGTATTTGCCATCATATTCATAGATTCAAGCAAGCCGTTTGATGTATTAGCAATCTCAGTTGTCACAGTCTGAAAGTTCCGCGCATCATTACTATACTGTTCCCCTGTCCTTACTGTTTCCTCATAATCTTTCACAACTTCTTCACTGATAAACGTATAGATTTCATTTAACGTCTGAACCAGTTCGTTGACAATTCTTAAAACATTTTCATTTACAGAACGAATCTCCACAACCGCTTTCGCAGAATCTGATGCAAGATTGTTGATTTCAGATGCAACGACAGCAAATCCCTTTCCCGCTTCTCCGGCTCTTGCAGCTTCAATAGAAGCATTGAGTGCTAAAAGATTTGTCTGGTTGGCAATATCCATAATTGTGTCGGTCAATTCGTTTATCTTTTCAACCGCTTTCGCTTTTTCAATCGCCTGATCTAATTTCTGCCTGGTACTTTCGTTTATTTCTCTCGCCTTCTTTTGTGAAGCTAAGGCAGAGTTCTTTAGCTGTTCCGCACGTGTTCTGATTTCATCGGAACGTTTCGCCTCTGTATTGGCATGTTCCGTCATATGTTTAAGACCTTCATTTATCTCAACATTCACTGCAGTAGTCTCTTCCACAGATGCCGCATTTTCTTCCATGTTACCGGAAATGTTAGATGCCCTTGTATTCATTTCGCGAACAAGTGTAAGACCGGTATCTACATGCGTTTTCGTCTGTTGCATACCAGCGGATGTATTTTGTGAAATATCAATCACCTGACGAATCAATACACGGAAGGATTCCTGCATCTTGTTAAAATTTTCAGCTAAAGCTCCAATCTCATCTTTTCCGGTATAATCAATCTTCCTTGTCAGGTCACCACTGTTTTCTGCCATCAGTTTCAGCTTAGCAAGAATAAGGCGAATAGGTCGTACCACCGTTTTCTTAAAGGTAATGAGTGTTACCACATACACGATTACAATAATAATAGTGGCAATAATGGTGAAACGCTGGATTTGCCGACTTCGCTTCGTCAGATTCGCAGCACTCGCATCCGCATCGGCAAGCGCCTGCTCTCTTAATTCATCCACAGCTTCGTTGATATTCTCGGCTACTGTGTCAAAATCACCCATCATGGCATTACCGCCCTCCGGACCAGCGTCAATGTATGCCTGTGCCATCTGCTTCCCCGTTTCATAATATGGCTCAAATTTATTCCTGATATCAGTGACTTCGTCTGCATAATCCGGGTTGACCGCTACAAGCTTTTCTAAGATATCATATGCATTCTCGGCCTGCGCTGCTGCCTCATCAAATCCATCATCAAACCCCTCGGCAGCCCTTGTTGCACCGATATCGGTCAGCCATTGCTGAACCTGAACAACAGATAATTTCAACTCATCCGCAAGCATGACCGCTTCATACGAAACATCGTTCATGTCCCCGACACGATTAATATTTTCGTTCATAAAAAAATATGACATAACCATGTAAGTACCAAATAATAACCCCAATAACGATAATGGCATTACAATTTTTGCCTCAACACTCTTCATCTTTTCTTCTCCTCCTTGTAAAATAATGCCTTTCCCAAAATAGCAGGATTGTGAACATCAAAAATCCGCTATCCTAAGTCTTTTTCTTAGTATAGCGGATTCCTTATTAAATCTCAATATAATTGTGACACCGAAAAAAATCACAAGAAAGAAATCTCGTAAATGTCCATATAAGAACAATCATTTCGAGAATAAGGTACGAATGTGTATTTCATACAATTCAATTTAATTTTAAAATATTCCCATACTATTGGCATCTCCTATCATGGGCATCATTATCATCATCAATATCATTCCCATAATTGAAATCACTAGTCCCACAATAGAGACAATCATTGCAGCCATGCTAAGTCCATTCTGCTGTGTCTTGATTTTCTTTGATACTATGGCACCTAATAAACCTACCAGACTGATTCCGATTGTATAGCCTGAGATTCCAAGTACAATACCAATCCCTCCAAGTACGATTGATACAATTGCTGTATGATCTGCCTCCTTCTGTGTCGGTATAATTTCTTCCCCTACCCTTTTCCTTACAATTTCTTCTAACTTATTTTTTCGAAGCAATACAATACCCGGAATTAAAAATAAAGGCACGGTCACCACAAGATTTACTATGGACAGATTTCCAATCATATCTGTCATGCCTCCGTTTCCAAAAACACCACTTGCCATCAATCCTGCAAAATCAACTGCCGCATGGGCAATAATACAAATCCAGATATTTCCGCTTCTCAGATAAATTGCTGCAAACACGATTCCCATCAAAGTTGCCTGCACCGTCTGAATCAGGACACTTTTAAACGGTATTCCTGCCATTACATTCGGAATATGGCAGCAACCGAAAATCAAACTGCTTAAGATAATTGCCCAAAGAACGCCTTTCCTGCTGTTTGTGAAGCGGTCCAAAAGCAAATTTAATACCACGCCACGAACAATTACCTCTTCATTTAATCCCACCAGAAACATCGTTAAGGTGTAAATACAAATCATTCCCACCGGCTGTACCGTAGACGTAGATTCTAATTGCTGCACATATAACATGGCAACTGCAGCAAAAAGGCAATAACCGACCATAAATCCCCCGACATAAAAGCCCTTCAGAAAACCTGTTCCCTTTTCCTTTAATATACTGCCATATCCTAATAAAAACAACATGGCAATCGTATAAACCGCCGCCACAAGTTCTCCGATACACTGCACCACATATTCCTGCCCAAGTGCAGGTATTCCTGATACAATTCTGCCACCTATATTCAAAAGCAACAGGAATACTCCGACAAATACAGCTCCTGTGATTACTAGTATCGGCTTTGGTAAATTCAACAACTTTTGTCTCATATCTGTTTTCTCTCTACTTTCTTTTCTTGTTCTATTATTTTGAATGTTATGACAGACGTAAACTCTCTATCCCATAGGAGACTGTCATAACCAGCCAAATCAGGCTAACCATAAAAAGCGGAACAATGCCAAAATCCCAGCACATCACTCCTAACACACAGACAAGCCATAAGCCGATACATGTAGTATTCGTCACCTGATATGCCTTGTAAGCAGATTTATAAATCATCTGTCTTTCTGCCTCATCACAGCTTTCTAACCATACTTTCTGGAATTTTGTATCGTAAACACTTCCCTGTTTTTCCGGATTTATCTCTTTTTCTAAATTCACAAATCTCTTCTGGAAAACTGTAACAACTATGAGTGTATAGATTAAGCCAAATAAATTCAGAGCAAATAATAGCATTCCATTTGTTTCAAATTCCCTGACTTCTTCGCTGTAAATACCTGCTCCAAAAAAGAAAAAACAAAAAATCATATCTACTGCAGTAGCAATCATGCCGTAGCTTATCCACTGCTCAATTCTATCTATCTGCTCTTCATTCTCACCATCCCAGTTTTTAAATAAGCTTCGGGATTTCTTTAGGATAATCGCAGATATAACAATTAAAGCCGTATTTAAAACAATCGGAGCAACGGGAGATGCTATCACTAAGATATCCTGCATTACCTTTGCAACACTTTCTTTTACATTCATTGACCAGACGGAGGATGCACCTAAAATACCTCCCACCATTGCTCCCACTATTATTAACACAACAAATTTCCCAAATGCCTTTTTATCCTGACTCTTGTTTTCCATTATTTTTTCCTTATTCATGTTCTTCCTCCTCATACTGAAAAATTGCTTCTACTGGCACTTCGAAAACTTTTGCTATTTTAAGCGCCAGCGTTACTGACGGCGAATAATCGCCCCTCTCAATCTGGCTGATAGTCTGTCTCGACGCCCCCACCAGTTTTCCCATTTCATATTGGTTCACATTAATTTTCGCCCTATATTCTTTTAAGTGATTATATAATGGCATGCTTCTCTCCTGACTTGTTTTCTTGTCAAAATGACAACTTTTCTTGTCATTATTATATGCGTGACAAGGATTCTTGTCAATAGTTTTTGACAACTTTTCTTGTCATATTTTATGTGGTGTTGTAAAACTGTTTAGAAAATGTTAAGATTTTTATAACAATTCGGGACAGTAGATAAATGAATATCAGACGTTGCAAATTTATTTGCATAAGGCTGGTATTTCATTTATCTATTGGACTAATGTCCTAAGTGAAAAGGAGCGTAAGCGGATTTGAGCTTCTGTCCCGAATAACTGTAAAAAATGGAGGCAGTTATGAAAGAACTTGTAAAACATAAAGTAAAACACAATCTCACCCGTCTTATGACTTCAATCAAATGGGTGGTTTTCGCTATTCTCTCCGGCTTTATCGTGGGCGGCGTAGGCACACTTTTTTATTTTTGTATGTCCGTTGTCACATTAGTGCGTACCAAAAATCCGGAAATTATTTTCCTGCTGCCCGCAGGAGGTCTTGTGATTGTCGGACTTTATCGCCTGCTCCGCGATGACAAGGACACCGGTACGAATCTGGTGCTCTCTGCAATTCATTCGGGAGATGAACTTCCGTTGCGTATGGCTCCATTGATTTTTATTTCCACGCTAATTACCCATCTTTTCGGTGGTTCTGCCGGACGTGAGGGAGCAGCACTGCAGTTAGGGGGAAGTATCGGAAACGGTCTTGGAAAATTATTCCGCTTTGATGAAAAAGACAAGCATATTATGATTATGTGCGGTATGAGTGCTGCCTTCTCCGCACTCTTCGGAACACCTATGGCAGCAGCCATTTTTTCTATGGAGGTGGTCAGTGTCGGCATTATGTACTACGCAGCATTAGTGCCCTGTGTCATTTCCTCTCTGGTTGCCCACGCAGTAGCTTCCTCCTTTGGAGTATCGCAGGAGCTGTTTCTCATTGAAACTATCCCGGCTTTCCGTGTAAAATCCGCAGTCACAATCTCTCTTTTAGCAGTCCTTTGTGCCGGAATCAGCATTGTTTTCTGCATTATGCTCCACCAGTCGGAAAATCTTTACAAGAAATTTTTTAAAAATCCTTACCTCCGTGTTTTCGCAGGAGGATGTATTATTATTGTACTAACGCTGTTAGTCAAAGACCAGAGCTACAACGGCACCGGCATCAACATTATTGAGCGCTGCATGGACGGTACTGTCCGCCCGGAAGCATTTTTCTTGAAAATGCTATTCACTGCTCTGACCTTAGGCGCCGGATACAAAGGTGGCGAGATTGTTCCCTCTTTCTTTACCGGAGCAGCTTTTGGCTGTCTTTTCGGAAACCTGTTAGGGTTTTCACCTACCCTTTGTACGGCAGTAGGAATGACTGCGGTTTTCTGCGGCGTTACTAACTGCCCGATTACTTCGTTGCTTATCAGTTTTGAATTGTTTGGCTATGACGGTATGCCTTATTTCCTGCTGGCAGTGGCATTCAGTTATATGCTGTCAGGATATTTTGGACTGTACCACAGCCAGAAGATTATTTATTCTAAATACAAGACAAATTATATTAATAAAAAAACAGAGTAAGATTTCTACACACCATAAAAGTAGGATGCGGTACCGTCTGGTACCGCATCCTACTTTCTTTTTTTCAGCATTTTCTGTTTTTCCCAAAAATAACGTCATAGTTGACACTGTGGTAAAACAATTCCTCCACGTCCACTTCCGCCGTATCAAAATTACCTAATATCCACATCGTTTTCGCAATCACAGACTCTAACGTCATATCATAAGACTCCAGAAAACGGCAGTAGGCTTTCATATCGTGCCCTACCTCATAGACTGTCATGTCACTGCCCTCATGGGCTACCTGAGTTGCCATGACAACAAGTTTCTCCGGAAATTCCTGACAGAGCTTATAAAATTCCTCTGAAAGAGACTTTGGAATACCGCCCACTCCAAAGCTTTCCACGATGATGCAGTGATAATTGGTAAAAATGCTGCGAAGCATTTTGGGCTTAATGCCCGGAATGAGTTTCATTAGAAAGACATCCTCATCCATTTCTTCATAAAATATTACCTCATCCTCAAATGGCAGCATGGGAATATAGCGCATAATATTCATGTCCTGTATCATGGCAAGACAGGGATAATCAATGCTCGAAAACGCATTGTAGCTTTTGGAACGGACTTTCTTTGCCCTAGTTCCAGCAATAACCTTGCCATCAAATACAATCTGTACTCCCTGTGACTTTTCGTCCGAAGCATATAAAAAGCTGTCTATCAAATTAGATTTCGCATCCGTAATCTCTAAATCGATGGGTTTCTGCGCTCCGGTAATTACAATGGGCTTTTTGGAATTTTGAATCATATAAGAAAGAGCCGCTGCCGTGTATGCCATCGTATCCGTTCCATGGGCAATGACGAACCCGTCATAGCTTTCATACTGCTCTTTTATGGTGTGCACCATCATTTTCCAGTGCATCGGTTCCATATTAGAACTGTCCAGATTCAAAAGCTGAATCGTCTCCACCCGACAGAAATCCTCTACCTGTGGAATATACTCTAAAAGCTCTGCCGGGGTAATCTGGGGTTTTAATCCGTTTTGGGATTTTTTTGAGGCAATCGTACCTCCCGTTGCAAGGAATAGAATCTTTTTCTTCTGAGCCATCAAATTTTACCGTCCCAACAATTTTTTAATACTATTTAACAGTGCATCTACATTTTCCTCTTTCGTCGCCCAACAGGTACAAAAACGCACAGCACTGTTTGCTTCATCCACTCGTGCCTGATAAGAAAAGCTATACTCTTCCCTTAATTTATCAAGGATTTTATCCGGCAAAATCGGAAACTGCTGATTCGTCGGAGAATCGATATAAAATTCAACTCCCATATTTTTTAATTCTGTTTTTAATTTTTCTGCCAAACGTGCTGCATGAGCAGAAATATCAAAATAACGGTTTTCTTCAAACAAAACAGAAAATTGTAATCCTAACAGCCTTCCTTTTGCCAGCATTCCTCCACGCTGTTTGATGTTGTAACGGAAATCTGTTTTTAATGCCTCATTGGTAATGACCACTGCCTCACCGAAAAGAGCGCCAACCTTTGTCCCTCCAATATAAAAAACATCCGTATTTGCAGCAATATCGGAAAGTTCCATATCATTCTCACTGCACATAAGCCCATAGCCTAAACGGGCGCCGTCTAAGAACAGATAAACTCCTCTCTCCCGGCATACCCGGTATAATGCCTTTAACTCCTCTTTATGATAAATCGTCCCTAGTTCTGTCGGATTGGAAATGTAAACCATTTTGGGCTGTACCATATGTTCAAAACTCTCATCGGCAAAGTGGGCATCCACATAATCGGCAACCTGTTTTGCAGTAAGTTTTCCATCCTTTGATGCAATAGTAAGGCACTTATGTCCACATGCTTCTAACGCTCCTGTCTCATGGACATTGATATGCCCGGTCTCTGCCGTAATCACTCCCTGATAATGCTTTAGAGCTGCGGAAATCACCGTCACATTGGTCTGGGTACCGCCCACCAGGAAATGAACCTCTGCCTCCGGGGCATGGCAGGCTTTCTTTATTTTCTCTACAGCTTCCTTGCAGTACGCATCCTCCCCATAGCCTTCCGTCTGTTCCATATTTGTTGCCATTAACTTCTCTAAAATAGCCGGATGGCACCCTTCTGTGTAATCACTGTTAAAACGTATCATCGGTACTCTCCTTTTCTTAAATCAATTTTTTATTTCTCCGGAACATACCATGACACATTTTGCATTACACAAAGGGGTGCCATCTTATAAGTTTTCTTTTGCATTATGCGTTAGAAACGCGAACCAGTTCTTCTAACTTTTCGTATGCCTTGCCGGAGTCAATAACCTCTGCGGCTAATTTTACACCAGCTTCTATACTTTCTGCAACCCCTCCCACATAAAGAGTTGCTCCGGCATTTAAAAGCACGATATCACGCTTTGCGCCTTTCTCAATGCCTTTTAAAATATTTTTGGTAATCTCGGCATTCTCAGCACCATCTCCGCCCTTTAGTTCTTCTAAGGATGCCGTCTTAATTCCGAACTGTTCCGGCGTAATCAGATAGGTGGTTACTTTTCCGTCCTTAATTTCAGATACGGTGGTGGCACCGGATAACGTAATCTCATCCATGTTATCACAGCCGCTCACCACAAAAGCTCTCTCCACCCCAAGGCGACTCATAGCTGTTGCTATTTTCTCCGTCAATTCCGGACTATATACACCTACTACCATATTTTTTGCACGGGAAGGATTTGCTAAAGGTCCTAAGATATTAAATACAGTACGAATCCCCATCTCTTTTCTTGCCTGCCCGACATATTTCATGGATTTGTTAAACAGTTGGGCAAACATAAACCCTATGCCTACTTCTTCCACACATTTTTGTACCAATTCCGGCTCTGCCATGATGTTGACACCCAATGCTTCTAATACATCTCCCGCTCCTGATTTTGAAGAAATAGAACGATTTCCGTGTTTTGCTACCGGAAGTCCTGCAGCTGCTACCACAAAAGCAGAAGTCGTAGATACATTGAAAGTATAGGTACAGTCTCCGCCTGTTCCCACCAAATCCACATAATTAGTTACCTTCGGTGAAATGGTTTCTGCCTTATCACGAAGCACCGATGCTAAGCCCACCAGTTCATCTAAGGTCTCCCCTTTCATACGGAGAGCTGTTAAAAATGCAGCAATCTGTGCCTGGGTTGCCTCACCCTCCAACATGATTTTCATGGCTGCCCCTGCTTCTGCTTCCGTCAAATCTTTTCCGTCTGCTACCTTTGCAATATACTCTTTCATTGTTTTTTCTCCTGTCAAATATGAAACTTTATTTTAACTTTTAGAACTGATTTAATTCTTTCTTAAAGGTACGGCAATAATCCTCTGCCACTTCTACACGGTAATCATTCTCTTCCATTAAATTAATGAAATGGCTTCCCACAATAGCTCCGTCGATTATATTTTTCATTGGTCTTACATCCTCTGCGGTACGGATGCCAAATCCCATCATTACCGGAATTTTTGAAATTTCTTTTACCTTTGTTAAGTATTGCACCACTTCTTTATGGAAATTTGCTCCCTGGCCGGTAACACCCATTGAAGATACACAGTAAACAAATCCTCTTGCGTTCTCTAATATCATTGGAATCCGTTCCCCGGAAACCGGTGACACCAACTGGATTAAAATGGTTGCTTCAGATTTATTTAAATATG
>JAQXGQ010000134.1 GCA_029006795.1 Clostridiales bacterium | reverse complement strand
TTTCATAGTCTGTCACCGTCTCTTCTGCCGTCACACCTACTGCTTTGCTCAACATAGTTTCAATAGCATCCTCATCCATATCCAGAGAACGGTCTCCATCATACTGCCAGTCATCTCCCTCTTTTGTAAAGGAAATTGTCTCTCCCTCTAACACATAAGAAAATCCTGTAATATCAGAAACCTTCATATCCGTCACGGAAACAGTCTCTGCTGCCTGCTCTTCTTCCTCCTTTTTCTCCTGTGTTTCATTGTAATACCGGATACCGGCATAGATGCCGCCTAAAAGCAGCACCACTGCCAGCAATACCAGAAATTGTATTTTTTGTTTCTGCATTATTTTTTTCTCCTTACTACCCATATCACTACACCTATTGCAATCAATAGAATTGGAACAAAGATGCTTGCCGCTAATCCTCCTAACATTGCTGCCACAGAAGTAACCGTAATATTTCCCAGCGTATACTCCTTCACCGGAATTGTCACATTCTGTCCGCCTTCGCCTGCCATTGCTGTAATGCAATCCGTAAACATGGCAACATTGCTGCCGGAAACAACGGCATCTGCCGAATCAGTAAAGAGATCAATGGAACCTGCCACTACAATCTGAGATGTCTTTTCTCCCACTGTTTTTTCTGCGGACAAAGCTACCGTAAATGCCCCCTGAATATCCCCTTCCTCAAATTGCGAGGTAGTAGCGTTTGCTGCATCTATCTTAGAAACCGCTTTATCTGTAGTAGTTAACAATGGTGTATACACAACCGCTTCTGACTGTGTATCATAAGAAAATCCTTCACTGTATGGTGCAAAAACATATTTTCCGGTAACAGAGGAAGTGTAACTGCTGCTTTCTACTTCCGGCAACAGATAATAGGGAATGCCATTGTAATAATAGGAAGCATCATTTTCCATAACGATGCCCTCTACCCGGCTAATCCCATATGCAGCTAAAATACTCTCAAAATTAGCAAGATCTTTATGCTCATAACTGCTGATAATCAGTGCTTTTCCACCGTTTTCTAAATATTCTTTTACTTTCTTCGCATCATCCTCAGAAAAATCAGAAGTCGGTGCATTAATGATAACCGCTGCTGCATCCTCAGGAACCGCCGTTTCTTTTAATAATGTAAGCTCACTTAACGTCATATTGGCTTTTTCTACTGCCTCGGTAAAGCCACCGCCAAGAACAGTTTCTCCATGTCCGGTTATCTCATAAAGTACCGGTAATTCTGAGGAATCTCTGGTGACATACTCAATGGCACTGGTAATCTGTCCCTCGGCATCATACCCCTCTAACGTACTGCTATAATTGGTATAATCATAGGAGTATTCATAAATATCATTATAATCTATTACCCTTGAACGTTTCTGCCCTGTCACAATCAAGCTGTTAGACTTTGGAGCCGTATCCGTATACTGCTGGTAAAATACCGGATTTGCAGCCGGATTGATATACTCCACAGAAATATGTTTTGATAAATCTTCGTAACGGGTCAATGTCTCTGACAAAGTGGTATCTGCATTTTTCTCCGCTGCTAACACATAAATTGTCACATCTTCTTCTAACGTACTTAGATATTCTTTTGTGGTATCAGTAATAGAGTAAAGTTTCGTTGAAGTTGCATCCACAGCCGTAACATCAGAAGGCAGCTCCCGTACCACAAAATTAATCCCCACTGCTACTGCAAATGCCAGCACAATCGTTCCCGCTGAAAAAGCTCCTAAGGAAATCTTTTTCGTGCTGAAACTGAAACGTCTTTTTTGTATTAATTGACAGCACAAAAACTGACAAAGTGCAATAACAGAAAGGAAATACACCAGTCCCGTGATGTCTAAGCAGCCGTTCATAAAGCTTTCCATCGGAGTGTACAAATCATAGGCACTTAAAATTTTTGTGAGCAGATTGCCACTGCTTGAAATCAATCCCGTGATACTGCTCATCATATAGCCGATAAACAAAGCTGCAAAGGTAAGCACCGCAGCAATCACCTGACTTTCTGTTACTGCCGACAGGAGCATACCAATTGCAATGCAGGCACATCCATAGAGATAAAAACCTAAGATTGCCACATAGCTTTCTCCCATAGGCACCGTACCCCAGATGGAAAGAACCAATGGCGTCACTGCCACAACTGCCATAGCCACAGTAAACACTCCCACCATGGCAAGGTATTTACCCATGACAATTTTTCTTAATGGCACCGGTGAAGTTAATATTAACTGGTCTGTTTTGCTGTGCCGCTCCTCCGCAAAACTCCTCATGGTAAGTACCGGGACCGCAATCAGCATAATAAAAGAAATTGCTGACAGAGAATAGGATATGTACGGATAACCCGAGCGCAGATTATACGCATAAAAATACAAACCATACAGCGCTAATATAGCTGCAATAAACAGAAAACCTATCACTGTCCTGAAATAACTCTTTATTTCTCTTTTCAAAATTGCAATCATTTTTCGATACCTCCCTTAGCTGTCAATTCTAAGAATACATCCTCTAAGGATTTTTCTGCCGTCTTCATTTCCAGAATCGGCATCTGTGCCGCTACACAGGTATGAAAAATTTCTTCCCGGATATCGCAGTCCTTTTTTGCAAAAAGAAGCAATGCGACCGTATTTTCTTCTTTCTGCTCTAATACTTCGCATCGCTCCACTCCCGCTATGGCAAGCATCTTTTCTTCTGCTGTGTTTTTCTCCGCATTTAAGAGAAGCTCTATCTGCTGATTTCCCGTCATGCGCTCTAAGAGGTTTTCCGTACTGTCGCTGGCAACCAGTTTTCCCTTAGAAATAATAAATACATGGTCGCAGACCGCAGAAATCTCCGTCAAAATATGAGAACTTAATATGACGGTATGATTTTCGCCAAGCTTTTTTATTAACTCACGAATTTCTATTATCTGTTTCGGGTCAAGCCCAACGGTAGGCTCATCTAAAATGATAATCTCCGGCTCCCCTAACACCGCCTGGGCAAGACCAACCCTCTGTTTATAACCTTTGGACAGATTTCTTATCAAGCGCCCGGAGACATCTAAGATACCTGTCATTTCCATCGCCTGCTTTACCTGTTCTGCCCGCTTTCCTTTCTCTATCTTTTTTAATTCCGCCGCAAAATCCATATATTCCTTTACCGTCATATCCGTATAAAGGGGCGGCAGCTCCGGAAGGTAGCCAATACATTTTTTTGCTTCCTCCGGCTCCACTGTCACATCTTTTCCATTAATTTTTACTTCCCCGCTGGTGGATGCTAAGTAACCGGTAATAATATTCATGGTCGTGGATTTTCCCGCTCCGTTTGGGCCTAAAAATCCATAGATTTTTCCCGGTTCCACCTGTAACGACAGGTCATCTACCGCCATGTGATTTCCGTATCGTTTCACAAGATGATTGATTTCAATCACGTTTCTTCCTCCTTTTTTGTCACATTCTCATGTTCTTCCCCTATCAGGTATTATTTTTCCCTGGTAAGTATTCTTTTATACTAGACATGAAATGTGTACAAAAACGGATAAAACTGTGATAATTATGTGAAAGATATCGCAATTTCCACTTCTAAAGGTTTCTCTCCCATCAGCTCTACACTTCGTTCATCCGGCTGAGAAAATCCCACATAAAAACGGAAACGCTCTCCTTCTACTATACGGTCACCCTCTTCATTTACTACAGTGAATGCCGTTTTGGGAAGGGCAATCTCAATTTCTTTCCTTTCTCCCGCTAACAATGACACACGCTTAAATGCACAAAGAGACGGATTTGGCGTATCGTTCGCAGAATCTACCTTCTTTATATAAACCTCTACAACTTCTTCTATATCAGTATCTCCGTTATTTTTTATATCTGCACATATGCAGTATTCCGATGGGTTGTTTGGATTTTTTATAACCTTTGCCGAAAGCATCTGCGCCTTACCGTAGGTCAACCCAAAACCAAAGGGATACTGTGCTTTATGTTCCATGTAACGGTAAGTTCTTCCCTTCATGGAATAATCCTCAAATTCCGGCAGTTCCTCTAATGTCTCATAGAAAGTTATTGGCAATTTTCCTGAGGGAGAGAGTTCTCCGAACAATACTTTTGCAGCAGCGTTTCCACCCTGACCTCCCGGATACCATAACTCTAAAATTGCATCAAAATGTTCTCTGGCATAACTTAAATCCATATCACTTCCCGCCATCATGCAAAGTACTACCGGTGTTTTTGTTTCTGCCACGGTCTCCATCAAAAGACGCTGCGACTCAGGTAAAAGCAAGTCTGTTTTATCTCCTGAGGCATAGCTGTTTCCAGTATCCCCTTCTTCTCCCTCTAACGTCTCATCTAATCCAAGACATAACAGTACCACATCACTGTGTTCTGCCACAATCCTTGCTTCCATCAGACGGTCCTGCTGCATCGCAAGAGCTTCTGTCCGGTCGCGGAATAAATCACAGCCCACAGAAGTCAGCACACGCACATCATCCCCCAGAAAACGTGAAACTCCCTCCTGTACTGTCACATATTCCGATGCAGTTCCATGATAATTTCCAATGAGGGAAGCTCGGCTGTTTGCATTAGGCCCGATGATGCCTAAAGTTTTTATTTTCTCTTTCTTCAACGGAAGAATGCCGTTATTTTTTAGCAGGACAAAACTTTCTGCCGCCGCCTTCTCTGCAAGTTCAAGATGTTCCCTGCACTCTACTTTTTCATAAGGAATATCATCATACTCACTGCCGTCAAAAAGCCCTAACAGATATCTTGTTGTATAAAGACGTACTGCCGACTCAGTAATGGTTTCCTCCGTCACTAATCCTGCCTGATAAGCACTTAAGATATGTAAATAAGTCACTCCGCAGTTTAAATCACAGCCCGCATTAATAGCCATTGCGGCAGACTCCATCGGTGTTGAAGTCACCATATGGTTTTCATGAAAATCCCGGATTGCCCAACAGTCAGAGACGACATGTCCCTTAAATCCCCATTCTTCTCTAAGAATATTCTTAAGTAGCGTATTGCTTCCACAGCATGGTTCCCCATTGGTACGGTTATATGCTCCCATGACTGCCTCCACATCTGCCTGTTGAACCAATGCCTGAAATGCCGGCAGATAGGTTTCATTCATATCCTTTTTCGTTGCAACTGCATCAAACTCATGACGCACCGCCTCAGGTCCTGAGTGTACAGCAAAATGTTTCGCACAGGCTGCTGCCTTCATAGTATCCCCATCTCCCTGTAGCCCCCTCACATAGGCAGTTCCAAGACACCCTGTAAGATACGGATCCTCACCATAAGTCTCATGTCCCCTTCCCCATCTTGGATCACGGAAAATATTTACATTCGGTGCCCAGAAGGTAAGTCCTTTATAAATATCCCTGTCATTTAAGGCTGAATATGCGTTATACTTTGCTCTGCCCTCGGTAGAAACAGCATCTCCCACCTCGTTTAATAACTCTGTATCAAAGGTAGCAGCCAATCCAATTGCCTGGGGATACACCGTAGCCTGTCCTGCCCTAGCTACCCCATGAAGTGCCTCATTCCACCAGTTATATGCTGGTATTCCAAGCCGCTTGATAGGTGGTGCATCATATCTAAGCTGGCTTGCCCGCTCCTCTAATGTCATTTTCCCTACCAGTTCTTCTGCTTTTTTTCTTGCTTCTTCCCTGTTCATACTCCTATCTCCCAATTCTATATATCAAAATTTCTCTTTATTTTCTTATTTTTCTAATCTACGTTCTAATTCCTGCTGCATTTCCTGAAAGAATATATCCGGCTGACATATCTCATAGTTCTCCATATAGGCATCCCAGGTTTCTTCAAAATTTTCCGTCATAATCACTTGTGGCAAATATTCATGTTTGCCATGGTAATAGGAAGCGGCACATATCCACACCCCATTGCCGTCATACGCTCTAAAGAATCGTTCACATCATAAGCAAACTGCCACCATTGATCTACCATTCCGAGGACTCTGCCGGATGCCAGTTTTTCCAGATATTCTCTATAATTCTGAGTAAAGGATTCCGGGTCAACCCTAACATTTTTTCTCATGACTGCACCCCTTTCTTCCCTCATTATATCGGGTGCAGTCCTCTATAGCAACCTCTTTTCCGGGCTATTCTATTTCACAGGAAAAATGCAGAAAATCTGCATAATTTTTACTTTCTTTTCCATTTGCAGTAACATACATTCCCAAAGTACATCCCGTAAATCCACCGGTAACCTCTGTACTGAAATTTCTCATATCAACATCTTCTGCTACCACGCAGTACTCCTGTCCGTCTACTTTGACATACCAGTCTGTTTTCTGTCCTCTGCTTACCATAACAAGTTCTGTACGCCCCTCTAGAATACTCTGTTCTGATAAAATTTCCGTTTTTTCTTTCTGACAGGCAATCAGGCAAATGAAAGGCTTCTTATCTCGATATCTTTTTACCAAACGGATATGATTATTTTCATTGCACAACACGGCAATACCCGCCTCTTCATTTTCCTCTCCGTTATAAAACTCCATCAACGCCGTCAAACGATATTCATATTCCTGCTGGCTGACACAGACATAGGAAGGGCTTTCTCTGTCTGTAAGTGTCTCCTTTCCAGCATATATCCTAAGACTTCCTTCCCTCTCTTTTAAAGTGTAACGCTCCTCTTTCGGATTTCGAAGCCTCATGAAACCATATGGCAATTTTTCTCTATAGAAATGCCAGCTCCTTGTCTTAGGCATCACTCTGTCCGGTGTCCCCGGCAATTCCACAGCCTCTTCCAATTTGCCAACTCCCGGATTAATCACAGGCCAGTCTTCCTCCCAGGATACCTTTGCAAGGTAAGTGTCTCTTCCTGTATTTCCGTAGCCTTCCCATCTTCTCACCGCCAACATCACCATATACCAGTTTCCATGACCGTCCTCTACGAGATCTCCATGACCTGCTGCTGCCACAGGATACTCTGCTCCAAGATGACGATGGGAAAAAATCGGGTTTCTTTTGCATCCCTCATAAGGTCCCCACAGATTCCTGCTTCTAGCAGCAGAGATGGAATGTTCCATTGCGGTTCCTCCCTCTGCATGTATCACATAATACCAACCGTCCTTCTTATATATATGAGGGCCCTCCGGCCAGATTGCATGGCGCATAGCACCTTTCCAGATTTTTTTGCTCTCTCCCGTCAGTTTCATTTTTTCCAAATCCAGCTCTTGTAACCAGATTTCCCAGTCTCCGTTATAGCGGACACCAGACTGGTTCGGTCTTGTTCCCACATAATAGCATCTGCCATCCTCATCAAAGAAAAGACTAGGATCTATTCCCTGTGCCTCTTTTCCCAGATAATAAGGCTCTGACCATGGTCCCTCCGGTCTTTCTGCCGTCACCACAAAATTTCCACCACCGGAAATATTAGTAGTAATCATATAGAACATTCCGTTATGGTAGCGCAGGGTTGGTGCAAAAATCCCCTGAGAATGACCGCAGCCCTCTAGAGGTAACTGTGTCTCCCGATCCAGTACATTTCCAATCTGTTCCCAATGGGCAAGATCCCTGCTGTGATAGATGGGAACTCCCGGAAAATAGGCGAAGCTTGAAGTTACAATATAATAATCTTCCCCCACCCTGCAAATAGATGGGTCCGGGGAAAATCCCGGAAGAATTGGATTTTTTGCTACATACATATAAAATGTGTCCTCCTTTTTTCATTCATATATCCGGTAATTTCCACTCAATGCCAGAAATGCAAAAAAGTACAAACAATTATCATAATACCTACGCTTTCCGGTACGCAATGGCGTATTCCAGAAATTCCTAATACACTCATAGGCATTCTTGTGCTCAGATATCAGTCCTGCCTGGGCATTCGTGGCAATGATTGCCACCGGATGCAATGCCTTTCCCGAAATAACTGTCCCATCTACGGAAAAGATTCCATCCCTGTCTTTTTCCTCTAGGGTTTCACAGAAAAATTTCTGTAACCGTTCTACCTCTGTCACAGCCCAGTTATCCTTCCCAAACCATTCATAGTCTAATGCAATATTAGCAATAGTCCGGTAGGCATCACTGTAATACCAGTCGTGTCTGCCTCCCCAGATTTCTTCGCCCCCCACATAAGGCGTACCATCAAAGTTTGCATATTCTGCCATAAGTCCGGTGACCGGATGACACGCTTTTTTTAGATAAGCACGGCTCGCCTCTGCCGCCTCCGCAAAAAAATCTCTGTCCTCCTCATATGCCCATTTTGCAAATAGTTCATAAAAATGGGGCAGATGGTAGGACGGGTCTGTAAAATCCACGTCTGTCACAAAACGGATAAGTTTGTTTTCTCTATCCCACATAGCACGCCCGGGAGTACCATTCTCCCCTTTGTGAATACAAGTGTGCAGTAATTCCTTTGCCTCTCTCTCATAATCAAAGATACCTGTACCATTTCCCCAGCGGTGAGCAGCAAAAAACAACGCCATAGCAAAAAATTCTTCTCCGTCAGGGGCAGCCCCATAGGAATTTTTTACACCATCTGTCTGACAAGACCATGCAAAATATCCGGCATTTTCACCTTCTTCTAAATACATATAGGTTCTTGCCCATTTCCAGAGGCGGTCAAACTCCTCTTTCCTGTTCATCTGAACACACATCATCATACCGTAAGACATTCCTTCCGTACGAACATCATGATTTCCGGTATCCTCCATGTATCCCATATCCTCGCCTACAGGGTGGTAAAAACGCTCCTCCTCACTTCCGTAAAACAGCGTATAAAAAATTTCCTCTTTCCGCTTTTCAATTTCCTCTAATGAATAACCTACTTTAGCAAAAGCATTGGTGTATTTCCCCGTATAAAACGCTCCCTGCTTCACTCTTTTACTCCTCCTATCGTAAGTCCTGTCACAAAATATCTCTGTAAAAACGGATACAGACAGATAATCGGCAACATGGTAAGAATGGTAGCTGCTGCCCGGACGGAAGTAGGCGTTACTGCCCCCGCTGCATTTTTCATAGCTTCCACGGAATTCCCCTGATTCGTAACAGAGGACAATAATTTCATCAACTCATACTGTAATGTTGTCAGGTTTGCACTCATACGGTTATAGAGCATAGCGTCAAACCATGAATTCCACTGTCCCACTGCGACGAATAATGCCACAGTAGCGTATACCGGCTTACACAATGGAGATATAATTTTCCAGAAAACCGTCATATATCCCGCACCATCTAACTGAGCAGATTCCTCTAAACTATCCGGAATACCGTTCATATAGGTTCTGATTACCAACATGTTAAAAGCGCTTACCATTCCAGGAATAACATAAACCCAGAAGCTGTTGGTCAGACCTATTCCTTTGTATAACAGGAAAGTCGGTATCATTCCTCCATTTACATACATAGTAACTACCCAGAATAAAGAAAGCTGTTTTTTAAACAGGAAACGCTTTCTGCTGACAATAAATGCAAGTATCGCATTTGCCACTAAGGCAAGCAGTGTTCCGATAACAGTTCGTGCCACTGTAATATAAGCTCCGGTAATCAGATTTTGCTTCTGTAATACTGTAGTATAGTTTTTCAGAGTAAATTTTCGTGGGAATAAATATATACCGCCTCTTAAAGCATCTGTTCCATCATTAAAGGATATTGCTAATGTATTTAGCACCGGATACAGCGTAATCACCACAAACGCAATCATAAAAATGGTATTGCACACGACAAAAATTTTATCCCACACCGATGTTTTCTTTCTTCTTTTCTTTTCTTTCATGTCAACCTCCATACTAACGTCTGCTCCCTATCATTAAAACAGACGTTCCTCACCATTTCTTTTTGCAATCTGATTGGCAATGACAATCAGTACAATACTTACGAGACTTTTAAAGATACCTGCGGCTGTACCAATGGAGAAATCATTCTGACTGATACCCCATTTGAGTACATAGATATCTATGGTCTGCGATACGCTCTGCACCAATCCGTTTCCTAACAAGTACTGGATTTCAAATCCGGCATTTAAAACATTTCCCACGTTCATTAACAATAGAATAATAATCGTTGGTTTGATTCCCGGTAATGTCACATACTTAATTCTTGCCCATCTTCCTGCGCCGTCGATATTTGCAGCTTCATATAGTGAAGGGTCAATGGCTGTAATAGCTGACAGATAAATAATGGCATTCCATCCCGTCTCTTTCCAGACATTAGCAAATGCTACAATGGGCCAGAAAAATTTCGGATATGCAAAAAAGTTCAGCGGCTGGTCTAAAATACCGAAATTCATTAAAAGTTCATTGATGATACCGGTGCTTGACAATGCGTCATGCAAAATTCCCGTTACAATAATCCATGATAAAAAGTGAGGCAGATAGGAAATGGTCTGTACCGTCTTCTTTCCACCTGCTGACTTCACCTCATTTAACAAAATGGCAAATACAATCGCCATCACAAAGGTGGCTACTAGATTGATTACTCCCATAGCTAAAGTGTTACGGATAACTTTTATAAACGTATCATCCGAAAATAGCTGTGCAAATTTCTGCAGTCCTACAAACTGGGAATGGAGCAATCCATCCTTAGGTCTGTAATTCTGAAAAGCCATTAGCCACCCTCCTAAGGGCAGGTAATAGAAAATAATTCCATATATTACAATAATTGCCGCCCAAATCAGCAATACTTTCTGTCTTTTTATTTCTTTCCATGTAATTTTAATTTCAGGCTCTTTCATTTTTTCTTTTCTCTTTATCAAAGCCATAGTTTCCTCCATTTCCCCGGACTGTCATACTTTTAACATAGGGAAAGCAGGCAGATGCCCACTGTCCGTACTTCTTTGTGCGTACACCTTCCTGCTTTCCTTCTGCGGTTATCTTTTTTATTTACTCATATTTTGCTGCTTCTTCCATTCTGCGGTCTAATTCTTCCTGCATCTCACTGATAAATGCCTGTGGATTGCAAGAGTCATAAACACCCATATATTCTTCCCATGCAGTTTCAAAATCTGTTGCCATTACTACTTTTGGAAGATACTCATGTTTGACTTCTCCCATCTTTGTCCATGCCATACCGCCCGGTGTGTCAGTAGTCATACTGTTAGAGAAAGAGTACATTGGATACCAAGGTCCCGGTGCTTCGCTGGTTCCAAGCATATCTACATAAGTTTCTGCGCCATAAGCTGCAAAACAATCCTGTACATTTTTGCTTAAGCTTTCATAAAATTCTTTTGGCTGATATTCCGGTTTCATGGCATTGATGCCATCCTGACTGGTTCCTGAATACTGTGGGAAATAAGAGTAAGTACAGGCATGAGATGCCTTATAGGCAGTATCAGATGACTGTAATCTCATATCTTCCGTACGATAAAATTCACCATTCTCATCCACATCATAATCCACGCCCTTTTCTCCCCAGAAACGAAGGTCGTGTACTTCCTGTCCGAGTAAATCATTTACAAACTGTAGCGCACCCTCAACGTCATCACAGCTTGTAGTAATAGCAAGACCGCTGGATACATTCAAAACACCGCCGGAGTTATGCCACTGGTTTTTTACACCTTCTTCGATGGTGATTGGAAGCGGTACATAATTGCATCCTGCCACATCTAGCCCCTGTTGTTTCAAGGCATCATTTACGTTATAAGCAAAATCCCACCACTGGTCAATCATACCAAGAACACGTCCTGTAGAAAGTTTTGCAATATACTCATCATAAGTCTGAGTAAAGGATTCAGGGTCTACAATACCTTTCTGGTACTCTTCATTCAGTTTCTGGAAATAACGTTTTGCTGTCTCTGTAGTATTATAATCAATCACCTTTAACTCTTCCGGATCTACGATAACAGAACCATCATTAGGATAGCCGTCAAGAAACTGAGGTGCATTCTCTAAGCAGAAATAACGCCAGTCGTCACAAAGAATGGTATATGGAATATTCTCTGTTCCGTCCTCCATCGTAGGATTTGCCTCATTATAGGATTCAATAAGGTCAAAGTACTGATCCATGGTATGAACCTCCGGGTAACCTGCCCATTCTAACACTCTAGTCTGAATCCAAAATGCCTCATCATTGTGAGTGGTTGCTTTTTCCTCGCCATAGATATTTCCAAACTGCTGAATCCAGTAAATATGTCCATCATCCTGACGAAGTTTATCCCAATCTTCCTCTGACAAAAATGCTTTGATGTTCGGATACTGGTCTATGTAATCATCTAAAGCTACCAATGCTCCCGCATCATAAAGCTGTGCCATACCGTCACCACCATCGATAAAGTCAGGATACTCTCCTCCGGCAATCAATGTTCCCACTGCTTCCTGGGCTGTCTGTCCTGTCAACCAGGTCTCCTTACATTTCGCTCCGGTAATCTCAGCAATTTTTTGCTGGATTTCATTGTCATCGTTAATCTCGGAACCGGGAACTGCAAAGAATGCAGTAAACTGTTTTACTTCACCGTTTTCCTCTGCTGTTTTTCCTGTAGACTCGGTGTTTCCTACAGAGTTTCCTCCGGTCTGTGCCTCATTTCCACATCCGGCTAACATCCCCGCCGTCATAGCGGTCACTAATAATACAGATACTAATTTTTTTGTTTTCACCAATACTTCCTCCCTTTCTTGTTTCAAATCTTTGTTAATTGATTTGTTAATACTATTTTACCGTTTACAGGCACAGAAACAACCGGAGAAAGAATATATAAAAACAGGGCAAAGTATAGAATCACATCTATACTTTACCCTGTATCGAAAAACCTCTTCCCATACTACTTTCCGCCCTGCCTGCGGAATTTCGCCGGAGTACAGCCCTTTGCTGCAATAAAACGGTTAATGAAATAATCAAGATCTTTATAACCTACCTCCTGGGCAATCTGATAAATTTTTTCATCCGTGCGCAGCAATCGCTGCGCTGCCTGCTCCATCCTGTAATTGTTGAGATAGTCCTTAAAGGAAACCCCATATTTTTTCCGGAATATCTGTCCTAAATATGCACTATTTACAAAATATTTCTGACTTAATTCCCGCAGTGTTAAATTTTCTGCATAATTCTCTTTCACTTCCCGTTCAATCTCTGAGAGTACACCCCTAGAAACGTTTTTTCTCAGTTGTGCTAAATATTCCCCATACTCACAGGCAAATCTTGCTAAATGTACACTGCTGCCCCTAAGTATTCCCTCTTCAAAAGAACTTTCACTAATGTAATGGAGAATTTCTTCCTGATTAACACCATCATCCTGCTCTGTTGCTAAATGAATCAACTGAAACAGTAGGTAATTGATATTCAGATTCACCGTATCCCCTGCAACCCCCATCTGCTTCATTTCCTCATAAAGTTTCTCCACACTCTTGCGTATCTGGGTTTTAGCATTTTGTTCGATAGCTGCAATCAGCGAATCAAGGCTCTGCTTGCACAACAAAATTCCTCCCTGATTAATCTGCACTTCATCCTCATAAAAATAGATGGACTTCCTCTCACGGAATGCCTCAAGGGAATTTAGCACGCAGGCAGCACTGTATGATTTTGCAATCTGGGAAATATCTGCAACTTTCTTTCCTGCTAACAGACGCACCGGTTTTTGCAGTACCGTCTCTAAATTGCTTCTCATTCCCTCTAAATATTCCTTCTCCGTATCTCCCGCCTTTGCAGCCATATAATCACAGTAAAGAAATCCAATATCATAATGCTTTTCATCCTGTGACACATCAAAAATACAATGTCCTTCATCTTCTTTTAGGAAATCAAGACAAGCCTGATAGAGGTGGCGTTGCATCTTCCTTAGCTCCCCCTCCTCACGTTCCTCTAACTCCATAGAATCAAAAAATTCAATATCGATATACCGAATTCCTTCTGACAGGTGCATATGATTTTTTACATACTCTAAATTCATCCGGTCGTATTTCCCAAAAAGAAGCGCCATCACGTTTCTTGCCAGATACGCCTTTTCTAATTTTTGCTGGTTTTCCTCTTCCTTTCTGGTATCAGCAGTCATGTGTGCTACTTTTCTTAAAATCTCCAACAACTCTTCTTTTTCCACAGGTTTTAACACATAGTCCATGCACTGATAGCGGATTGCCTGTTTGGCATACTCGAAATCGCTATACCCACTAAGAATCACAAAATAGGCGTCAGAGATTTTCTCCCGCCGTATCGTCTCTAACAACTCTAACCCCGTCATAACCGGCATACGGATATCGGCAATAATTAAATCCACCTTGTTTTTCTTTAAATACTCAACAGCCTCCCTGCCATCTGCCGCTGTCGATGCAATTTCATATCCTTCCTGTCTCCAGTCAATCAGCACCGATAGCCCCTGCACAATGAACGGCTCATCATCCACCAACAATACACGCAGCATTTTCTAATCCCTCTGCTTTCTTTCTCTATCCAAGTTTATTTAATGGAATGCGTATCTGCACCATAGTGCCCACTCCTTTTTCGCTTTCAATGTCAAACAAAACCGTGTCATCCGTCACCATTTTAAGACGCAAACAGGCATTTAACATTCCCACACGTCCTTTTTCCTGCAATTTTTCAATACTAGCCTGTTGCATCTTTTTTCTGATATCTTCTAACATTTCCTCTGAAAGCCCGTCTCCTGTATCCTCCACTTCAATACACAACTCATCCATCTCTTTATAAATGCGCACAAAAATCCATCCAGGAGCTGTTTTGCTTTCAATTCCATGTACGCAGGCATTTTCTACAAAAGTTACCACGGTAAGCTTTGGAATTCGTATCTCGGTGCAATCCGGTTCGACATCTAGCTCATAAGACAGCCTGTCTCCAAAACGATATTTCTGCAATCCAAGATAAGCTTTGACAAACTCCATTTCTTTTCCGATTTCCACCGAATCCGTACCCCAGTCCACATTCTGCCGCTCCATAATCGCAAGTTTTTCCACCATATCAGCAGTCTCATACTCCTGCTTTAAGATACTGTGCATACGGATGCTCTCTAAAGCATTGAAAAGGAAATGTGGATTAATCTGACTGTGTAATGCTAAAAGTTCCGCATTTTGTTTAGCAATATCCATCTCCTGTTCCCGCAGACGGTCTTTATACACCGTCTGTATCAGTTCATTGATTCTTACTGCCATACGGTTATAATTCTGCATCAGACCGCCTATCTCATCCTTTCCCCTGACACCAGATATCTCCTGAAGCTGTTCCCGCTCCACGCTCTCAAATGCCCTGCTAAGTTCCTGTATCCGCAAAGTAAAAGAACGGTTAATCAACTGCATCAATATCCATGGAAGTACCGCATTGATAAGCACCAACAGAGCTATCAGAGGCATATTTTCCCAAATTTGCGCTGCCACACTCATTTTGTCTTTTAAGATGTAAATTTGCAGTTCTCCGCCATACAGGCTGATTTCCTTCTGATATCCCACCTCTGCGTGTCTTGTAAATGTTTCAAAATCCTGTCCCACACTGCTATGTCCGTCATTAGAAAGCAGGATTTTATCTCCCTGACAGATATATACCGGAAAATCGTAATTCATACTGACTAAACTGCGAACCATATTACTGTAATCAATCTCAATTTTTACTACCTTTTCACAGCTTTCCCAACCAAAAAAAATCATTCTGCGTATAAATACAATCCGCCGCTTTGCATCCACTGCCGGGCTTTTCCAGTCGTCATAATAAAAATACAACACCATACTCTGCCCGGAATCTTCTAGATATCTGTACCAGTCTGTCTCCCGCACAGTGGATAACCTGCTAAATTCCCCTCCATTTACAATCGTTTCATTATCCGCATAAATCGTAACCTGGGTATTATCTGCTCCCATACTTCTCTCTAACAAGGAATTTTTCATAAACGCATTATATGCCGTCACGTAATCTAAAGGTGCCTCATATTGTTGATTCAAAAAATCCTCAATATCCCCATTCATATAGATATTTTTTGCCATCGCCGCCACAGACTCAACGTTGCTGCTGAGATTATACTGCACGGCACTGGCATTATTTTCCATGGCATGCTGCTGTTTTACCTGTTCCGAATGTATTACAATATACAAAATAATGCTGTCTGTAACAATAAGGGGTATCAGTACGCAGGAAATATAAAGAATCAGTAATTTTTTCTTCAGTTTATAATCATCCATCCAGCGCTCTATTTTTTGACGCAGCCTATACATATAAGACTCCCCTCTGTATAATGATATAAATTATTTTAACACATCAAAGAAAACCTGACTATGAAGAAAAGGACTGAAATCGGCAGATTATGAAAATATATGGCTTTCTTCCGGTCCCATACAGGATTCTTTAGGCATAATTCCCTTTGGGTATACCAATATTTTTTCTAATACCACATTTCCATCTAAAAATCCAATGGCAATTTCATTCACCCTCTTCTCAAGAAAGACAGATGTCTTTTTCTTATGAATTTGTCTAACAACACCCTCTGCCCATACAAAACAGTCCGGTTCTCCCGCTTGATAATCCTCCGGCAGCAGTTCCACTTTGTGCCACTCTGTTTCATTAGTCTGATTTTTTACCAGAAGTGCCTGCCCGTTTTGTGGCATAATAGGGTTTGATGGAGCCGTCCATAATTCTAAGGTATACTCACCTTCCTCTTCTGCTAACACACGATATACGGCATATGGAATATCATAAGGCATTTGTGCGCGATAGGAAAAAGGTGCACATTTGATTCCACTTCCACATAGTCCGAAATCTTCCATGGTAATAAGATGTGCTCTTTCTTCCCCCTCCACCGAAAAACTCTTCGCATAATGTTTTGCAAGGATGGAAAACATTTCTTTCTGTGGCAGAAAGGTTCTGACAGGCAGTTGTTCTCTGCACTTCTTCTTTCCATGAATACGCAGTTCCACAATCGTATCACCATCCGTAATACGAATCACACATATTTGTTCCTCCTCTGGCATTTTCCCTTGAACACAAGATAGCGTCAGTATTTCCTGATATTCCACCTTGTGATTGGTAAGCTGCCAGTTCAGCCATTCGCATTCTTCCATCTGTATCTCACAGCATAAACTGTCAATCCCTGTATTAGCAATTTCTATTTCCACCTGCGTGGTGTCATTTTCCATAAAATCAAAAATATCCATTGAATCACAGACACCATAATTTTTCTGCAGTATTCTCTCCCCGTCTGCCCTTGACACTGCAAGCCGCGGACGGTAGAAAGGTTCTACATACATTCTTAACGGATAACGGCAGCCATCCTCATTCCACTTGCAAAAGCCGATATGACTTCCCGTCCTCATTTCCCGCCATTTTCCATTGAAACGCTCCACCGCTGCAAAAATCAAACGGCTGTCTTCCTCAATACACTCCTCTACCTTTTTCGCATACAGGTTAGCAACCGGCTTTCCCTGCCTTGCATAATGTTCATTCTTTCCCGCATATATCTGCATACATATAAGATTAAAGCCCATCATCAAATCATCATATATCATACTGTAAAAGGCCGGAAGTGCTTCTTTTCCAAGCTCCTGCTCTAACGATATAAGCTGCTCTGTGAGTTTTTTTACCTCTTTTAGTACCCTGTCCGCTTCCCTCTCATGGATAGGATGATAAGTCTTGCTGTCTAATGCTTCCGGGCGATGTCTGCTAATGAGCGCCGTTCCATCAAACAACACCTCTGCTAACCTCTCGCTCTGTTCCTTTGTCACTGCATCATTAAACTGTCTGCCAATCCACTCTCTTGTATAGTCCCTGACTTTTCCCGGGGCACTGCTGCCCCAACTGTCATAATCATAAGCAAGTTCCATAAAATAGGACAGCGGATATTCATTTCCTTTTAAATCCCCTGCATTCACCATCCAAACTTCACGGATGCCATACTCATATGCCAGTGTCATCTGCTCCCAGATAGCAGACAGAGGGGTACTGTTAATCCACTCATAGGAAATCGGTGCCCCATGATAATCCAGATGAAAATACATCCCATATCCTGCGGGATGTTTTTTCGCAGGATCCGGAAGATACCTCATATGTCCGAAATTATCCTCGCAGAACATTAAAATAACATCCTCTAGCCCCTCCCATTCTTTTAACCCCGCATTTTCTTTATTTCCATAAAAGTAATGCTCGATTTCCTTATAAATGGCAAGCATCATAGGCGGCATTTTCCCGTCATAAGTTCCGTATTCTGCAATCAGTTCTTTTTGCTTTGTGATAATATCCTTTAAGATTTCAATATTCTCACCAAAACTCTTAGGGCCATCCATAATGCTGTCCCGTTCCCCCCTCATGCCAACAGTAATCACATTTTCATATTTGCCGCTCCGTTTCAATCCGTCTCTCCAATACCGAAGCAGCCCTTCACGATTCGTGACATAATTCCACTCATTTCCATAAATGCTGTCTTTCCCACGATAAATATCCCATTCTTCCCCTGCACGAAGACATGGTTCATGGTGGGAATTTCCCATAACAACTCCATAAATGTCTGCAAGTTTTGCGCTTGCTTCTCCCGGACCATCTAACGCGAAGGAGGAAGTCCACATAGCAGGCCACAGATAGTTTCCTTTCAACCGCAGGAGCAGTTCAAAAACCTTATCATACATTTCGGCTGTAAAACCCCCATGTTGCTCATGTGTCCATTTTCCAAAGCAGGGCCATTCATCATTGATAAAAAAACCCCGGTATTTTACGGATGGTTCCTTAGATACCGTCTCAATAGCTTTACTAACTTTCATGGCTTCCCGCTTCACCGGCACAGCATCTCCCCAAAAATGCAGAGGGCTGACACCGATTTGCTCTGAAAGATGGAACATTCCGTAAATCGTTCCCCGTTTATCACTGCCATATATAAGAAGCAGTTCCTCTCCATCTTCTCTCTCTATCAACCGGACGGCATAACTCTCCCTCTTTCCTGTGATTTCTCCGGTATCAATTTTCCCTGCTTTCTCTAATTCCTCTAAAAACCGACTTTTGCCAAGGGTAGCAAATACAACTCCGTTTCCTTTTTTCTCCACTTGAGAAAAAATCCGTGGTTTACTTCCTGATACCTGCCTTACATCTTCTGCTACCTTTTCTGCGACTCTTTTTATCCCTTCATACGCCTCTTCCTCTACAAAAAAAGGCGCAGCCATTCCGTCTTTAAATAACCACATTTTATCACCTTTCCACTACTTGTAAATTTCAAAAGGTACTACCGGAAGTTCTGCCTGATTATAAAGATTTGCCTCTAGAGGACAGTCATTCCAGGCGTAAGAAAGCCCACAGATCTTTTGCTTCTGCGGCAGTTTTACCTGTACCATTGCCGGGGCTATAATCTCTGCCTCTACCGGTATCCTGCTTCCATCTTCTAAGACAGCAGCAAATCCCAATACCTGTGTTTCCTTTCCTTTCATATGTAACAACGTATTTTCCGGCAAGAAACTGACTTCTGCCATCTCTTCTTTCCAGACAAGTTCTTTTATCTGAGCGCCCTGACAGATGACATTCTTGCCATAAATCATTTTTTCTGCTGCTAATGCCAGCCGTTTTCCCACATTTTTCTTATCCGTTGGGTGCAAATCATTATATTCTCCTAAGTCATATGCCTGCACCATCATGGTATGTGGCACACACTCTGTTTTTCTCTGGGCTTCCCTCAATTTCGCCCAGTCAGTTCCATCCGTATGTTCCCTTCCATCTGAAAAACCTGCCAACTGCACATAGATAAACGGAAGTTCCTTCTGCTGCCACAAAGCCCGCCAGTCTGAAATCATTGCCGTCAATTCTTCCTGATAGGTCTCCGTCCGTCCTGTATTAGACTCTCCCTGATAGAAGAAGCACCCCTTCAGACGCCACTTGCGCAATGGATACAGCATACCCTGATATAGACCTGCCGCCTTATAAATAAAAAAGGTAGTCTCCGGTAATATCTCCATCGGTTTTATTACTTCATACTTCCATTCACCGGACAAATCAATCCTATCTTCCTCTTTCTCTCCATACTGTAATTCATATGCCTTTCCCGGCATGAAGCCTCCATCATTTCCAAAAACAAGCATTTCAATCTCTATCGTGTTCTCTCCACTATGCAAAAGTCCCGCCGGAATTTCATAAATTCTTGGAGGATAACGATAAGCTGTTTCCCCGACTTTCACACCATTGACATATGTAAAATCTGCATCAATAAGCGCTCCTAGATATAATTTTGTCTTTCGTTCCCAGTCAATCTTATCGGAAAGTGTTATGCTGCGTTTGAGCCTCAACCCACCATGAAAATCCGCAAGTTCCGTCCCTTTAAAAAATCCCGGAATTTGAATACTTCCTCTCGTATCCGTCTCATCAGTGCCATTGAGTGCCGCTTTCCACCATTCCTCTGCGCGCTTTGCCTCCTGCTGTTCAACGCGCTTCGGATATCCCGCCTGGCTACATTCTTCTAATTCCTCCGCATCATAGCCTAGACGACGCACTGTATTTTCACTGCACCATGTTTTCACAGGGGTACCTCCTACTGCCGTTTGCAACAGCCCTATAGGAACATTCTCATTTTCATGCAGTTCCTTTGCCGCAAAATACCCGGCAGCACTAAATAAAAGAAGTTCCTCCCCTTCTGCCTTCCACCAGCGCCCCTGTTCTATCTCTTCCCTCTTTTCTCCAAAACTGTATTCTTTAGGCACCTCAAACATCCGTATTTGCGTTTCTGCCGTACTCCTTATCTCTTTCTCATACCGCTCTAGGGTACGGGAAACCGGAAGTTCCATGTTCGACTGCCCACCTAATAGAAATACATCTCCAAACAAGATATCTCTTACGGTCACTTGCTCTTCTCCATCCTCTAATGTCATTTCCCAGGGACCTCCTTTTTTCATGGGAGGAAGCTGCAATTCAAAGCTTCCATCCGCCCGAACCTCCCCCTTTGTCTGGTAATCTCCCAGTCTCAAATAAATTGTTTTTCCGGGATTTCCATACCCCCAGATACAATTCTCTGTCTCTCTCTGTAATACCATTCCATCACTGATTAATGCGGATAATCTAATCTGTCCCATATTTTTCTCTCTTTCTGCAATTATGCTTATCATTTCTATTTTTCAACAGGATTCATTCCTGCAATGTTATAGCAAACCGTTTTTTTAGCCATGCGTCCGCAAGTCCCACCCATTTAGCCGCATCGGAGTTTACCTGGAAAGAAAATGCCGAGGATGCCTGCGTTGCCAGACTTAATCCGTGCATTCCCTCTTCAAAAATATGTAGTTCAAAGGGTACCTGCTGCTCTGCTAAGGCATTTGCCATACGGATACTATGCTGCACCGGAACCAGCTCGTCTGATGCCGTCGCCCATAAAAATACCGGGGGCGTCTCCTTTGTCACACATCTAGCAGGACTTACTTCAAGCAGTTTCTCCTCCGAGACTTTTTTTTCTCCTAAATAAGAAAGATTTGAAGCCTCAAACATTGCCGTTGCTCCTTCATCCTGCAATGTATATTCTTTCATATAAAGATAATCGCTAAGGCAATACCCCAGGATACATGCAGCAGGACGAAACCACTCCTTTTTCTCCTCAGCCAAACCAGTTATTACCGGATGATACCAATGTGTAGCATACATAGCACAGTTGTGTGCCCCCGCAGAAAATCCGCATATAGCAACTTTATTTTCATCCACCAACCATTTTTCTGCGTGTTCTTTTATTTGTAGCATTGCCAGCCCGATTTCCTGCATCGGTGCCGGATACTGACATTCTTTTTTCGGAATCATCCCTTCAAATCCCTGCTCAAACACTTCCCCGCCATAGACAGTATATCTCAGAACAAAGGTATGATATCCCATTGCTCCAAATGCCATTGCCACCGGCTCAGCCTCTCTGTCTGAACACCCAAGATACGCACCACCCGGACAGATTAAAACTGCCGGTCGCTTTTTTCCCGCCAACATCTCCTTCGAATCTGATAAGATGTAGGTTGTCAATGTCACATCCTTCCTGCCCTCATATAAATAAATTGTCTCATGTATCATCGTACATCCCCCTTCGCGCTTTGTGTACTTTCACTTTTATATGATATAGCATATCAGTTTTATTTTATTTCTTTTGTGAAACAGAAAAACGGGGGAAAATACAGAAAAAGCAAGGACAAATTATTGTCCCTGCTCAAATACTTCACCACTATTTACTTAACAGTTTTTAGCATTTCGTCTAACTTCTCTTTCGACGCCTCATAACCAGTAAATTGTATTCCATAAATACCGGCGTTCTCTGCCCCTTTGATATTCTCAGAACGGTCGTCTAAAAACACACATTCTTCTGGCTTTAAATCATATTTTTGAAGAAGCGTCTGATAAATCTCCGGTTCCGGCTTAATCTGATGCACCTCGAAAGAAAACAGTTGTCCATCCACATCCTCTAAAAATGATAATGCGTTATCTTTGGTCTGTGCATAAGTTCTTCTGGCATAGTTAGAAAGAATATATAAGCGATATCCTCTCGCCTTTAAATCCTGCATCCAGGATTTTACATATTCATACTGCCAGATAGCAAGTCCCACATTATCCCAGAACAAACGAATTTCTTTCTCATAGGACGGTGCCTTACGGATAAAAAGCTTTACCTGCTCTTCATCACTTAAGACACTCCTGTCACTCTCATTCCAGTCATTAGATTCAACCGTTGCCTCCGACACTGCTCTTATGGTTTTCGCATCGAATCCCAGTTTTCGCATCGCCACATCCGGCTCCCACTCTACTAAGACCTTTCCCACATCAAAAATAATATTCTTTATCATTATTTTGTACGATAAATGATATCGTCTCTTCCCGGTCCGTTAGAAACCATGGTAATCGGATATCCTATCTGCTCCTCGATAAATTCTACATATTTTCTACAGTTCTCCGGCAAATCCTCGTATTTCTTAATGCCGCGGATATCACATTTCCAACCCGGAAGTGTCTTTAATACCGGTTTTGCTTTCTCTAATTTTGCGGTGGTCGGGAACTCTGTTGTCACCTCTCCATCCACTTCATATCCCACACATACCGGAATTTCATCTAAATAGCCTAATACATCAAGCACGGTGAACGCTACATCAGTGGTACCCTGCAAGCGGCAGCCATACTTACTTGCCACACAGTCAAACCATCCCATACGTCTTGGACGTCCTGTGGTTGCACCGTACTCTCCGCCGTCACCACCGCGTCTTCGAAGTTCATCTGCCTCCTCGCCGAAAATCTCGCTGACAAAAGCACCTGCTCCTACTGCGGAAGAATATGCTTTACATACAGTCACAATCTGCTTGATTTCATATGGCGGAATACCTGCTCCGATAGCGCCGTAAGCTGCTAAGGTGGAAGAGGATGTTACCATAGGATAAATACCGTGATCCGGGTCTTTTAAGGTTCCAAGCTGTCCCTCTAAAAGAATGGTTTTTCCCTCTTTGATTGCTTTGTCTAAGTAAGAAGATACATCACAGACATAAGGAGCAACCATATCGCGATACTCGTGTAACGTCTCTAACAATTCATCTGTATTAATCAATGGTTTGTGGTATAAATGCTCTAATAATACATTTTTTGCCTCTGCTACACGTACTACTTTCTCTTTTAACAGTTCCTCGTCAAATAACTCGCTGACCTGGAAACCGATTTTTGCATATTTATCTGAATAAAATGGCGCAATACCTGATTTGGTGGAGCCAAAGGATTTTCCGCCTAATCTCTCCTCCTCATACTGGTCGAATAAGATATGATAAGGCATTACAATCTGTGCACGGTCTGATACTAAAATTTTAGGCATCGGCACGTTACGATCTACGATAGACTGGATTTCTTTGAATAATACCGGAATATTTAATGCCACACCATTTCCGATAATGCTGGTGGTATGATTGTAAAATACACCGGAAGGCAATGTGTGAAGTGCAAATTTACCGTAATCATTTACGATGGTATGTCCTGCATTTGCACCGCCCTGAAAACGTACGATAATGTCTGCTTCCTTCGCAAGCATATCTGTAATTTTGCCTTTTCCCTCGTCTCCCCAGTTTGCTCCAACTACTGCTTTAACCATTCTGCTTTCCTCCTTGTTTTCACAAAAAAAGTGACAGCTGTAAAAACTGTCACTTCATCCCGTCTTTACTTTCTGATTATACACGATACCTTTGTATAAGTAAAATTAATATTTATTATATTTGATATAATATATTATTATATCATGTGCAAAACCGGCACATGATAGGCATTCGCCGCTCGTCAATCATGCCAGCATGTTGACTCGCTTGCGCTCATTATATCACGTCGACTGATGTCTCCGTGTCTTTTTTCGCCTTATGTCGATGTCCGCAAGCGCACATCGCCGCAAGGCTCATTATATCATATAGTTCACACATAGTTGCCGTTGACTTCCCCCCTTCCCACACAACGCATTTACTCCACTGCTAAGCTCTCTAACAGCCTTGCCGCCGAAGCTGACAGAGGAACTCTCTCGTCTGATACAATGCAGAACTGACGTTTTGGGATATCATTATGAAATTTCAGAGGAAATAGTATGTCATTTTCTATCTGCTCTTTTGCAAATTCAGACACCACACTGGCTATCCCAAGATTACGGATGGCAAATTGTATCAGCATATCGCTGGTGGCAAGCTCAAACTCCGGTCGCAGGGAAACTCCCTCCTGCTCTAAAAACTCTTCCACATAACGTCTGGTGGAAGTAGCACCCTCTAAGCACATGACCGGATACTTTTCTAACTCTTTGTAATCTATAGTTTTTCCTTTTAAATGTTCAAATTTTTTCCCTGCCACAAAAATATCTCTGATTTCTTTCACTGGTATCACTTTCAAGTGCCTGTGACTTTCAATGGGAGTACTGACAATTCCAAAATCAATCTTTCCATCCGCGAGGTGCCGTAAGGTCTCTGGTGTCGGCGCATTGGTCACTGTAACCCGGATTTTCGGATATTTTTCATGAAACTGCTCTAAATACGGCAGCAAATAGAACTTTAGTGTCATATCACTCGCCCCGATGCAGATTTCTCCTTTTTCTAAATTCAACATTTCAAGAAGTTTCTTCTCTCCGGAAAGGATGGTTTCATATCCTCTCTCCACATAAGAAAAAAGCATCTCCCCTTCCTTTGTCATCCGCACTCCCTTAGATGTTCGCACAAACAAGGCACAGGATAAATCTGCCTCTAAATGTTTCACCGCCTGGCTTACCGCCGGTTGGGAAATGGAAAGCCGCTCTGCTGCTAAAGTAATACTCTGATAGCTTGCCACATAATAAAAAATTTTATAATATTCAAGATTAATATCCATGCTTTTCCCTTTCAAAAAAGTACATTTATTTATCAAAAAAATACATTGCCTTTTACACATTCATGAATTATACTATGCCTTACGCAATCAAGACTTACTTTAATATAACAAAGATTGAAAGGAGACGCAATCAAATGACCAAAGATATGACCAACGGAAATCCGCTTAAAATCATTCTGCTGTTTTCCATCCCCGTATTACTAGGAAACCTCTTTCAGCAGTTTTATAATATGGTAGACACCATTATTGTAGGAAGATACTTAGGAGAAGATGCACTCGCTGCAGTGGGTTCCACCGGATGCCTGATGTTCCTTGTATTAGGCTTCGCTAACGGAATTGCCCAGGGATTTGGCGTTATGATTTCCCATGCCTTCGGAGCGAAAGACTATCGTCTTTTAAAACACTATGTTGCTCTTTCCCTCATGCTTACTGTGATTGTATCTCTGCTTTTAACTATTCCCACAGTAGCAGCATCAAGACTCTTACTTCTCTGGATGAACACACCCGAAAATATTGTTGCGATGGCAGACAGTTACATTAAAGTCATTTTTGCCGGTATTATTTTCACCATGTCTTACAATGTGGTTTCCGGCATATTAAGAGGTATCGGCGACAGCAAAACTCCGCTTTACTTTCTAATTTTTTCCTCGGTACTAAATATTATTCTAGACATCTTTCTGATTGTAACAGTAAACCTCGGTACCGCAGGGGCTGCCTATGCAACCATTATCGCCCAGGGAGTTTCCGCTGTTTTCTGTTTCATCTATATGTTCCGGAAATTTGACATTTTAAGAACCTCCCGTGACGATTACTATCTTGATGCCCGGGGTGTGAAAAATATGCTGTCCATCGGCATTCCCATGGCACTTAACTACTCCATTACTGCCATTGGCACCATGATTTTGCAAAGTGCCATCAATGTATTCGGCTCTAGTGTAGTAGCTGCTTTTACCGCTGCCTGTAAAGTGAACAACATTGCCACACAGCCAATGCCCACTCTCGGTACTGCCATGGCAACTTACTGCGGACAAAATCTAGGTGCCGGCAGGTATGATCGTATTTCTGAGGGTATGAAACAGGGATTTTTTCTCTGCATCGGTACTGCTGTCTTTGCCGCTGTTTTCTGTATCTTCGGCGGTGAGTTTGTTGTCAGTTGGTTTGTAAGCAATCCTTCCGAGGAAATCTTTACCTATGCCATGCAGTACCTTACCACCATCAGTTGGTTTTTCCTGCCTCTAGGCATGATTTTCCTCTACCGGAATGCCCTGCAGGGATTAAACGAGGGACTTATCCCCATGTTAAGCGGTATCATAGAAATGATATGCCGGATTGGTGTCATTCTTCTCGTTCCCACAGAAATTGGTTTCATTGGTGTCTGCTTTGCCGACCCTGCTGCCTGGATAGGTGCCGGACTTCCTCTCTTTATCACTTATCTTGTTTGGAAGAAACAACATTGCATTAAGTCCGCCAAAAAAGAATAATTCCTTCATCCAAAAATGGTCAGGTCCACAACAAGAACCTGACCATTTTTTACAATAATAGATACTTTTCAATCATAACTTCGCTTTTACTCTAATTCCGGTATCTTCTTAGAACATGCTACCGCAAGTGCCCCCGGTCCGATATGGCAGGACACGCTTAAAGATAATGGATTCAAAACAATTTCCATTCCAGGAAATTCTGCTTCCACTTCTTTCTTAAAGGCTTCGGCTGCTTCTAAATCATGTGTGTATGCCATTTCTAAGTGCATATGCTCACCATTTGGATCATGAAAACGGTTGGCAAAATCATTTTTCATTGCCTCTATCATAATACTTTTTGCCTGCTTTACCGTTCTCGCTTTTGCAAAGGCATCTAACTTTTCTCCCTGAATTTGCAGTACCGGCTTTAATTTCAAAAGAGTTCCTAATGCTGCTGCAGTAGGTGTGATTCTTCCTCCCTTTTTTAGATAATACAATGTATCTACCATGATATAAATGGAAGATTCGAATTTCTCCCGCTCTAGAATCTCTTTAATCTCTGCCGCGCTTCTTCCCTGCTCTGCAAGCGCCACTGCGTCAAGTACCGACTGACGCTGCGTCACAGAAATTCGCTGATTATTAACAACCTGTACCCTTCCGTCATAATCTAAAGAAAGCATCATTGCCGTTTCACAGGAACCGCTGAGTCCTGAAGACATAGGAATGTGTACAATCTCATCATAAGTTTCAAGGAGCTTGTCCCATGTATCGGTCACATTTCCCACCAGTGGCATGGAGGTGGAAATATTAGCATCTTCAGAAAGCATCTGGTAAAATTCGTCCTGTGTCAAGTCTACATCTTCGTATAATGTCTTATCACCCACAAAAAAAGGCATGGGCAAAATCGTAACTCCTAATTCTCCTGCCTGGCTTTGTGTAATGCCGCTATTACTGTCAGAAATAATTGCTACTTTACTCATGAAATTTCTTTTCCTCCTACAATGTCTGTGAACGTTCTTTGATGTTTTTCTGGAAGTTGATAATCTCATGCTCATATTCTTCATTCATGTACTGGGATTTAATCATAAAATCTGCAGACGCACGATTATTTGCAATCGGAATATCATATACCTGTGCAATACGCAAAAGTGCCTTTACATCCGGATCATGTGGCTGTGCTGTCAGAGGATCCGAAAAGAAAATGATAAAATCCACTTTTCCCTCCACAATCTTAGCACCAATCTGCTGGTCACCGCCTAACGGACCACTGTTATATCCTCTCACCGGAAGTCCTGTTCTATCCGTAATCATCCTTGCAGTAGTTCCCGTTCCACAAAGAAAATGATTTTTTAAAATCTCTTTGTTGGTTTCACACCATGCAATCAAATCCGCTTTTTTATTGTCATGCGCAATTAATGCGATATTTTTTTGTTTTCCAATGGTTAATGTAATAAAATTATCTCCCATTCTCCTGCTCCTTTTCTTATTCCTCTTTATAATAGCAGATTTCTCCCAAATTCATGGACGCTACTATCCTGCATAGTATATCATGTGCAAAACCGGCACATGATTAACATTCGCCGCTCGTCAATCATGCCAGCATGTTGACTCGCTTGCGCTCATTATATCATATTTTTCGGGATTGTTCCACCCAAAAATAGAGCCGCTTTCGCGACCCTATTCTATTCCCTCTCTTATTCTAATCTGAATTAAGGTAAAAGTACTTTCTTGTCTATAAGCATTTTTACAAATGCAGTATCCCGAATAATCCAGGGATCCTTTTCAATCAGAATGTTCCGCTGATAAATTTCCTGTGGAGCTACCCATTTTAATTCATATCCCTTTGCAATTTCACTGGGGGTAAGTTTTAATGCTTCCTGCTTATCTTCTACCTCACAATAGTAAAACATGGAATGACAAATATACTTCTTTTTCGGATTGAACAAATCTTTTCTCACTTCTTTTATTTCACCAAGCTCCACTATTTTACTTTCAATCACATGAAGTCCGGTCTCTTCAAGTATCTCACGAACAAGAGCCTGTGTAAAATCCTCTCCGGCTTCCAATCCCCCGCCGGGAATTTTATATTCCCCATCCTTGCTGCACTGCATGGCGATTTTTCCATTTCTGTTAATAATTCCCCGCACGGAATATTTCTCATATACATCCACTGTATCCTGATAATCCTTCGCATCAAATACCGCCAGAACTTCCATATAGTATTCCCTTTCCTCTTTGCGTGTACATTTTGGTTTAACTTGGTAAAATTGTAGCACAATACATTGAATTTTACAATGTTTTTATGATTTTTCATCTTATTGTCTTTTTATCTTTTATTTCTTTGCAATTCTATCAAAAAATATTGTTTCCAAACACAAAAGAGAGGACATACCATAAAAAGTATATCCTCCCTTAATCACATCAAATTGGTTTGTGCCAGAAATTACATCATACCCATTCCGCCTGCACCGCCACCTGCCGGCATTGCAGGAGCATCTTCTTTGATATTTGCCACAACAGACTCTGTAGTCAATAAAGTAGATGCTACAGAAGTTGCATTCTGTAATGCAGTTCTTGTTACTTTTACCGGATCAAGAATACCATTTGCTACCATATCTACATATTCCTCAGTAGCTGCATTAAATCCAATTCCGTTTGCAGACTCTTTTACTTTGTTAATAATAACAGCACCCTCTAAACCTGCATTTGCAGAAATATAGTATAACGGAGCCTCTAATGCCTTTAAGATAACTTTTGCACCTGTCTTCTCATCACCATCTAAAGTCTCAGCTAATTCTGCTACTTCTTTGGTTGCATGAATATATGCGGAACCGCCACCTGCGATGATACCCTCTTCTACCGCAGCTCTTGTAGCGTTTAACGCATCTTCCATACGAAGTTTTGCCTCTTTCATTTCAGTCTCGGTTGCTGCACCCACACGGATAACTGCAACACCACCTGCTAATTTCGCCAATCTCTCCTGTAATTTTTCTTTGTCAAATTCAGAAGTAGTCTCATCAATCTGTCCTCTAATCTGATTAACTCTTGCAGAGATGGCTTCTTTATCACCGGCACCGTCAACAATAACCGTGTTCTCTTTCTGAACTTTCACGGATTTTGCACGTCCTAACTGATCCATAGTAACGTCTTTTAACTCTAATCCTAAATCAGAGCTGATAACCTGACCACCTGTCAAGATAGCAATATCCTCTAACATAGCTTTTCTTCTGTCACCGTAACCAGGTGCTTTGACTGCTACAACGTTGAAAGTACCACGCAGTTTGTTTACGATTAAAGTGGTGAGTGCTTCACCCTCGATATCCTCAGCAATGATTAATAATCTCGCTCCGCTCTGAACAATCTGCTCTAACAGAGGAAGGATTTCCTGAATGTTGCTGATTTTCTTATCTGTAATTAAGATATATGGGTCGTCTAAAACAGCTTCCATCTTATCCATATCGGTGCACATATAAGCGGAAACATAACCACGGTCAAACTGCATACCTTCTACTAAATCTAACTCTGTCTGCATGGTCTTTGACTCTTCAATGGTGATAACACCGTCATTGGAAACTTTCTCCATAGCGTCTGCAACCATGTTTCCTACTTCCTCATCTCCTGCGGAAATAGCTGCAACCTTTGCAATCTGGTCTTTTCCGTTTACTTTTGAAGACATTGCAAGAATTGCTTCTACTGCTTTGTCAGTTGCTTTTTTCATACCACGTCTTAAGATGATTGGGTTTGCACCTGCCTCTAAGTTCTTCATTCCTTCCTGAACCATAGCCTGTGCTAAAACGGTTGCTGTGGTTGTACCATCACCTGCAACGTCATTGGTTTTTGTTGCAACTTCTTTTACTAACTGTGCTCCCATGTTCTCGAAAGCGTCTTCTAACTCGATTTCTTTTGCAATGGTAACACCGTCGTTCGTGATTAATGGAGCACCATAGGATTTATCTAACACTACGTTTCTTCCTTTTGGTCCTAATGTTACTCTTACGGTATTTGCCAGTTTATCTACACCTGCACCTAATGCTGCTCTCGCTTCTGTGCCATATTTAATTTCCTTTGCCATGTCTGTCTACCTCTTTCTTATAATTTATTTCATAATAAGTATTTCTGTAATGATTTTTACAAAAATACGGTTTACTCTACCACTGCTAAGATATCATTCTGTTTTACAATGATGTACTCTTCACCGTCTAATTTCACTTCGGTTCCTGCATATTTCGAATAGATTACTTTCTGACCTGCCTTTACCTGCATGGTAACTTCTTTTCCGTCTACCATTCCACCCGGGCCGACTGCAATAACTTCTGCCTCCTGAGGTTTCTCCTGGGCACTGGCTGTAAGGATGATACCGGACTTGGTAGTCTCCTCTGCCTCACACTGTTTTAATACAACTCTGTCACTTAATGGTACTAATTTCATGCTACATTCCTCCTGCTCTCATAATAATCTGTTTTGTTCTTTTGAGTGGTTATTAGCACTCGTTTAGTTCGAGTGCTAACCGATAGTCATATAATAGATTTTTGTTTTGTAATCTGCAAATAAATATATTCCCATATTTCAGAATATATTCTTATTTTTTCTTTCATTTTCTTTTGTTTTCTCTCTTTTTTATATCTTCATCCATTTTTTGTTATTTTATACTTTTTTTAGATTTCTCTCCGCTACCGCCTGCTTCATCTGTTCCTTCATCGCTTTGTTTCCCTCACTCCACAAGAGTTTCAACGCTTTCGTAAACACTTTCTGTGTTTCTGCCGGAAGTTTACTCTTTGCTTTCATAAACTCCTGTACCGCCTTCCAACGACTGTGATAAAACTCATCCACTGTCTTAATCTGTGCCTCCTCTAACATGCCAAAGACTGTCTCCACTATCTGCTTACGTTCTTCCTCCTCTAGCTGATATAGCCATGCCTTCATGGTTTTGTCAAGAAGAATACTCTGTGCCGCCATCTGCTCGGCATAGACAAAACTGTTTCCTAAAACTTCCCATGACATGGCATCGTGCTGCTGAAGTCCACTCTGGGTGCTGTGCACCACCTTAAAATCTTCCTGATGCTCTAACAGCATTCCGACAATAGACTCCTCCGGCAATATCGTAGTAATCTTCGGCAGCATCCTCTGGTATGCTTCACTCTCCATCACTTCTTTTGAAACACCCGGACCATCATTACTGAATACCTGCACAATTTTTTCCTGAATTTCCGGTTTGCAGTTCACAGAAGCATAAACGGAAAGATTTCCCCCTTTAGAATGCCCTCCTACCCGCACCACCTGATATTCGGGGGTAACCACCTGATTCAGATAATCCACCGCCTTAAGCTGTCCCGGTGTAACAGCAAGATACCCCATGTTAAAGTCCTCACGCCAGCCTACAATCGTGCTGTCGGTTCCACAAAATGAAACAAAGAGACTTCCATCTTCTAAAGTAATACATACAACAGAAAATTGTGACTGTTCTTCATCACTGATATCGTCCACATAATCAGATAGAAGTATCTCTCCGAACCGTCTGGTTTCTGCCATCTTCTTCATCACAAAGGCAGCCATTTTCGTCATGGAAACCCGCTCTAATATCTCTTTTTCGTCATGTGTTTCAAAAAAACGTGACGACGCTTCCTTTAAAGTAATTTTTTCACCGCTTCCTAACTTTGGTACAATCCCTGCAAAGTCCACATATACCAGTTGTGCCAAAATCAGATTATCTACCTCGTTAAATTCGGATGATTCGAAGGACAAATCTCCCCGCCAGTCCAAATAATCCATAATATTTGCCATAATCTGCTCCTCCTGTTTCTATCTTTATGAAATCAATCCGTAATGCAACAGTCCGTTTCTGATACCATCCTCATCAATGGCCGTGGTTACATACTCTGCCGCTTCCTTCGCCTCTTTCGTGCCATTTCCCATTGCCACTCCATGTGCCACGAAACAAAGCATCTCCAAGTCATTGGCACTATCACCGAAGGCATAAGTATCCTCCCTTGCAATCTCAAGCAGTTCACACATTTTTTCAATACCAGTGGCTTTGGAAAATCCTTTTCTGCCGATTTCCACAATTGCATCTGCCTCATGGACAATCACCTCAAACTCATCTCCTAAATCCCTGATAAATTTGTCCGTGTCCGCTGTACCGATAGCCGCACTCATTTTATTTACCTTATAACCCTCTGTTCCCGTAATAGGTCTTAAATCTTTCCCTAACTCCTGCCGCAGATAAATGACATAGGGGTCTTCCGTAAATTCTGCTTCATCCACATAGATATATTCCGGCCCCTCTAATACCACCGGCATATCATGTTTCTTCAAAGTATTCAGCGCATGAGACAGCTGTTCCTTTGTCAGAAGGATTTCAAATGCCTTCTTTCCCTGAAACTCAATATGGGTTCCGCAGGCTGCTACCATTCCGTCAAAGCCTAACTCTAACAATTTCGGACTTCTGATATTAGAACGGCTTCTTCCTGTACAAAGAAACGCATAATGCCCATTTTCCTTTAACTTTTTTAATGCCTCTCTCGTACTTTCCGGTATCTGCATTTTCTCATTCCAGATGGTTCCATCTATATCAAAAAATACCGCTTTCTTCATGTCTCTTCTCCATACTACTATATTTTTCAACCTTTTTGCTTTCTCATTTTATCAGATTTTTCTTATTGAATAAAGTGAAAAAAGACACTTCATTCCAATCAAGATCGCAGCCAAGAAGCTAAGCAATAATCCTACATAGACGCTCTTTTGCATTGTTTTTACACTGCACCACAATGTGATTTTCTCCAGCATATTACTATCAAAAAATGATTTTACCAAATCATTACAACTCTATAAATTGATACTTACCAAATCCAGCACCTGAAACTTTCTTAATAACCTTTGCTATCTTCATCGCCTTCATAACATTTGTAGATTTAGATTTTGAGCACTTTAACCACGCTTGAACATTTGCTTGTCCAAACGCAGTATCCGTACCACATGCGTTAAATACCTTTTCAATACTTATAATAAATTTATCTGTTATTTCTGCTTCCTTTAAAAGCGAAACATATTTATCAAATGTACTGCTTACTTTTTCATCTGCACTGCTCATTTTCTGAGCACTACTGCTTACTTTTTTATCAGCACTGCTTACTTTCTGAGCACTACTGCTTACTTTTCTAAACATCGTAACCTTAATTCCATCTCCAAATTCTTCAAATAAAGGCTCTGGCAGACCATACTCAGCACTTCTGTTATATAATCTTGGAATTCCAGTTCCCCAAGACTCTATAATATGCATATAGTGAAAAGCCTCTGCAATAGCTTCATTCCTACATCTAGATTTACCCATTTTTGCTGTCGCTATATCAAGACCTCCATATAACATTCCCGGTGACAACACTTCAATCCTATC
>JAQXGQ010000133.1 GCA_029006795.1 Clostridiales bacterium | reverse complement strand
GGATCAGGTTGGTTTCCATGCTGTTGAGTGTTGGGGTGGTGCTACATTTGATGCCTCTCTTCGTTTCTTGAAAGAGGATCCGTGGGATCGTCTTCGTAAATTAAGAGCAGGTTTCAAGAATACAAAATTACAGATGTTATTCCGTGGACAGAATATCTTAGGATATCGTCCATATGCAGATGATGTGGTAGAGTATTTCGTACAGAAATCTATTGCAAACGGTATTGATATTATCCGTATCTTTGACTGTCTGAATGATTTGCGTAACTTACAGACAGCAGTAACCGCATGTAACAAAGAAAAAGGTCATGCACAGGTTGCACTTTCTTATACCTTAGGAGATGCTTATACCTTAGATTACTGGACAGATATGGCTAAGAGAATCGAAGATATGGGTGCAGATTCTATCTGTATCAAGGATATGGCAGGACTTTTAGTTCCTCAGAAGGCAGACGAACTTGTTCGTGCATTAAAAGATTCTACCAAGCTTCCTATCGAGCTTCATACACACTATACTTCCGGTGTTGCTTCCATGACTTACATGAAAGCAGTAGAGGCAGGATGTGATATTATTGATACGGCAATGTCTCCATTTGCATTAGGTACTTCACAGCCGGCTACAGAGGTTATGGTAGAGGCATTTAAGGGTACAGAGTTTGATACTGGCTTAGACCAGAACAAGTTAGCAGAAATCGCTGATTACTTTAGACCAATGCGTGAAGAGGCATTAGAGAGCGGATTAATGAACCCGAAGGTATTAGGCGTAAACATCAAAACTTTATTATACCAGGTACCGGGTGGTATGTTATCCAACCTGATTTCTCAGTTAAAAGAGCAGGGAAAAGAGGACAAATACGAAGAAGTGCTTGCAGAAGTGCCACGTGTTCGTAAAGACCTCGGTGAGCCACCACTTGTTACTCCTTCTTCCCAGATTGTAGGTACACAGGCTGTATTCAACGTATTAATGGGTGAGAGATACAAAGTTGCTACTAAAGAGACAAAAGATGTTTTACTTGGAAAATATGGTCAGACAGTAAAACCATTCAATCCTGAAGTCGTTGACAAGGTTCTCGGGGAAGAAAAGAAAAATGCAATTACCTGCCGTCCGGCAGACTTGCTTGAGCCGGAATTAGATAAGATTGAAGCTGAGATGAAACAGTGGAAACAGCAGGATGAGGATGTTTTATCCTACGCTCTGTTCCCACAGGTTGCAACTGAGTTCTTCAAATATCGTGAGGCACAGCAGAAAAAAGTAGATGCGACCATCGCAGATACAAAGAATGGTGCTTATCCGGTATAATTAGATATTGAGATGAAAGGAAGGACATCCGCTTTGGCGGATGTCTTTTTGATTTTGTAGGAAAAGCAAGTACTTTCATACGTTAATTCAGTAAGGCTTTTCTTATGAAATAAAAAAAATATGATAATCGAACAAATTTTCTGGTATAATATATATAAAGTTTTTCAAGGATGAGATAGAACGAAAAACGAAACATTTAAAAGATGGAAAATGGGAGGGGAGAGTATGTGTGACAACGAAGAGCATATTTATATAGCAATTGACTTGAAATCTTTCTATGCCTCCGTGGAGTGTGTGGAACGGCAGTTAGATCCCCTTACCACGAATCTGGTGGTAGCAGATGCAGGCAGAACGGAAAAGACGATTTGCCTTGCCGTATCTCCATCTCTGAAAACCTATGGGATACCGGGCAGAGCCAGATTGTTCGAGGTGGTGCAGCGGGTCAAAGAGGTAAACGCCGAAAGGAGAAATAAGGCACCGGGGAGACAGTTTACAGGTTCTTCGTATTTAGCCGGAGAATTGAAGGAGCATCCGGAATTGGAATTGACCTATATTGTTGCTCCGCCGAGAATGGCTTTTTATATGGATTATAGCACCAGGATATATAATATCTATTTGAAATATGTTGCCCCTGAGGATATCCATGTTTATTCCATAGACGAGGTATTTATGGATGTGACTCATTACCTCGGTACCTATCAGATGACTGCAAAAGAACTTGTATCAAAAATAATTAAGGAAGTTATGACAGAAACCGGCATCACCGCAACTGCTGGAATAGGAACGAATCTGTATCTGTGTAAGGTGGCGATGGATATTGTGGCAAAACGTGTAACACCGGATGAGAATGGTGTCTGTATTGCAGAGCTAAGCGAGATGAGTTACCGGAGACTTTTGTGGAATCACAGACCCCTCACAGATTTCTGGCGGGTAGGAAATGGCTACCGGAAAAAGTTAGAGCAGGTTGGACTTTATACGATGGGTGATATTGCGAGATGTTCTGTAGGCAGTTCTAAGGATTTCTATAACGAAGACCTTTTATACAAGTTATTTGGAGTTAATGCAGAGTTACTTATAGACCACGCATGGGGGTGGGAGCCGACTACCATTGAGCTGATTAAGGCATATAAGCCGGAGACTAACAGTATAAGTTCCGGACAGGTGCTGCAATGTCCCTATGATTTTACGAAAGGGAAATTGATTGTCCGGGAAATGACAGATTTGCTGGTGCTGGATTTAGTGGAAAAGAAACTGGTGACAGATCAGATGGTGTTGACGATTGGCTATGATATTGAAAATCTCTCGAATCCGGCAGTTAGAAAAAGCTATCAAGGGGAGGTTACGGTAGACCGCTACGGAAGAAAGGTCCCGAAGCATGCTCACGGAACAGTCAACCTTGACAGACAGACCTCATCCACAAAGTTGATTACAGATGCAGTGATGGATTTGTATGACAAAATTGTAGACCCAAAGCTTTTGGTACGCAGGGTAACGGTAGTCGCAAATCATTTGGTGGAAGAAAACTCTGTGACAGAAACACAATCCTTTGAACAGTTGGATTTATTTACCGACTATGAAGCAGTGGAAAAGGAGCGGGAAGAAGAAACAATAAGGTTTGCCAAAGAACGCAAATTACAGGAAGCCATGCTTGCGGTAAAAAAGAAATATGGCAAGAATGCTATACTTAAGGGCATGAATTTACAGGAGGGAGCTATGACGAGAGAACGGAATAAGCAGATTGGAGGGCATAAGGCATGAGTGATGAGCATAAATATGATGATATTATACATCTGCCTCATCCGGTTTCTCGTAACCATCCACAGATGTTACCTCTAGATCGAGCAGCACAGTTTTCTCCTTTTGCGGCTTTGACCGGACATGATGCAGCCATAAGGGAAACCGCAAGGCTTACGGAGGAAAAAAGCGAGTTAGATGAGAACAGAAAAGAGATGCTAGATGAGCGTTTGCAAATGATACGGGAGAACCTTTCTGAAGAACCGGAAATTACATTTACTTATTTTAAGCCGGATGAGAAAAAGAGTGGAGGGGCTTATCTCACAGTCATGGGAAAAGTGAAAAAAATCAATGAATATGAACATCAGATTTTATTAGAGGATGGAACGGTTATCGCCATTGAAAATCTGTTTTCTATAGAGGGAGAATTGTTTTGGGGGATGGATATATAAAAGAAGAGCAACTGGCTTTCCTTTACCAACAGATTATGCTAATATTGGTTGAAGAAGTAGTTAGCAGATAGAAAAACGAAAGAACAAGGAAACGGAAATGAACGATTTTGAGAAAAAAACATCTCCACGGAAAAAGATAGATACGGAAAGCTGGTTTATTGAAAGCTACAGGCAAAATCAGGGGCATCCTATGCGTATTTTAGTTTCGCTTTATAAGGGAAATTATCATAAATTCGTTTTGGCAGTCATCTGTTTTTTTATAAAACATGCCTGTGTATGGGTGCTGCCCATTATTACAGCAAATATTATCAATGATGTCACAATGAAAAATCCTGACACAGTGAGAAATATCATTTTTTATGCCGGGTTGGAAGTGACATTGATAGCCATCAATATCCCTATGAATTATTATTATACTTCCTACAAGAGCCTTGCTACCCGTTATGTGGAGACAGGGCTTAGAAAGGCATTGATACGAAAACCAAGTGTTATCGTACTTGACGAAGCAACTTCGGCACTTGACAGTATTTCCGAAAAACTGATTCAGGAGGCATTAGGAAACCTTACCAAAGGAAGAACGACCTTTATTGTAGCACATCGTCTTTCTACCATCCGTGATGCAGATAAAATTGCAGTGATTGCGGATGGACATTGTGTGGAGTACGGTACTTTTGAGGAATTGATGGAATTGAAGGGGGAGTTTTATCGGATGAAGGTGATGCAGAGCTAGTGGGTGCTATAACTCTTGCAAAAAAAGACTGATTTGATATAATAAAATAATGTCGGAATTCCCTAAAAAAGTATGTGAAGAAGAGGGAATGCAGTAACAAAAGGCATAAAGTGAGGAGCGCTATGAGTAATACCAATGACTTAAGCAATCGAATCAATGAATGTTACAGCAGATTAAGCAAAGGACAGAAACGGCTTGCAACATACATAACAGATAATTATGATAAGGCTGTCTTTCTGACGGCGGCAAAGCTAGGAGAGGTAGTAGGAGTCAGTGAATCTACCGTAGTTCGTTTTGCTACTCATTTAGGCTATAAAGGTTATCCTGAATTTCAGAATGCCTTAGAAGAACTGGTGCGAAATAAATTAAATTCTCTTCAGAGGATGGAGGTTACTTATGGCAGAATTAACCAGTCGAAAATCTTAGAGTCTGTATTAAAGGCAGATGCGGACAGAATCCATTCTACTCTGGAAAAAATAAATGAGAATGCTTTTGAACTGGCAGTAGATACCATCTTGAATGCCAGACATATCTATATTATTGGAATACGAAGCTGTGCGCCTCTTGCAAGTTTTATGGCATTTTATTTTACACTGATGTTTGAGAATGTGCATCTGATACAAACCAGCAGTTCCAGTGAGATTTTTGAACAGATGGTGCGGATTGGAAAAGAAGATGTGATTATCGGTATCAGTTTTCCGAGATATTCCATGCGTACCTTAAAGGCGATGGAGTTTGCCAATAACCGTAGCGCGAAGGTAATCACATTAACAGACAGTGTTCATTCTCCTATGAATCTCTATTCCTCTTGCAATTTGATAGCGGAGAGTGATATGGCATCCATCGTGGATTCTTTGGTGGCACCTTTAAGTGTGATTAATGCCTTGATTGTAGCACTTTGCATGAAAAAGCAGGGTGAGGTGGCGACTACCTTAGAGATGTTAGAGGAAATCTGGGACGAGTATCAGGTATATGAGAATGATGAGATAAATTTTATTGATGACTCCATCAAAATGCGTTATGCGAAAATAGGAGATACAGACTTTAATGAGTAAAATAATAGTAATTGGCGGTGGCCCGGCAGGAATGTTCGCGGCAATAGCGGCTGCAGAGGCAGACAGCGGCAATGAGGTAATATTGTTAGAGAAAAATGAAAAGCTTGGAAAGAAACTTTATATTACCGGAAAAGGGCGCTGCAACATCACCAATGCCGGTGATATGGAAGAGTTGTTTTCCAATGTGATGACAAATTCCAAGTTTTTATATAGTGCGTTTTATGCCTATGATAATGAAAGAGTGATAGATTTTTTTGAAAAAAATGGATTGAAAACGAAGGTAGAGCGTGGAAACCGGGTATTTCCGGTATCAGACCATTCTTCAGATGTGATTGCAACGTTACAGAGGGCGTTGAAAGAAAGAAGAGTAAGAGTGATGCTTCATACAGAAGTGGAAACCTTGCTTCATACAGAAGTGGAAAGTGCGGCAGAGGAAAAAACGCCGCAGAAAAGACAAGGCTCTTTGGAGAATAAAATGTTTCAGAAGGTTACAGGGGTTCGGCTTTCAGATGGAACTGATATTGCTGCAGATAAGGTCATTGTGGCAACGGGCGGGTTTTCCTATCAGACCACCGGATCAACCGGGGACGGTTATCGATTTGCAAAAGAGCTTGGTCATTCCGTGACAGAGATAAGACCTTCTTTAGTACCGTTTTACACGGTGGAGGCCTATGTGACACAGTTGCAGGGACTTTCCTTAAAAAATGTGGAGGTACGCATTTTTGACGGGAAAAAGCTGCTCTATGAGGAGTTTGGGGAAATGCTTTTTACTCATTTTGGGGTCAGCGGCCCTTTGATTTTGAGTGCCAGTGCAGCCTTAAAGCCTGCATTGACAGAAAAAAGACTTTCCATGATCATAGATTTAAAACCGGCAATTTCTGAAGAACAGTTAGACAAACGGCTTTTGCGGGAATTTGAGGAAGCGAAAAATAAACAGTTTAAAAATTCCGTAGGCGGATTGTTCCCGGCAAAAATGATACCGGTGATGATTGAATTAAGCGGTATTGACCCGGAGAAAAAGGTCAATGAAATTACCAGGGAGGAACGTCTTTCTTTTGTAAAATTAATCAAGGCATTTCCGATGACTTTAAATGGATTAAGAGACTTTAACGAGGCAATTATCACAAAGGGTGGTATCAAGGTGAAAGAGGTCAATCCTTCCACTATGGAGTCTAAACGTGTGAAAAACCTGTACTTCTGCGGAGAAGTGCTAGATTTAGATGCAATGACCGGTGGATATAATTTACAGATTGCCTGGTCTACCGGATATCTGGCGGGAAGCTCTGCGGGGCAGGATACTATGATTTATGCGTGCAGCGAGAAAAATCAATGTTCCTCCCGCGAATGATTTGAAAGGAAAGGGAAAATATAATATGAGTATGAATATTGCAATTGATGGTCCGGCAGGAGCTGGAAAAAGTACGATTGCCAAAAAACTGGCAAAAAAATTAGGATTTATTTACGTAGATACGGGAGCGATGTATCGTGCTATGGCATATTATTTTTTGCAGAATGGTATTTGTGCAGAGGATGAGAAAGCTATTGCGGAGGCATGTCCGAAGGTGGATGTTACCATCGCTTATGACGGTGGAGAACAGCAGGTCATTTTAAATGGAGAGAATGTCAATGGTGTCATTCGTACCGAAAAAGTGGGAAATATGGCATCTGCCACCAGTGTCTATCCGGTGGTTCGTACAAAACTGGTGGAATTACAGCAGGAACTTGCGGCAAAGGCGGATGTGATTATGGATGGACGTGATATCGGAACCTGTGTACTGCCGAATGCCCAGGTGAAGATTTATCTGACTGCCAGCTCAGCAACAAGAGCGAAACGAAGATACGATGAGCTGACTGCGAAGGAAACGGATTGTGATTTAGCAGAAATTGAAAAAGATATTATTGACAGAGATTACCGTGATATGCATCGGGAAACATCTCCCTTAAAGCAGGCAGAGGATGCAGTACTTGTGGACAGTTCAGATATGAATATTGAGGAAGTGGTGGAAACCATTTACAGTATTTATGAGAAAGTAAAAAAGGAACAATAATTATGAAAGTGACATTGGCAAAAAGCGCCGGTTTCTGCTTCGGGGTAAAACGGGCAGTAGATACCGTTTACGAAGAAATTGAAAAAGATGGAGCAATTTATACCTTTGGCCCTATTATTCATAATGAAGAAGTAGTGAGTGATTTGGAAAAAAAAGGTGTTATAGTTGTAAACAGTGTAGAAGAATTGCGGCAGCTTCCAAAGGGAACCGTGATTATCCGTGCTCATGGCGTTGAAAAGGGTATTTATGAAGAAATAAAGTCGTTGGGATTTGAAATGATTGATGCTACTTGTCCGTTTGTGTTGAAAATTCATCGGTTGGTGGAGCAGCATAGTAAAGAAGGATGCCAGATTGTTATTATCGGCAATGAAGATCATCCGGAGGTAAAGGGTATTAAAAGCTGGTCTTCCCCGGAGAACACGACAGTGATTTCTAATAAGGAAGATGCCGAAAATTATACTGCTGATAAAGGGAAAAAAGTCTGTATTGTATCACAAACGACATTTAATTACAATAAATTTCAAGAATTAGTTGAAATTATAACTAAAAAAGGTTATGATATAATTGTTTTAAATACAATCTGCAATGCAACCGAGGAGCGGCAGACCGAAGCGGCAGAGATTGCAGCACAGGTGGATGCCATGATTGTCATTGGCGGCAGAAATAGTTCTAATACGCAGAAGTTATTTGAAATCTGTAAAAAAGAATGCAAAAATACTTACTATATACAAACTGTAAAAGATTTGGATTTGAAGGATCTCAAGTCCGTCGATAACGTAGGTATTACCGCAGGGGCTTCTACCCCAAACAAAATTATTGAGGAGGTTCAAAAGAATGTCAGAAATGAGCTTTGAACAAATGCTGGAAGAATCATTTAAAACAATAAGAAATGGAGAGGTAGTTGA
>JAQXGQ010000132.1 GCA_029006795.1 Clostridiales bacterium | reverse complement strand
AGATACCGTGCTGACAAAGGGTGCAGTGGATGTGTTGTTAAAACGCACCGTAAGTATTCGTGACGGTGAAACGATACGGGAAATATCAAAGGAAGACACTCAAAGGATAGAAGAGAAAAACAGGGAGTTTTCCGAGCAGGGGCTTCGTGTGCTTGCTTTTGCATACAGGGAGAGTAAGCAGGGAGAAACGCTTACGTTAGAAAATGAAAAGAACTTTATCTTTATCGGTCTGGTGGCAATGATTGACCCGCCAAGAGAGGAAGCAAAGGATGCGGTGGCAGCGGCAAGGAGAGCTGGCATTCGTCCGGTGATGATTACGGGAGACCACAAAATCACGGCAACTGCCATTGCAAAACAGATTGGAATTTTTAGAGATGGGGATATTGCTATGGTGGGAACGGAATTAGATTCCATTACGGATAAGGAGTTAGACCAGCTTATCGGTAACATCTCCGTATTTGCCAGAGTGTCGCCGGAAAATAAAATTCGAATTGTGGAGAGCCATCAGCGAAGAGGAGCAATCGTTTCCATGACGGGAGACGGTGTCAATGATGCCCCGGCATTAAAAAAGGCAGATATCGGCGTGGCTATGGGAATTACCGGAACTGAGGTTTCAAAGGATGCTGCGTCTATGATTTTAGCAGACGACAATTTTGCTACGATTATCAAAGCGGTGGCAAACGGCAGAAATGTGTACAAAAATATAAGAAATGCCATTTTATTTTTGCTTTCCGGAAATATGGCAGGGATTATGGCAGTTCTCTATACTTCTATTGCGGCATTGCCGATGCCTTTTGCACCGGTACATCTGCTGTTTATCAATCTTCTGACAGATTCTCTCCCGGCGCTTGCTATCGGTATGGAGCCTATGGAAAAGGATGTTCTTTCGGAAAAACCGCGAAATCCGAAGGAGGGAATTTTAACACTTTCTTTTATGAGGCGTATTTTCTGGCAGGGAGGATTAATTGCTATTTGTACAATGGCAGCGTTTCATGTAGGACTTAAGAGCAGTGCGGCAATGGCAAGCACGATGGCTTTTGCAACTTTAACTTTATCCCGTTTGTTTCACGTATTTAACTGCCGAAGCAGACATTCCATCTTTAAAATTGGATTTTCCGGTAACTGGTACAGCCTCGGAGCGTTTATTTTAGGAGTTCTACTTCTTGCAGCAGTGACAGAGGTTCCACTTTTGCGAAAACTTTTTGCTGTGGAAGTCATGACAATGGGACAGATTGGAGTGATTGCACTTCTTGCGGGGGCACCAACAGTACTGATACAGTTAGGACGCGTGGTACGGGAGATTATTGGAAGAAAATAGATAATTGTATGGATGCATGCTTTCACCCCCATCACCGCAGCGGCTGCCTCAACAGCCGGCGGTGGGAAGGATGAATCATTTAGCGTTGTTCCGGTTTTGAAACAGCGGCTGATTTCCGGCTTGCCGGAGGCTGATATCGTGCGGTAGACTCACGTTCTACCAGTCTTGCCCTTATCTGTGTCCGGCAGAAAGGAATGTGGTGTACTAAAGAATTGAGTACGACATAGGCACATTTTCCAAGTTCATTTCGTTCCTGCCGGATGGTTGTAAGAGGGGGAACTAAGGAGGCGGCTAGAGGTATATCATCAAATCCCACGACGCTGATATCTTCAGGAACCCGGAAACCACGCAGCCTGCATTCAGCTATGACACCGGAGGCAATTAGATCGTTGCCGCAAATGATGGCGGTTGCTCCTGCACCTAAGAAGGCGGGAACATGATACTTTGCACTGTCAGCAACGTAGTAGCCATAGGCAGTCAGCTCTTCAATGACATCAAGTCCGTGAGCCCGCATACTATCGTAGTATGCTGCCTGACGTTCTTCCGATACCATAGAATGAAGAGAACCGTTTAAAAATGCAATTTTTTTGTGACCTAATGTATAAAGATGGTCTACAGCAGTGTCGATTCCCTCATAATTGTCTGTACCTACATAACATACATTGGGATTCCTTTTGATATAGTTATCAAACAAAACGGTAGGCATAGTGGTGGTTTCTAACTGCCGCATCCATTCATCATGCAGGGCGAAGCCTACCAGAAAGGCGCCGCAAAAGCCGTTTTTTAACATATAGGTATCATATTTTTCTTCTAATTGAAAAGCAGGAGTGACAGGAATAATCGTAACATCCCAGTCATAGCGAAAAGCATTCTGCTTAAAACCTAATATAATATCATAACCGAACTGGTCGGGAGTGTCGTACTCCATATTTTCAATAAAAACTGCCAGCTTTCTGTTCTCTGTCTTTTTGGATTTCTTGGTTGCATATCCCATTTCTACTGCGGTATCAAGTACTAACTGCCGTAAGTCCTCGCTGATATCACTGGCACCGTTTAGTCCTTTAGAGACGGTACTGATGGAAACACCGAGACGGTTGGCAATATCTTTAATTGTTGCCATATTTTTTCCTCTGCTAAAATGATATTTATTGTGTTAAATTACTTTCATTATATCGAAGAAAAAGGCGTTTTACAAGGAAATGCGCGAGGTTGTCAAATGTTTTCGAAAAAAAACTAAAAAATGGTTGTTAATTTACACAAAAATGAGCAAAGAAAAACGTTAAATATGGCAAAAACGATATCAAAACTTGCAAATTCGTTGACAAAAAACGTTTTCAGTAATAAAATTATCTCAGATACGAAAACTCACGAAAAACGATAAGTGAATGGAAACTGGGGGAACGGAATTGGAGGCAAAACGGCTGACCAGAGGAGCAGGAATTCTTCTGGCAATTACAAGTTTGCCATCTTCATATGGCATAGGAACATTAGGAGATGCGGCATTTCAATTTATTGATCTCTTGGTGGATTTAAAACAGCGATACTGGCAGATGTTGCCGGTAGGACCCACAGGGTTTGGTGACAGCCCATATCAGTCTTATTCCGCATTTGCAGGTAATCCGTATCTGATTGATTTAGATAACCTGGTAAAGCAGGGACTTCTGAGGGAAGAAGAAATTCGCAGTTTTCGTTGGGGAACAGACGAGACTGACATTGATTATGCCATGATATATCAGAACCGCTATCAAGTGCTTCGAATGGCATATTCCAGATTTGATGAAACAGAAGAAGAGTTTCGGCAGTTTTTGAAACAAGCAGAAGATTGGATTGATGACTATGCACTTTATATGGCTTTGAAAAAGCATTTTGGTGATAAAGAGTGGCAGAGTTGGGAGGAGCCTCTTCGGGACCGGTATCCGGAAGCAATGGAAGAATATCGGGAAAAGCTAAAAGATGATATTCTGTTTTATAAGTTTTGTCAGTATGAGTTCTTTAAACAATGGAAATTTCTGAAAGAATATGCACATAGCCGCGGTATCCGCTTAATAGGGGATATGCCTTTTTACATAGGTGCTGACAGTGCAGATGTCTGGGCGAACAGGGAGTTGTTCTTATTAAAAAAAGATGGAACACCGGATGGTGTTGCGGGAGCTCCGCCGGATGCTTTTACAGAAGAAGGACAGAAATGGGGATGCCCCGTTTACAATTGGAAACGCATGGAGCAGGATGATTTTCTGTGGTGGCAGAAACGGGTCACAGAGCAGGCAGCAATGTTTGACGTTATCCGCTTAGACCATTTTAACGGAATTGTAAAATATTATACCGTGTCTGATAAGGCACAAAACGGGAAAAATGGCAAGTGGAATAAAGGACCGGGGAAAAAGCTCACAGAGGTCATTGAAAAGGCAGCGAAGGATACACACATTATTGTGGAAGATATAGGAACAAAGTATTCTTTGCCTGGAGTAAAAAAGCTGTTGGCAAAAACCGGATGGTCGGGCATTAAGATTTTGATGTTTGCTTTTGGCGACGATACCGCAAACGAAAACCTTCCACATAATTATACGGACAGTAATCTTGTGGTTTACGTGGGTACCCATGACAATGATACGATTGTTGGTTATTTCAGAGATAAGACCGATTATGAATTGGCTTATTTGTATGAATATCTGAATATTAAATATAAAGAAGAAATACCGGATGCACTTATCCGCGCTGCTTATGCAAGTATAGCAGATTTGGTAATCATTCAAATGCAGGATTTATTGAAACTGGGAAATGAGGCAAGAATGAATGCACCCTCCACAGTTGGAAATAACTGGAGATGGAGACTTGGACGGGATCATTTAAGCGAAGAACGCCGGGCATGGATAAGAACACTGGCTACTGTTTATCGCAGGTAATTACGGTATAGGATGCGTAAGCATTTTATATAAAACTTTTTTTAAAAGATAAGGAGAGGAAAAAATGAAAAAGAAAGCAGTATCTTTATTACTTGTTACAGCAATGGCAGCAACAATGATTGCAGGCTGTGGTAACAAAGCAGAAAACGGGGCAGCAGCAGGAAATGCAGGCAGCGATGATAATGCAGCAGCAGCTACCACAGAAGCAACTGATGATGCAGCAGCTGCAGAAACTGATGACGCAGCGGCAGAGGAAGAAGCATGGGCAGGAACTGTTACTGTATGGAGCCCACAGGAAGATCAGGATACAGGCTGGCTTTCTGCACAGTGTGATGCTTTCAACGCAGCACATCCAAACTGGGATATCACATTTGAATATGGCGTATGCGCAGAAGGTGATGCAAAAACCACTGTAACCCAGGATGTAGAGGGTTCTGCTGATGTATATATGTTAGCAAACGATAATATTCCTGATTTAGTAGGTGCAAACGGACTTGCAGAATTAGGCGGAAGCTACTTAGATTATGTAACATCTACAAACTCTGAGTCTATCGTAGCATCTGTAACATACAATGACGCAGTTGTAGCATTCCCATTCACCTCTAATACATGGTTCATGTACTATGATACCAGCGTATTCTCAGAGGATGACATCAAGAGCTTAGATACCATGTTAGAGAAAGGAAAAGTATCCTTCCCATTAAACAACTCCTGGTATATTCAGGCATTCTACGTAGCAAATGGATGTACATTATTCGGTGATGGTACTGATGCAGCAGCTGGTATTGACTTTGGCGGTGACAAAGCAGCAGCAGCTACTGATTACCTTGTAGATTTAGCAGCAAATCCAAACTTCATCAACGATAAAGACGGTGCTGGTATCTCTGGTTTACGTGATGGCAGTGTAAATGCAATCTTCTCTGGTACATGGGATGCAGAGGCTGTAAAAGAAGCTTTAGGAGATAACTTCGGTGTAGCAGCTCTTCCGACAGCTAATATCGGTGGAACAGAAGGTCAGTTGAAATCCTTCATGGGATCTAAAGCAATCGGTGTAAATCCAAATGCTGAAAATCCACAGGTTGCTATGGCTTTAGCAGCTTACCTTGCAGGTGAGGATGCTCAGAAAGCTCACTATGAGATGAGAAACATCTTACCTACCAACATTAATGTTGAAATTGCTGATGATCCAATCGCAGCAGCTGTAACAAAGGTTATGACAGATACTTCCATCATGCAGCCGTTAGTAAGCGAGATGGGTAACTACTGGTCTCCGGCAGAGAACATGGGTAATGCAATCATTTCTGGTGAAGTTACACATGACAATGCTGCTGAGAAAACAGAAGAAATGAACACAGCGATGAATACAGATCTTGCACAGTAAGAATTGTAACATGTAAGAGATAACAGATTTCCAAAGGTGCCACAAGGCACCTTCGGAAGTCTTTAAAACGTTATTAAGGAGGCCCATAACGTGAAAAAGGCTGGTGTAAAAAAAGTAAACGAATTTCCAACTCCCTTTACCGTGACAAATGCGGTGACAAAGGGAAATATTATAACGAAAATTTCCCTGCTCATTATGGGCTTGGGTAATATTGCACACAAACAGATTGCAAAAGGAATCATGTTTCTGGCGATAGAAGTCGCTTATATCTGGTTCATGGTTTCCTCTGGAATTTATAATTTATCAATGCTCCCATCCCTTGGTTGGAGAGAGCAGGAGAAAGTATGGAATGAGAAAAAGAGTATCTATGAATATACAGCAGGAGACCAGTCCTCGCTGATACTCCTTTATGGTGTGGCTACTCTTTACCTGACATTTATGTTTATCATTGTCTGGAGAGAAGCAGTCAAGAGTTCTTATAAATCAGAAGTGCTGGCAAAACAAGGAAAGCACTTAAACAGCTTTAAAGAAGACATCAAGAGTTTGTTCGATCAAAATTTACATAAATTGTTATTAGCTGCTCCATTGATGGGAATTTTGATTTTTACAGTGTTGCCGTTGCTCTATAACATCAGTATGGCATTTACCAATTACAGTAAGGTGAATGAGCATCTGGTATTGTTTGACTGGGTAGGACTTGCCAACTTCAAAAAAATCTTAAACTTTGGAGACAGTATTGGAAAACAGTTCTATTCTGTATTAGGATGGACTTTAATCTGGGCGATTTTTGCAACCGCTTTAAACTATATCTTTGGCATGATTTTGGCCATTATTATCAACCGGAAAGAGACAAAGGCAAAAGGGTTCTGGAGATTTTGTTTTGTACTTTCCATTGCAGTACCACAGTTTGTATCCCTTCTTATTATGAGAAGTATGTTACAGCAGACAGGTATCGTAAATACGTTATTACTTAAATATGGAATTATTGATACGGCATTGCCGTTCTTTACCGATGCTACCTGGGCGAGAGTCACTGTTATTGTTATCAATCTCTGGGTTGGTATTCCATATACGATACTTCAGGTAACCGGTATTTTACAGAATATTCCGGCAGAACTTTACGAGGCAGCAAAGATTGACGGTGCAAATGCAGTACAGACATTCTTTAAGATTACACTGCCGTATATGCTCTTTGTTATGACACCGTATCTGATTACACAGTTTACCGGAAATATCAATAACTTTAACGTTATTTACCTGCTGTCAGGAGGAAATCCTACACCGGTGGATGCGACCGCAGGAAAGACAGACCTGCTTGTTACCTGGCTGTATAAGTTAACGGTTGACAAGAACTACTATAACTTAGGTGCCGTTATTGGTATTATGACATTCATTGTCCTTGCCATTGTTGCACTGGTGACTTATCGTAACACCGCATCCTACAAAGACGAGGAGGGATTCATGTAATGAGTAAAACAGTTACATCCGGAGCAAAAGTCCGTAAAACGATTGTAAATGTGCTGGTGCATATTTTGTTAGCGGTTCTGGCATTTATCTGGGTATTACCGATTTTCTGGGTAGTACTTACCAGTTTCCGTGCAGAAAAGGGTTCCTATGTGACCACTTTCTTCCCGAAAACCTATACTTTTGACAACTATATCAGGCTGTTTACAGATACCAGTATCTTAAACTTCCCGAGAATGTTTATGAATACATTTATCATAGCGATATTTACCTGTATTATCTCTACGATATTTGTACTTTCCGTAGCTTACTGTATGTCAAGAATGCGTTTTAAAATGCGTAAACCGTTTATGAACATTGCCATGATTTTGGGCTTATTCCCATCGTTCATGTCCATGATTGCCGTTTATTATATTTTAAAGGCATTAAATTTAGCAGACGGAGCAATGATTCGTGTGGCATTGATTATCGTGTTCTCAGCAGGAACCGGTACCGGTTTCTATGTGGCGAAAGGTTTCTTTGATACGATTCCGAAATCATTAGACGAAGCTGCTATTATTGATGGCGCTACCAGATGGCAGGTCTTCACGAAAATTACAGTACCGCTTAGTAAACCGATTATCGTATATACCATCTTAACTTCTTTTATGTCACCGTGGATTGACTTTATCTTCGGAAAGGTTATTTGCCGTGCGGATGCGCAGTATTACACTGTATCTATCGGTTTGTGGAAAATGTTAGAGAAAGAGTATATCGACAGCTGGTATACCTGTTTTGCAGCGGGTGCCGTAGTAGTATCTATTCCGATAGCAATTCTCTTCCTGTTTACACAGAAATTCTATGTGGAGGGAATGAGTGGAGCAGTCAAAGGTTAAGGCTGTGTACCAATAATTTTATATATGAGAAAGGGCAGAGATTTTTGAAAAAAGGGATCAAAAGTTTCTGCCTTTTTTCCTTATGATTTAAGAAGGAGAGGAATGGTAAGAAAAATGAAAAAGAAAATATTAGCGGGTATATTGGCGGGAATGTTGACAATAAGCAGCACCGGATGTGGACAAAGTGCAGGGGAAACAGCCGATACTGTGGAAAGTACAGAAAATACAGAAAATACGGAAACAGAAAGTCCGGCGGAAACAGCGGCTGAACTGATGGCGAAGGTCAATGGGAAAGAGTCCAATGTGATTGACGATAATTACCGGACATGGTATGAGGTTTTTGTCTACAGTTTTTATGACAGCGACGGAGACGGTGTTGGTGACCTGAAGGGGTTGACCGAGAATTTAGATTACATTAATGATGGGGATGACAGTACAGACAGCGATTTGGGATGTAACGGTATCTGGCTGATGCCGATTATGCCCTCTACTACCTATCATAAGTATGATGTGACAGATTACTGCGATATTGATGAAGAATATGGCAGTTTGGAAGATTTTAAGGTGTTTATGGAGGAATGCCATAACAGGGGAATTCATGTGATAATTGATTTGGTGATGAATCATTCCTCTTCTAAGCATGAGTGGTTTTTAAGTGCGGCAGATTATTTGAAGGGACTGCCGGAAGGGGAGGAACCTGATACAGAGGTTTGTCCATATGTAGATTATTATCATTTTTCCAAAGAAGGGGGAAACGGCTATCAGTTATTAGATGGGACAGATTGGTATTATGAATGCCAGTTCTGGAGTGAAATGCCGGATTTAAATTTGGAGAATGAGGCTTTACGGAGTGAGTTTGAAGAGATTGTAGATTTCTGGCTCAATTTAGGTGTGGACGGTTTCAGGCTGGATGCAGCGAAGGAGTATTATAGTGGAAGCGTGGATGCTAATGTGGAAGTTCTTTCCTGGTTTTCAGATATGGTGAAAGGGAAGAAAGAGGATGCCTATATTGTGGCGGAGGTCTGGAATGACATGGAAACCTATGCGAAATATTATGCAGGTGGGATTGACAGTTGTTTCGATTTTGATTTTGCAGACAGTACGGGTATTATTGCAACTACGTTAAAGGATGGTTCCGCAATATCCTATGGCAAAGAATTAGAACGGGTACAGGAAACAATTTCTTCTTATAATCAAAATTATATTGATGCGCCTTTTTATACCAACCATGACATGGCAAGGGGAGCCGGATATTATTCGGGAGATTACAGTGAAAATCAGACAAAGATAGCACAGGCAATGAATCTCCTAATGTCAGGAAGTGCCTTCCTTTATTATGGAGAGGAGCTTGGGATGAAAGGCTCAGGAAAGGATGAAAATAAACGTGCACCGATGTACTGGAGTGAGGATGCCTCGGCAGAGGGAATGTGCCATGGACCGTTGGACATGGATACTGTCAAGATGAAATATGGTTCTTTAGAGACACAGAGGACAGATGGAGACTCCATTTACGAGTTTGTGAAAGAAACGATTAAGCTTCGAAATACTTATCCCGAGATTGCAAGGGGAGAGGTTTCTTTAGAAGAGAGCCTTTCTGATGATAATGTGTGCGTAATTCGGAAAACATATGAAGAATCCGAAATTTCACTGATTTACAATCTTTCGGAGAGTGAGCAGACTGTGGATGTGTCAGGTCTTACTTTAAATGGAAGAACCGGAGCAGACTTAAGAGTGTCAGGGGAGCTTCTGACGGGAAATACCGGAGCAGAATTAGAAAACGCTAGCCTTACAATGCCGGCATATTCTGTGGTAGTACTGGAATAAAGTATAAAAAGCACTCCATGCTCAAAGTGAACAAGCCCCTCAAAGATTGAGGGGCTTGTTCTCATATTTATTACTGGGCTAAAAGAAATTCCGCAAACTGTGTAGGTGCCGTAAGGTCTTCCACACGGTGAAAAATGCCGAAATAGCAGCTGCCGTCATAATAGCCGTTTTTCTTCAGCCATTCGTTGTCTGTGATTTCTACAGCGCAGGGATACGGGTCACATTCCCCATCATCAGTAGAATAAATCATGTTGTCTTTGTATTTTTCAAAGATTTCCGGTGAGAGAACCTTTGATAAGTCCATAAAAGCTCCCTGTTCTGCATAGTTTAAGAAAACATCGCCGGTGCCGAAAAATAAGTCCTCGTCTCCTGCGGCAATCATAGTGGCAAGGACTTCGTAATCTTGATAGGACAGTGCGGAAGTAGCGGCATCGGCTTCCGGGAAGCGTAAAGAGCCGAACAGGGAAACGGGATAATCCTTTTTGTCGTAACCGTAAGCATCTAAAAATTCGTCAAACCCGTCTGCATTGGTCATATCTCCGCTTACGGTATTAATCATAATGACATTTAAAAGAGGTTCCCGATAAGTAACAAAGTGATGAATCAGGGAACCAATAATGGCAACCGCAACGATGGTGACGAGGATGTGCAGTCGGTAATAATCCCAGATATACTGAATCTTTGCTTTATTAGAAAGTGCTTTAAAATCCGTCTTTTTTTCCATTGGTAATTCACTCCGTTTCTATCAAAATTGTTCCTTTTGTTTCTTAACAGATAGTACTAGCATATCATAGACGGCATTTCTAAGAAAGTATAAAATCGTGAAGTTTTTCTAAAATATTTTTATTATGGGCAGTGATGCAAAATGGATATAAAATAGAATAAATGCAATGCAGCGGATGTAACCCGACAAGAAAAACTATTATGAAAGGCATATCGTGAAAAACGGATGTGGAATTATGATAATGAAAAAAGCGGGTGATGGGAATCGAACCCACGTATCCAGCTTGGAAGGCTGGTGTTCTACCATTGAACTACACCCGCAAATAAAATATAAAATTTACATTCGGGTAGAAAATAATTCTACCCGAATGCCCAGTTCCGGAATCGAACCAGAGACACGAGGATTTTCAGTCCTCTGCTCTACCAACTGAGCTAACTGGGCTCGCCTCACAGCAAAAATAATTTTACATGAAGATAAGCGTGCTGTCAAGGCTAAAATTATATTTTTTCAAAAAAATTTATATTATTACAAAAATTGATTCAATCCTGGGGCAGGAAAGGAAGGATATCCTGTGTGTATGCGCGCAGTACCTCTCCGACACTCCAAGCCTGGGCATAGCAGCCTCTCGGATGATGTGGTGCATCTCCGTCAAAGATTTCAGAGATAGAGCCGATACAGCCGTCTGTGGTCAGGTGGTTTTTCAACGGCTCAAGCAGGGTTAAGGCGTGACGGATTGCCGCTGGGGAGTGTTCATGTACTTTTAAATAGGCAGTTAGAAATCCGCCTAATAAAAAGCCCCAGGCGGTACCCTGATGGTAAGCTGCATCCCGCTTTGGCAGGGAACCGCAGTAAATGCCATGATATTCGGCATGGTCGGCAGAGAGAGAACGCAGTCCGCAGCCTGCATAAAGTTTTTCTTCGACCACAGAGACGATAGATTTTTCCTGCTTGGCGTCTAACATGGTAAAGGGCAGAGATACGGCATAAATCTGGTTAGGACGCAGATGGTCGTCTATTTCGTCACCGTCTACCACATCATAAAGGCAATTCTTTTCTTCCCACCAGAATTTTTTTTGGAAAGAAGTTTTTACCTTTTCGGAAAGAGTGCGGTAATCTTCGGCAGTTTCGCAATCAGAAGTCTGACCGTTGCAATCGGCATTCTTCTCAAAACGTCCGGCAAGGTTCTCCATAACCTTTAAGGCATTATACCAGAGGGCATTGATTTCCACCGGCTTTCCGTGGCGGGGGGTGGCAACCCAGTCGCCTACCCGGACATCCATCCAGGTAATCTGATCAAGTCCGCTTCCGGCATGAATGAGACCGTCCTCTTCCATGTAAATGCTAAAATCGGTTCCTTTTCGGTAGGCGGCGATAATTTCCTTTAATTTTGGATAGATTTTTTCTTCGATAAAACGGTAATCCTCCGGGGTGTTATAATACTGCAGATATTGCCATGCTGCATAAAAATACCACAAAGACGCATCCACTGTATTATAAAGGGGCGGTGTATTGTCATCAGGAAACATATTAGGCACAATTCCGTGGTGGACATAGCGTGCAAATGTCAAAAGGATTTCTTTGGCTTCTTTTTTGCGTCCGGTACACAGCACCAGTCCTGTATAGGCAATCATGGTATCGCGTCCCCAGTCTGTAAACCAGGGAAGTCCCGCAAGGACGGTTTTCAGTCCTGTAGAACTGCGGTAGGATAAGAACTGGTCTGACGCAAGCACTAAACGGTTGGCAAAGGTATCGGAAAAGCCGGCGGTCTCGTAGAGTTTTTTGGTATAAGCAAGGCGCTCGGCTAAAATGTCAAAAGAGGTTTCTTCTGTAATGTCTGAAAAAGTGCCGCCGGAAGGGAGCAGAGAGCAGAGCAGGGAAAGCCTTTTTGTGCTTTTTGCAGGAATCGAAACGGTAATTTCATAAGGACAGTAGTGAGTGTCTAGTCCTGCCGTTTCTAAGTCCACTTCAATTTGCAGCTGCATATTTTTATCATAAACCGGAGTGTGGTCGGTGAATGTTCCGTCGCTGACCTGAAACAGAATGGAATACTCCGGGCGTGTTTCGGGAATCAGACACAGGGAATTTCCTAGAATCGACATTTCAAATTTTAGGGTATCTAGTGTGGAAGAATCACTGTGCTCCCGGAAATTAAAAAGGGGAACAAGGGAAAGTGTCGCTTCTTCTCCGGTATTTTCAATTTCGTAGGAGATGGCACAGACATTTTCATCGGGCTTTAGGCTAATATGCTTTTTCATGGTCAGATTACCGCACTGATAGGTATAATGTACGCTTCCGTCATAGGAAAAGGAAGTGAGGTACTCCTGCCCGTTTGTATACACTGTTTTCCCATTTTTTAAGTGCTGGGAGGTTTCTAAATCGTAGGTTTTATCTCCACAGAAAAAAGCTTCATTGACTTTGGAAAAAACAAGGTAGCGCTCTGTGGGGGAATGAAGGCTTGCAATCAGGTAGCCCTGATGCGTACGGTTATGTGCTCCGATTAAGGAACTGCCGGCATAACCGCCGATACCGTTGGTGAGTGCCCATTCTCTGACAATTCCATCCTGAAAAGTTTGGAAAGAATCGGGATAATAATCATAAGTAATCATAATGGTATTGAAGTCCTTTCCTGCCATTTGGCGGCATAATTTCTTAAATAAAAATAAAAGCAACGAAAATTTACGAAAAAACCTTTTCTGCCACTATTTTACATGATAAAATAATAAAAATCCAGATAGGGAGTGCTTTTTTTCAAAAAATAGTTTAGAATATAGTCAGTGCGCTATGATGCGAAAAAAGCGATTACAAAAAAGAAAGAGAGAGAGTACGATGCACGAGATATTAGTGATTGTTCCTAAAAAAATGACAGGTGGAAAGAAAGTTTTAAACGTGGTGTGGTTTATTTTAGCATGTTTGATGTTTTTATGTGCTACTTTTATTACACCAATTATTTTCTTTGCGCCGGCAGTGGCGTTTGCAGTACTTTGGTATTTTCAGACTTTCCGTATGAGCACGGAGTGGGAGTACACATATTATGATGGTGATTTGCGTTTTGCCAGAATCAGGGCAAAGAGCAGAAGAAAAAATCTTGCCAATATTCATATGGACGACGTTCTTGCCATTGCGCCGAGAGGGGATAGAGGAATTTACAAATATGAGAACGACCGCTCCGTTACATATAAAAATTTGACTTCCGGCGAGGCAGATGCGAAAGTTTATGCCGTAATCTGTAAGGGGGATAAGGGCATTTTCCGTTATGAGATTGAGCCGGACGAAGAATTGTTAGACGCAATCATGGTTAAGTATCCACGCATCGTTACGAAGTAAGCGCCAAAGGAGAGAGGCATGTTAGAATTAAGAAATATTACTTATGAAGTGGAAGACAACCACGACAACAAAGGAATTTTGAAAGATGTCAGTTTAAATATTGATGAACATTTTGTTGCAATTACAGGACCAAACGGCGGTGGAAAATCTACTCTGGCAAAAATTATTGCAGGTATTATCAAACCTACCAGCGGACAGATTTTGTTAGACGGAGAGGATATTACCGATCTTGACATTACAGAGCGGGCGAAACATGGTATCAGTTATGCTTTTCAGCAGCCGGTACATTTTAAGGGACTGACGGTGAAAGATTTGATTACTATTGCAGCAGGAAAAGAAATGAATGTCTCAGAGATTTGTGAGATTTTATCAGAAGTGGGACTTTGCGCGAGAGAATACATTGACCGTGAGATTAACGGAAGTCTTTCCGGCGGAGAGCTAAAGCGTATTGAAATTGCCATGATTACCGCAAGGGGTACCAAACTTTCTATTTTTGATGAGCCGGAGGCGGGAATTGACCTCTGGAGCTTTAACAGTCTGATTAAAGTATTTGAAAAGATGCGTGATGAAATACAGGGGACGATTCTTATTATTTCCCATCAGGAACGTATCTTGGATATTGCAGATAAAATTGTTGTTATTGCAGATGGCAGGGTAAAGACCATCGGAACAAAGGAAGATGTGCTGCCGGAATTACTGCATACAGCAGAAACCTGTCAGACTCTCGTGGAAAAGATTTAAGAATCAATCTTGCAGGTTACAGAAAGGTGAAATATTACCATGGATTTAGTACAGAAAAATTTATTAGAGCAGGTAGCAGGACTGCATGAAATTCCGGAAGGTGCCTATAATATCCGTGCAAACGGAAAGAGGGTTGCCGGAAATTCAACTGCCAATATTGAAATCGTGCAAAAAACGGATAAGGACGGCATTGATATTATTATTAAACCGGGAACGGTAAATGAAAGTGTGCATATCCCGGTACTGCTAAGTGAAAGCGGTATGCAGGATAGCGTATATAATGATTTTTATATCGGAGAGGGCGCAGACGTGACCATTGTGGCAGGCTGCGGCATCCACAACTGTGGTGTGGATACTTCCAAGCATGATGGTATTCATACTTTTTATTTAGAGAAAAATGCGAAAGTGCGTTATGTGGAGCGTCATTATGGAGAGGGAGACGGAAACGGTGAAAATATTATGAATCCGGAGACCGTAGTCCATTTAAAAGAAGGGGCACATATGGAGATGGAAACTACCCAGATTAAGGGAATCGATTCTACCATCCGTGTCACCAGAGGAGACCTTGCAGAGGGAGCTTCTTTAGAAATCCATGAAAAGATTATGACGCATGGAAAACAGTATGCAAAAACCGATTTTATGGTAGATTTAAATGGAGATAATTCCAGTGTGAATTTAGTGTCTCGTTCCGTGGCAAAGGGTGAGTCAAAACAGGAGTTTTTCTCTATTATGAACGGAAACGGAGCATGTGCCGGACATAGTGAATGTGATGCGATTATTATGGATCATGCCTGTGTCACAGCAAGTCCTCAGTTGACAGCGAACAATATTGATGCAAACCTTATCCATGAGGCGGCAATTGGAAAGATTGCGGGAGAACAGTTGATTAAGCTGATGACCTTAGGATTGACGGAGAAGGAAGCAGAAGAGCAGATTATCAACGGATTTTTGAAATAATAGAAAGATAAATAATAAAAAGGGTTTCCGGGAGCAAAATGCTTTCGGACACCCTTTTACTATAGAAAAAAGAATTTAATTTCCATTCGGATTCGCAAGGAAGGAGATACGACCGGCTTTCTGCCGAGAAGTATCCGTGTCATTCTCAATTGTCGGAGTGGTATTGTGAGACGGAGTGACAGACTGCTTCAGACATTCTGCACAGATAGTTCCGAAAGTAACCGGTTTTCCACATATCTTGCAGTGAACATCCATAATACCGTTGACAGGAGTTCCTTCTTTGTATTCGATACGACCGTCCTGAATCCATTTCTTTACCTTGCGTACAGAGATGTGAAATTCATAAGCTACATCATATTCCGTTACATCATTTGCCCGGATATATTCTCTTACCTCATGGAAGAGCTTCTCCTCCATACAATTAGGACAAACGTCTTTTTCATAAGATAAAGCCATAGGTTTTCCACATATTTCGCAATATTTATAATTATCAAAAAGGTTTTTTTGTTTCATGCTGTCACCTCCAGTACATACGACCTATCACAATTATAGCAGAAATGCCTTGAAAAGGGAATATTTTCTTGCAATTTTAGAAAGTGTTGAAATAATTTATAAGTGAAAGGAACATTTTTGTGAAAATTTTTCATTTATCAGATCTACATATAGGAAAACAATTACATCATTACAATATGAGTGCAGAACAACGTCATATTTTAGGACAGGTTGTAGAAGCAGCCAAGAAAGAAAGACCGGATGCAGTTCTGATTGCGGGCGACATCTATGATGTTCCGGTGCCTTCCGCCGAGGCAGTGTCTATATTTGACGAGTTTCTTTCTTCCTTGAATGCAATTACACCCTCCATACCGGTGCTTCTTATCGCAGGAAACCACGACAGTGCCAAACGAATCGATTTTGCCAGCAGTATCTTAGCAAAACATAAGGTGTATATTGCGGGAATGCCGCCGGTAAGAGCGGAGGAGCACATCAAAAAGGTCACATTAACAGACGAATTTGGGGAAGTGGATTTCTATCTGCTGCCTTTTGTGAAGCCGGGCTATGTGAGAGGAATGTTTGAGGAAGAAATCAAAAGCTACGATATGGCGGTGAGAAAAGTGATTGAGCGGGAAGAAATTGATACTTCAAGGCGTAATGTACTTTTGAGCCATCAGTTTTATACGGCATCCGGGATGGAACCGGAAACCTGCGATTCGGAGATACGGATGGTAGGAGGTATCGAAAATGTGGATACGGCGGTGTTAGAGGTTTTTGACTATGCGGCATTAGGGCATATCCACAGGGCACAGCAAATTGGCTGTGTAAAGAACCGCTATTGTGGAACGCCGCTCCCATATTCCGTTAGTGAAGCAGAGGATGAAAAAAGTATTACTGTAGTGGAGTTAGGAGAAAAGGGAAGCCTTCCGCAGATTTCTACCTTGCATTTAAAACCGTTGCGCAGGGTGCGTAAATTAGTGGGAGAATTGGATACGATTTTAGCGGAAGCTACGGAAGAGATGCGGCAGGATTTTGTCAGCATTACTCTGACGGATGAAGTGGAGGCTTATCAGCCGAAAGAGAGATTAGAGGCGAATTTTGACCATATTTTAGAGATCCGTATTGATAATGCAAGAACAAGAGGACTTTTGGAATTTTCAGAAGAAAAGATAGAGGACCTAAATCCCTATGCGGCATTCTGTACCTTTTTTAAGGACATGAATGGCAGGGAAATGACAAAAGAAGAAGATGCGTTGCTAAAAGAAGTATTAGGAAAGAATATGGAGGAGTCGTAAAATGAGACCATTGGCACTTACTATGTCGGCATTCGGCTCCTATGCCGGAAAGACGGAAATTGATTTCTCGGGACAGGAGCAGGGATTGTTTTTAATCACCGGAGATACAGGAGCCGGAAAGACAACAATTTTTGACGCCATTACCTATGCGCTTTACAACCAGACCAGCGGAGGGGAGCGCAATGGCAATATGATGCGCAGCCAGTATGCGAAAGATAGTGTAGAGACCTATGTGGAGTTTGAATTTTCCTATGGAGGAGAAGTCTACCGTGTGCGCAGGAATCCGGATTATAAAATAAAAAAAGAACTGAAAAACGGAAAAATCAGGGAACAGAAAGTGGCAGGCAGTGTGGAACTGACGATGCCGGATGGCACGGTATTTCCTGAGAAAAAGAGCGGTACGGATGCAAAAATATTAGAAATCGTCGGACTTAGTGCACCACAGTTTACACAGACAGTGATGATTGCCCAGGGAGAGTTTTTAAAACTGCTCTATACAAAATCAGATGAGAGAAAGCAGATTTTTTCCAAGCTGTTTCAAACAGGCGCTTACTTTGATATACAGGAAGAATTGCGGCGGCGTTCTGTGACATTAGATGAGTTGATTGCAGAAAACGAAAGAGCATTAGTCCAGGAGCAGGGAAGAATTATCGCCCCCGAGGGAATGGAACTTGCGGAGGGGGAGGAACCTTCTTTAGAGCAAATGGTCACGTTTGCAAAAGAACAGGAAAAAGTACTTGCAAAATGTTTAGAAGAGCAGCAAAGGGAATTTGCACGTATTGATGGGGCAATCAATCGTGCGGAGGAGGAAAATAAGCTCTTTGATAACTTAGATTACTTAAAACAAAAGGAGCAGAAGCTAAAGGAACAGGAGCTAGAAGAAAATCAGAGGCAGGAGAGGATTGCGGCGGCAAAAAAAGCCGGACTGCTTGCAGGAGAGGAAGAAAAATTTCTCGAAAAGCAGGAAAAAATGGGAAAAGCAAGAAAGGAAGAAGAAAAGCTAAAGGAATGGCTAAATGAAACAGGAATAAAATTCCAAAAGCAGGAAACAATGTTAAAGGAACAGGAAGAAACCCTTCGTGTAGAGGAAGAAGCGGGGAAAAAGAAACTGCACCGGATAGAAGAGAGCCTTCCGGCATATGAAAAATTAACTGTGGCAATGCAGAAAGAGCAGGAAGCTAAGGATGCTTATTTAAAGTTCAAGGAAGCCTATGACAGGATGTTGTCATGGAAGGTGTGGCAGATAGGGAAGTTAAAACAGCAGGAGTTAAAACTTGACAATGAGCAGAAAAAAGCATGGGAGTCATTTGAAAATGCCAGACTTGCGGCGGAATCAGCAGAGCAGCAGTATGAGCAGAAATACAGCTTGTTTTTTAAGGGACAGGCGGGAATATTAGCGGAAACTTTAAAAGAAGGAACACCTTGTCCGGTCTGTGGCTCTTTAAGCCATCCTGCTCCGGCAAAACTTTCTGCAGATGCAGTCAGTGAGAAGGAAGTCGAAGCAGCAAAACAGAAGAAAGAAGAAACTATAGAGAAAAAAGAAAATGCCCGCAGTAGTTTTGAAGAAAAGAGAAAGAAGCAGGAGGAACTTGCGCTACGGCTAATACAGGAAACCACAAATTTTAAAAAAGAGGCAGACTGTACCTTTGAGGAATATGTTCCGGTGACAAAACCACCTAGGGAGAAACCGTCAGAGATAGAAAAAAACGCTGTCAACGAAAAACAGCGGGATTACAGTGAGTGTCAGAAAGAGTGCGTTCGTATCAGAGAGGGCTTAAGCTATGAGACGGAAACTGCGGCACGAGAAGAAATCGCACGGATAGAAAAGGTGCTTGCCGGCAAACGGGAAGTTTTCGAGAAAAACCGCAGGAGCCAGGAAAAGCTAAAGCAGGAATTAGATGTGGGAAATGGGCAACTGATACAGAAACAGGCAGAAAAAGAGCAGTTAGAAAAAGAGACGGAAGGTGCGAAAAGAGCATTTGAAAAAGCGGTGGAGAAAGCCGGATTTTCAGATAAGGAACAATATCAGGCTGCAAAGCTGTCGGAAAGAAGCCTTACGTCATTAGAGCGGCAAAGTGAGGAATACCGTAGTGCGTGTCAGAGCAATGCAGGAGAATTAAAGGCGATGGAAAAAGCTATCGCAGGTAAAAGGCGGCAGGATGTAACGGAACTGAAAATGCAGAGGAAAGAAGCCTTTAACAGGCAAAAGGAGACAGAAAGAAAACGTCTTGCCATGTACAGGGCATATGAGACAAACCGTTCTGTGTTAGAAAACAGCAGAAGTTATTTTGAAAAAGGAGAAAAATTAAAAGCGCAGGATGCAGTGGTAAAAAGCCTTTACCGAACTGCGAACGGCAGGCTTTCCGGTTCTGCGAAGATTGATTTTGAAACCTATATTCAACGGCAGTATTTTAAGCAGATTATAAAGGAGGCAAACAGACGCCTTCTTACTATGAGTAATCAGCAATTTATGTTAAAATTAAAAGAAGAGAGCAATGCAGGAAAGAAGACCAATGAAGGACTGGATTTATCGGTATACAGTCTTGTGACGGACAGCGAGCGGGATATAAAAACATTATCCGGCGGAGAGTCTTTTTTAGCGGCGCTTGCGATGGCATTGGGGCTTTCGGATATTGCTACGAGAAATGCCGGTGCGATTCACATGGATATGATGTTTATTGATGAGGGCTTTGGTTCACTGGATGTGCAGGCACGAACCCAGGCAATTGAGGTATTAAATGAACTTGCGGGAAATCACAGGCTCATTGGCATCATTTCCCATGTGACGGAATTGAAAGAGCAGATAGACCGTAAACTTCTGGTGACACGTACCGATAAAGGAAGTAAAGTTGCCTGGAGTGATGAAGTTTAAATAAACATACAAAAGAAGTTCGCAGGATACTGATTTTATAGGAAATGGTAGATTAAAAAACGACGGAAAATAATTTGGAAAGCAGGAATGATTATGGAAATGAGAAAACTGCCCATCGGTGTATTCGATTCGGGTGTGGGAGGAATCAGTGTATTAAGGGAATTAGCGGCACTTATGCCAAACGAAGATTTTATTTTTTTTGGGGATTCAAAACATGCGCCTTACGGGACAAAGACCTTAGAGGAAGTGCGGAAACTGACCTGTGCAGATGCGGAATATTTAAGAAAACAGCAGGTGAAGGCTTTAGTGGTGGCATGTAATACTGCCACAAGTGCTGCCATTGACATTTTGCGGGAAAAATATCAGGATATTCCGGTGATTGGTATTGAGCCCGCATTAAAACCGGCAGTACATGCAGGAAATCATCCGAGAGTCCTTGTGATGGCAACGCCTATGACTCTGCGTGAGGAGAAGTTTCAGAAATTGATGCAGCAGTATCGGGCGGAAGCGGAAATTATTTCCCTGCCCTGTCCGGGATTGGTGGAATTTGTGGAGAGGGGTGAGCTAGACAGCCCTGCGTTAGAACAGTTTCTGACAACGCTTTTCCGGGATTATCTGCTGCATCCGGTGGATTGTGTGGTATTAGGCTGTACGCATTATCCTCTGGTAAAGGATATGATACAAAAAGTGTTAGGAGATGACGTGCAGATTTTTGACGGAGGAGAGGGAACCGCACGGGAAACCAGACGAAGATTAGAGGAAGCGGGGCTATTAAATCCGACGGAAAAAACAGGAAATATTCAATTAGAAAATAGCTTGGAAACGGCAGAAATACTACAGTTAAGCCGATTTTTGCTGGAACATAAATCAAACGGTAATTAATTCTAAAGAAAGTATAAACGAAAAAAAAGTTTTTTTAGAAATCTTTTTTAAATTTGACACACTTCGGACATATTTCTTTCGTATACTAAGACCATCGAAAGGAGTTAACAACATCAACCCAGGCAGTTGTTAATCGAAGGTGACATGGAATAAAGGCTGTGTCCCGGAGAATTCTTTCGAGGCAATTTCCTTTATATAGATTAACATTTTCATAACTAAACTCCTCGAAAAAGCAGCCCATATGGGCTGCTTTTTCATGTAATAGGAAATTTCTCTGAATTTCCTATTACATAAAAGCACTCCGTGCGAGGATGCGCACGGTTGTGATTTCACAAAAACCATATCTTCTGGTTTGTAGAAGAGATACTGATGACACCGGATTGTAACAGGGACATGACATCTTCCTTTTCAGAAACAAGCCCGCCTGCAATCACCGGAATGGGGGAAAGTTTACAGATTTTTGCCACGATTTTCGGCATCAGTGCAGGAAGAACTTCGATGACATCCGGTCTGGCGGTCTTTACCTGACGGTCGATATTTTCGTATGCCATCGAATCTAACACGAAGAGCCGGAGAATCGTATAGAGACCAAGCTCTCTTGCATGTTTGATGAGGGCAGGCTTAGTGGTAATGATGCCGTCTGCCCCGGTATATTTCTGGATAAAATCTACGGCAATTTCTTTGGAACTTAAGCCCGTGATTAAATCGATATGAACCATAGCGATTTTGCCGGAGTTTTTCACAGTGGCGACGATGTCCGGAATGCTGCAGATGTCACCGTAGAGAATGAAAATAACACGGCTTTCGCTTTTCAGGCATTTTTGCAGTCCCTCATCGTCCTTTATGGCAGCAATGATAGGGGAGTCCTCTAAGGCTTCTTTAAATTCTTTTTTCATAGACAGATATCCTCACTTTAAGATTTCGTCTCCTACATTATATAAGATATCCCCTCTGATAGCTATACATAAATAAAAGTCAATTTGTACGGTGATACGGTTTCTTAGCTTGCAGCAATATTTTTTGCGGCAATGATATCGACACCGGTTCCGGCGACGTTGGTGAGTATTACGTCACCGATGGCAACGGGAGCGGTAACTACGATATCTTTGATAGCGGCAATACAGTCAAAGATTTTATCCTTTGGGATATCAGAAGCCGTTTTTACGTTCACCATAGCAGAAACACCGTTTTTGACATGAACAGTGGAAGTTACGATACGGGTGGGATTCGTAACTTCTTTTCTGGCATAAGCATCTCCGCGTGGACAGGTATTGCCGGTAACGGAGGTAACTTCACCATTTTCTAAAGTAACGCTCAAACTGCAGCCGAGCGGGCAGCCAATACAGGTTAATTCTCTTGTACTCATAGTAATTCCTCGTTTCTGCACTGCTTTTTGCGGGTGAGGCAGGATTTGTGTCGCAGTGCAGATACAAATCCTGCCTATGAAAGATAGTTAGCCTCTCATATTGTTTCTTCGATTTTAATGGTGATTTTACTTAAATCCGGGTATTCCCCTAATTTCTTCTTATCTAAAATTACCTGTTCCATTTCACCGGGAGCCATAACAGGACGTTTCCGTTTACTGATTAATTCATCATCAAAATAGGTGGCGATGCTGCAGTTTTTGTATACGGCACCTACACGGAAGCGAACCGTTAAGGTATCGTCCATCTCGGTAGGACGGATATATTTCGGAACGGTGTAGCGGACGCCGTCTACCGGGAGAATTTCAATAACTTTGGTATTCTTAGCGGAACCGTTCTTAATATAGGCAGCAGCATTTTTTCCGGCAGTGGAAGCCTCCTGGGAGACGTAGTCCACAAGATCATGTACATGAAGGACATTGCCGCAGGCAAAGATACCTTCAACATTGGTTTCTAAGCTGTCGTTTACCACCGGGCCGGAGGTTACTGGATTTAAGGAAACACCGGCACTCTTACTTAATTCGTTTTCCGGGATTAATCCACAGGAGAGCAGTAGGGTATCACAGGTGTAACGTTCTTCTGTACCGGGGATAGGCTTGCGGTCAGGGCCCACCTCTGCGATAGTAACTGCTTCCACACGGTTTTTTCCCTCAATATCTACAACAGTATGGCTTAATTTTAATGGGATATTAAAATCGTTGAGACACTGCACAATGTTTCTCTTTAAACCGCCGGAATACGGCATTAATTCGGCAACTACCTTGACTTTTGCTCCTTCTAGGGTCATACGTCTTGCCATGATAAGTCCGATATCACCGGAACCTAAGATAACGACTTCACGTCCCGGCATATAGCCTTCCATATTGACAAGCCGCTGTGCTGTTCCTGCGGAGAAAATACCGGCGGGACGATATCCAGGGATATTTAGGGCACCTCTGGAGCGTTCGCGGCATCCCATAGCTAAGATGACAGCGGTAGCTTTCACTTCAAACATGCCGTCTTCACGGTTCATAGCTGTGATTTTTTTATCTGCGGAGATATCCATCACCATAGTGTTTAGTTTGTACTCGATACCACGTTCTAAAACCTGAGAGATGAAGCGCGCCGCATATTCGGGACCGGTCAGTTCTTCCTTAAAGGTGTGTAAACCGAAACCGTTATGGATACACTGGTTTAAAATTCCCCCAAGCTCTTTATCTCTTTCTATAATCAGGATGCTTTCGATGCCGTTATCTCTTGCAGATACAGCGGCTGCAAGACCGGCAGGGCCGCCACCTACAATGACTAAATCGTAATGTTTCATGTTGCTTTCCTCCCTCTCCTAAATCTCTTTGTTGCGTCCGATGACGATGGCACCGTTTCCGCCGTTTTTGGTAATGTCATAGATGCTCATAGGAACTTCACGCTCTAAGATTTCCATAGTACGCGGAGAGCAGAAACCTGCCTGACAGCGTCCCATACCGGCACGGGTGCGGCGCTTGACACCGTCTAGGGAACGTGCGCCAAGTGGACGGTGGATGGCATCTAGGATTTCACCCTCGGTAATCATTTCACAGCGGCAGATAATATTGCCGTAAGCCGGCTGCTCTTTGATTAACTGATTACGCTCTTCAAGAGAAAGAGTCTCAGGATGCAAAATGCCTTTTCTGGTAGCAATAAAGTCTGTTTTTTCTTTTAGGGAAAGCATGTCATGTACCATTTCAGCAACCATCTCTCCGATAGCAGGTGCGGAGGAAAGTCCCGGCGATTCTATTCCGGCAGCATTGATAAAGCCTTTGACATCTTCTGCTTCGCCGATGACGAAGTCTCCGCCATCCTCATGGGCACGAAGTCCGGCAAAGGAGGTAATGACCTGACGCATCGGTACATTTTTTACACTTAAGGAGGCTGTGCCTGCTAAGGAATCTAAGCCTTCCTGGGTAGTATTGACGGCTTCTTTATCCATTACATCCACAGCGGTCGGACCGACCAAGAGATTACCGTGGACGGTAGGAGAAACAAGAACACCTTTTCCCATTTTGGAAGGAAGCTGGAATATGGTATGGCTGACATGATTTCCTGCATCCTTGTCTAACAGGCAGTATTCTCCTTTTCTGGCGGTGATATGAAGTTTGTGTTCACTTACCATATTGTTAAAGGTGTCTGAATAGACGCCGGCAGCGTTGATAACAACCTTTGCTTCAATGGTTTCAGGCTTACCGATATCGGTGCGTATGGTTTCAATGGTGAATTTGTCACTGTCTTTACTGAGCTTTGTTACATTGGTATTTAGGAAAAATGTTACTCCGTTTGTAAAAGCATTTTCTGCGAATGCCATTGTCATGTGGAACGGGCAGACGATACCGCCGGTGGGTGCGAAAAGAGCACAAGTTACGTCGTCGCTTAAGTTTGGTTCGAGAGCGATTAGTTCCTCTCGCTCTAAAATCCGAAGTCCCGGAACACCGTTTTTTTCGCCTTTTTCAAGTAAAGTAGTAAGCCCGCTTCTGTCCTGGTTTTTGGTGCAGACGACAAGAGACCCGTTTCTTTTGAAGGGAATGTCTAGCTCTTTGGAAAGCTGTTCCATCAGTTCATTTCCGCGGACGTTTAAGCGTGCTTTTAAGGTGCCTGGCGTGGCGTCAAAACCGGCATGGATAATGGCGCTGTTGGCTTTTGAGGTACCGCAGCAGACATCCTCTTCCCGCTCAATGACACAGGTATTTACCTGATATCTGGATAATTCTCTTGCAATTGCACTGCCGATGACGCCTGCTCCGATAATTGCTATATCGTACATCATATGTTCTCCTTTTCTCCGAGAGAAAATAGTCACCACTTC
>JAQXGQ010000131.1 GCA_029006795.1 Clostridiales bacterium | reverse complement strand
ATTGATGACAAAAATATGCAAAGATATGCCAAAATATGCCAGAATAAGTGAAAAATGAAGAAAGGTAAAAAGGCTTGAAAAGCCCGAAAATACTGGAAATATGAGAAAAATCAAGATTTTATTTGTTTGCCACGGCAATATTTGTCGTTCCCCCATGGCAGAATTTATTTTAAAAGACATGGTGACAAAGCAGGGCATCGCAGACGATTTTCACATCGCCTCCGCGGCCACCAGCAACGAAGAAATCGGAAACCACATCTACCCACCGGCAAAAGCGGAGCTTGCCCGCCATGGTATCGGTACAAGCCGTGAGACGGATTATGGACTTGCGGCAAAAACCGCCCGCCGTATCCGCCGTAGCGATTATGAGGAATATGACTATCTCATCGCAATGGAGAGCTTTAACATCCGCAATATGATGTATGAGTTTGGTACAGATCCGGAAAATAAAATATACAGGCTGTTAGATTTTACCGACAGACCGGGAGATATCGATGACCCTTGGTACACAAGGAAATTTGATGTGACCTACGAAGAAATCGTCACCGGTTGTGAAGCATTGCTGCGTCACTTGGGGTATTAAAGAAAGTGAGGAAACGTTATGGATCAAAAAACATGCCGTGATTTGGGGATGGCATATATCTCCGATGAGAGTATTATGGAAGAATAGAAAGTATGCAGAAGAATTTTGCAGAAGCTTAATACAGCGGACCGCTTTGATTTTGATACATTAATTATGCTGGGAGCTCATATAGGCAGTAACACTGTTATAGGAGCCGGAAGTGTGGTGACAAAAGATATTGACACTTCAAAAGTTGTGCCTAATAATACAAATAGACCGACGGTCGGTTTAGAACAAGGAAGATTCCTTGAAGAATTCCGTGAAATTTGCGATTGTGGTTTCTAGCCTGACCTTTGGTTTAGGTCATATTGTGTGTGATTATTTCTGCCGTTTCTTTGGGATATGCAGCTTATTTATGGAAAAGGCGGAACAATATAATAAAGAATATAAAATTTTCACGAGAATTTGAAAAAAAAATATTGCAATCAGAAAAACTATGTGGTATAAATGTTACAACATTAACTTGTTAAAGCGTTGAAAGAGACTCTTATCCCCAGACGTCGACAGGAATACAGCGTCACCGACTGAGAGCGCTGTTTGAAAGAGGAGATAATGGGAACACTCTAGAGCAGACTGGTTGAACCGGATAGTTTGGATGCAGGATGTTACTATTGAGGATGATGTATTCCGAGGTATCTGCTAAGTAGGTCAGTACGTGGGTGCGCGTTAAGCACATAGAGAGGGAAAATGATAATTCTTTCATTTTTCAATGCGGGTGGTACCGCGGGATCATACAGTAATCTCGCCCCAGAAAAGCGAATGCTTTTCTGGGGCTTTTTGTTTGTCGTGCTGAGAAGAATGCTGATTTTGCATTCTACGTCAGCTCTGACATATTAGAGTAGAAACAAATACGCAAGAATGCTGATTTTGCATTTTTCGTCAGCTCTGACGTAGTCAGAGATGATGTCGCCCCGCACCAATACGAATCCAATAGGATAAGAAAAGGAGTACAAACATGGAATTTATCACAGGCGTAAACGAGAAAGACACATTAGAAATCAGCCAGTTATTAGCCGGCAGCTACGAGGGAAAGACCGTAAAAGTCAACGGCGCCGTTCATACCATCCGTGATATGGGTGAGGTGGCATTCGTAGTGCTGCGAAAGAGAGAGGGACTTCTTCAGTGTGTATTTGAAGAGGGAAAGACAAAATTCAATTTAAAAGATTTAAAAGAAGCATCCACCATTGAAGTGGAGGGAATTGTGAAAGCAGAGGATCGTGCACCAAACGGCTTTGAAATCCGTCTTACCGGAATTAAAGTATTATCCGAGCCGGCGGCTCCCATGCCCCTTGCTATTTCAAAGTGGAAATTAAATACATCTTTAGAGGCAAATTTAAATAACCGTGCCATCGCTTTAAGAAATATCCGAGAGCGTGCAAAATTCAGAATTCAGGAGGGCGTTGTCAGAGGCTTCCGGGATTTCTTATATAGTCAGGGATTTACCGAAATCCACACTCCGAAGGTGGGAGCGAAAAGTGCGGAGGGAGGGGCAAACCTCTTCCGTTTAGATTACTTCCACAGACCGGCGGTTTTGCAACAAAGCCCCCAGTTTTATAAACAGATGATGGTGGGCGTATTTGACCGTGTTTTTGAGACAGCTCCGGTATTCCGTGCGGAGAAGCATAATACCAAACGTCACCTAAACGAGTACACTAGCCTTGATTTTGAGATGGGTTATATTGATGGGTTTGAAGACATTATGGCAATGGAAACCGGATTTTTACAGTACATGGTGACACTGTTGAAAAAAGAATATGACAAAGAGTTGAAAATCCTTAATGTGACACTTCCGAATGTGGATAAAATCCCGACCGTTCGTTTTGACGAGGCAAAAAAGAAGGTATCGGAAAAATACAACAGGCAGATTAGAAATCCATATGATTTAGAGCCGGAGGAAGAGGCGTTAATCGGACAGTATTTTAAAGAAGAGTGTGATGCAGATTTCGTATTTGTCACCCATTATCCATCCAAAAAGCGTCCGTTTTACGCAATGGATGATCCGGCAGATCCGACTTACACGTTAAGTTTTGACTTACTGTATCAGGGGCTTGAAATTACCACCGGTGGACAACGTATCCATGATTATCAGATGTTGATGGACAAAATTGAAAAACGTGGTATGGAGTCTGATGGAATGGAACAATACCTTGCGGTATTCAAACACGGAATGCCGCCTCATGGTGGATTAGGTATCGGTTTAGAGCGTCTGACCATGAAATTAATCGGTGAGGACAATGTGCGAGAGACTACTTTATTCCCGCGTGATTTGAGCCGTCTGGAACCATAAAAAGTTAGAAAGATAAAATTGGCTTAAGTCACGCTGTGACTGTAAGCCGTTAGTAGCCATAAAGAGATGCCTTTTAATAGGAGAAGAAACCATGAATTTACAGCAGCAGATAGAGCAATATATACCTTACAATGAGCAGGAAGAAAAGGATAAAGAAGTGATGTTGCAGCTGCTTAAGGAAGGCAGAGATGTTTTCACCAGGGAAAACGGGGTGGCACATTTTACAGCGTCCTCCTGGCTGTTAAATAAAACCCATGATAAGGTGTTGTTGATTTATCACAATATTTATCATTCCTGGGCATGGACAGGCGGTCACGCTGACGGAGAACGTGATTTGCTTTCTGTGGCAAAGCGGGAGGCAATGGAGGAAACCGGAGTGAAGAATATCAGGGAAGTAAGCGAAGATATTTTTTCCTTAGAGGTTCTGACAGTGGATGGTCACGAAAAAAGAGGAGTTTATGTTTCCTCTCATCTACATTTAAACGTCACCTATCTGTTAGAAGCAGATGAGGAGGATGTCCTTCGGGTGAAACCGGATGAAAACAGCGGTGTGAAGTGGTTTTCGTTAGAAGAGGCAATCAAGGCGAGCAGCGAGCCCTGGATGATAGAGCGAATTTACCGGAAATTGAATGCGAAATTGAAACAATAAAAAAAGGTTTGCGGTATAGATAAGAGTTATTTTAGAAGAAATGAGGGAAAACAGTGAAACATTTAGGAACAAAAACAATCGAAACAAAGCGTCTCATTTTAAGAAAGTTTACACTAAATGACGCAGAAGTGATGTATCAGAACTGGGCATCTGAGCCGGAGGTGACAAAGTACCTCACATGGCAGCCCCATGAGAGTGTGGAAGTGACGAAAGCTGTAATTAAAGGATGGATGGAAGATTACAGAGAGCCAGAGCATTATGTCTGGTGTATCGAATTAAAAGAAATCGGAGAGGCAATCGGAAGCATAGGTGCAGGTGTTTCTAATGCGAAAGTCGGTGCTATGGAGATAGGTTACTGTATCAGTGAAGCCTACTGGCACCAGGGAATTACTTCAGAAGCTCTTGCTGCAGTGATGGATTTTTTGATAAAAGAGGTCGGAGTGAGACGAATCGAGGCAAAACATGATACCAGAAACCTGTATTCCGGCAAGGCCATGGAAAAATGCGGGCTGAAATATGAGGGAACAAAGATTCAGGCAGAATGTTACAATTCCGGTATTTGTGATGTGGCATTTTACGGATTAGTCATGGAAGACGCTGTCGTAGAAGAAGAGGACGAGGAAGAAGTATATGTGGCTCCGGTGATAGAAAAGAAAGCTGGAGAGAAAAATGTCATTTCCGATGAAACCATCGAATATGTCGGAATCCTTGCAAAATTAGAGCTGAGCGATGAAGAAAAAGAGAATGCAAAAAAGGATATGGGTGAGATGCTTGACTACATTGACAAGTTAAACGAGCTTGATACCACGGGAGTAGAACCGATGTCCCATGTATTCCCGGTTCACAATGTATTCCGTGAGGATGTGGTGACAAATGGAGACGGCAGCAAAGAGACACTTGCGAATGCACCGGAAATGAAAGACGGTGGATTTAAAGTTCCCAAAACGATAGGGTAGAAAGGAAATGACTATGAATTTAATGAGTTTAACTGCCGTAGAACTCGGCAAGAAAATAAAAGCAAAAGAAGTCACAGTAGAAGAAGCGGTGAGCGCCGCTTTAGATGCCATTGAGAAAAAAGAAGAAGCAGTTCACAGCTTTGTGACAGTTGACAGGGAAGGGGCATTAAAACGTGCAAAGGAAGTGCAAAAGCTGATTGATGAGGGAAAACTGACAGGTCCTCTTGCAGGTGTTCCGGTAGCGATTAAAGATAATATGTGTACCAAAGATATGCTGACTACCTGTTCCTCTAAGATTTTATATAACTTTGTACCGACTTATACTGCACAGGCAGTAGCAAATTTAGAGAAAGCAGGAGCGGTGGTGTTAGGAAAAACCAACATGGATGAATTTGCAATGGGAAGTACGACGGAGACATCCGCTTTTGGAGAGACGAAAAATCCGTGGAACATAGAGCATGTTCCGGGCGGTTCTTCCGGCGGTTCCTGTGCGGCAGTGGCAGCTGAGGAATGTAGCTACGCATTAGGTTCCGATACCGGCGGTTCTATCCGTCAGCCCAGCTCTTTCTGTGGTGTTACCGGTATTAAACCGACTTACGGAACCGTTTCCCGTTATGGGCTGATTGCCTACGGTTCATCTTTAGACCAGATTGGGCCGGTGGCAAAAGATGTGACGGACTGTGCCACGATTTTAGAGGCAATTTCTTCTTATGATAGTAAGGATTCTACTTCCGTAAAGCGTGAGGACTATGCTTTTACAGAGGCTCTTGTGGATGATGTGAAGGGAATGAAAATTGGTATTCCAAGAGACTATTTTGGAGAGGGCTTAGACCCGGAGGTAAAAGAAGCTGTGCTTTCCGCAGCAAGAGCCTTAGAGAAAAAGGGAGCCATTGTAGAAGAATTTGACTTAAGTCTGGTGGAATATGCGATTCCGGCTTACTATGTCATCGCCTGTGCAGAGGCAAGTTCCAACTTAGCACGTTTTGACGGTGTCAAATACGGTTACCGCACCAAAGAGTATGACGGACTTCACAATATGTATAAAAAATCCCGTTCCGAAGGCTTTGGGGCAGAGGCAAAACGTCGTATCATGTTAGGCTCCTTCGTTTTAAGCAGCGGTTATTATGATGCTTATTACTTGAAAGCACTTCGTACGAAAGCATTGATTAAACAGGCATTTGACAAAGCCTTTGCAAAATATGATGTGATTTTAGGACCGGCAGCACCGACTACCGCACCTAAATTAGGAGAGTCCTTAAGTGACCCGATAAAGATGTATCTTGGAGATATTTACACTATTTCCGTAAATTTAGCAGGTCTGCCGGGTATTTCCTTACCCTGTGGAAAGGATAAAAACGGTCTGCCGATAGGATTACAGTTGATTGGTGACTGCTTTAAGGAGAAAAATATTATCCGTGCCGCATATGCGTTTGAACAGACAAGAGAGTACGAGCACAGTCCATTGGCGTAGCAGGGAGGAAAGAAAGCAATGAGTAGAATATATGAAACTGTCATTGGACTTGAGGTCCATGTTGAATTAGCAACCAAAACAAAGATTTTCTGTGGCTGTTCTACGGCTTTTGGTGGGGCGCCTAATACCCATACCTGTCCGGTATGTACCGGTATGCCGGGTTCCCTTCCGGTGTTAAACAAACAGGTGGTAGAATATGCGATGGCGGTAGGTCTTGCGACAAACTGTAAGATTACCCAGTATTGTAAATTTGATCGAAAAAACTATTTTTACCCGGATAACCCGCAGAACTACCAGATTTCCCAGCTGTATCTGCCTATCTGCCGGGATGGTGGTGTGGAAATCGAGACTGCCGCAGGGAAAAAGGTTGTGGGCATCCACGAAATCCATATGGAGGAAGATGCGGGAAAATTAGTGCATGATGAGTGGGAGGATGTGTCTATTGTAGATTACAACCGTTCCGGCGTTCCCCTGATCGAGATTGTATCGGAGCCGGATATGCGCTCTGCAGAGGAAGTTATTGCCTACCTTGAAAAACTTCGTATGATTATTCAGTATTTAGGAGCTTCTGATTGTAAATTAAACGAAGGTTCCATGCGTGCCGATGTCAACCTTTCCGTGAGAGAAGCAGGAACAAAGAAATTCGGTACCCGTACCGAGATGAAGAACTTAAACTCCTTTAAAGCAATCGCAAGAGCCAGTGAGGGAGAGCGGGCGCGTCAGATAGAACTTTTAGAAGAGGGAAAAAAAGTCATTCAGGAAACCCGCCGTTGGGATGACAACAAAGAGTATTCCTATGCGATGCGTTCTAAAGAAGATGCCCAGGATTACCGCTATTTCCCGGAGCCGGATTTAGTGCCTATTGTTATCAGTGACGAATGGATTGCCGAGGTGAAGGCGAGACAGCCGGAACTTCGTACCGAAAAAATGGCACGCTATCAGAGCGAGTTCGGATTACCGGAATATGATGCGGATATCATTACCGGACATAAGAAATTAGCAGATTTATTTGAAACTGCCACCGCTATCTGTAAGAAGCCGAAGAAGGTGTCCAACTGGATTATGGTGGAGACGATGCGCCTTTTAAAGGAAAATGATATGGATGCGGACGATATTTCTTTCTCGGCAGAAAACTTTGCAAAATTAGTGGAGTTAGCTGATTCCGGTTCCATTACCAATACAGTGGCAAAGGATGTCTTTGAACTGATTTTCAAGGAGGACATTGACCCGGATCAGTATGTGGAGGAAAAAGGTTTAAAGACCGTCAATGACGAGGGTGCACTTCGTGCCGTGGTAGAACAGGTGTTAAAGGATAACCCACAATCCGTAGAGGATTACCATAACGGAAAAGAAAAAGCCATCGGCTTTTTGGTAGGTCAGACCATGAAGGCAATGAAAGGAAAAGCAAATCCGGGAATGGTAAACCAGTTATTGAAGGAATTGTTATAAAAAAGTAGATAAGAAAAGGGAGGCGTTGTTTGAAACGTCTCCCTTTTTGTTGGCAGAAATTTAGCCTTCGGCTAAATTTCCGGTATAAAGCTGATAATACTTTCCTTTGGCTTCGATTAACTGGTCGTGGTTGCCGCGCTCAATAACACGTCCCTGCTCTAAAACAATGATACAATCGCTGTTTTTGACCGTGGAGAGACGGTGAGCGATAACAAAGGTGGTTCGTCCTGCCATCAGCTTATCCATACCGCTCTGTACGATTTTTTCGGTTCTGGTATCAATGGAACTGGTCGCCTCATCAAGAATCAGTACCGGCGGGTCTGCGATGGCTGCCCTTGCAATGGCAAGCAGCTGACGCTGTCCCTGACTTAAATTGGCACCGTCACCGGTAAGCAGGGTGTTATAGCCATCCGGCAGCTGATGAATGAAGGTATCGGCATTGGCGAGTTTTGCTGCAGCGATAACCTCCTCGTCTGTTGCATCTAATTTGCCGTAACGGATATTTTCCATAACTGTGGCGGTAAACAGGTGGGTATCCTGTAATACAATTCCTAAAGAGTGGCGCAGGTCATCCTTTTTAATCTTATTAATATTGATGCCGTCATAGCGGATTTTACCGTCCTGAATGTCATAGAAGCGGTTAATCAGGTTTGTGATGGTGGTTTTTCCTGCTCCGGTACTGCCTACAAAAGCAATTTTCTGACCCGGAGTAGCGTAGAGGTCTACGTTGTGGAGCACTACTTTATTGGGATTGTAGCCGAAATCTACATCATCAAAGACCACGTCGCCCTTTAATTCCACATAATCCACACTGCCGTCTGCCTGATGCGTGTGTTTCCATGCCCACATACCGGTGTGTTCTTTTGTCTCAGTTAAAACACCGTTTTCTTTTTTTGCACAGACTAAAGTGACATAACCTTCATCCGTCTCCGGTTCCTCGTCTAAGAGACGGAAGATACGCTCAGAACCTGCAAGTGCCATTACAATGTTGTTAAGCTGCATACTTAACTGGCTGATAGGCTGGTTAAAACTTTTATTAAAAGTGAGGAAGCTTGCCAGTTTTCCCAAAGTAAAACCACCCACACCGTTTAATGCGAGAGCGCCGCCCACCATGGCACAGAGCACATAGCTGATATTTCCAATCTGAGCATTTACCGGCATTAGGATATTGCCGAAAGTATTGGCATTTTTTGCACTCTCAAAAAGCCGGTCGTTTAACAGGTTGAAATTCTGAATGCTTTCTTCCTCGTGGGTAAAGACCTTTACCACCTTTTGACCGTTCATCATTTCCTCAATATATCCGTTGACAGCAGCAATGGATTTTTGCTGTTCGATAAAATACTTCGCACTTAAGGAACCGATTTTTTTGGTAGAGAGGAGAGTTAATCCAATCATAAAAAGAGTCACAAGTGTTAAGGGAATGTTTAACCGCAGCATACTGAGAAAGACGCTCACAACGGTGATGGTGCTGTTTAAAAACTGAGGAATACTCTGACTTATCATCATTCGTAAGGTGTCAATGTCGTTAGTGTAGGTAGACATGATATCGCCGTGGGAATGGGTATCAAAATACCGGATAGGCAGTTCCTCCATGTGAGTAAACATATCATCTCTGAGGTTGCGCAGGGTTCCCTGAGAAACATTGACAAGGATTCTGGTCTGGGCATAGGCTGCGAGGACACCAATCAGATAGAAACATGCCACTCTGATGATTGCATGGGCAAGGTTGGAAAAATCCGGGTTGGCCTGTTTTATCATAGGAAGGATATAATCGTCAATCAAAGTCTGCATGAATAAGGTTCCCTGTACATTGGCAAGGACTGAAATAAGGATACATGCCACTACAATTATGCAGGAAAAAGCGTAATTCTTCATAATATAGCGTAAAAGCCGCATCAGAAGTTTTCCGGGATTGGAAACCTTTGGACGGGGACCTCTCGGACCTCTGCCGCCGGGAGGATTAATTGGTTTTGCTTTTGGTTCATTTGGCATAGGAAACACCTCCTTCATCAAAATCGCCGCTGCCGCTAGTCTGGGACTCGTATACATCGCGGTAGATTTCATTATTTGCTAATAATTCTTCATGTGTGCCGATTCCGTCAATGACACCGTTGTTTAAGACAATAATACGGTCTGCATTTTGTACGGAGGAAATACGCTGTGCAATAATAAGTTTGGTAGTGTTTGGAATTTCCTCTGCAAAGGCTCTGCGGATTTTGGCATCGGTGGCAGTATCAACGGCACTGGTACTGTCGTCTAAAATCAAAATCTTCGGTTTCTTTAACAATGCCCTTGCAATACAAAGCCGCTGTTTCTGACCGCCGGAAACATTAGAACCGCCTTGTTCAATGTAGGTGTCATAACCGTCAGGAAAACGATCGATAAATTCATCCGCACAGGCAAGAGCACAGGCACGGCGGCATTCTTCATCAGTAGCATCTGCATCCCCCCAACGGAGATTTTCATAGATGGTACCGGAGAAGAGAACATTGTTCTGCAGCACCACAGAAACTTCACTTCTTAGGGTATCTAGGTCGTAGGAGCGAACATCTTTTCCACCTACGGATACACTTCCTTCATTTACGTCATAAAGACGGCTGATTAAGTTTACCAGGGAAGACTTTGAACTTCCGGTACCACCGATGATTCCGATGGTTTCTCCCGATGCAATGGACAGATTGATGTCGGAGAGTACCGGGGTGTCGGAGGTTTCGTTGTATCGGAAGGTTACATGGTCGAACGCAATGCTTCCGTCGGAAACTTCATATACCGGATTTTTTGGATTTACAATATCACTGGTTTCGGTTAATACCTCACAGATACGTCTGGCACTGGCAATGCTCATGGTCAGCATAACAAATACCATAGAGAGCATCATCAGACTCATCATAATATTCATACAGTAAGTCAGAAGGCTCATCAACTGTCCGGTGGTGAGGGTGCTTCCTACAATCATTTTTGCGCCTGTCCAGCTGATTGCGATAATGCAGGTATATACGGTCAGCATCATAGCCGGATTGTTGAAGGCGAGAATACTTTCTGCTTTCTGGAACATCCGGTAAATATTCTGGCTTGCAGTAGTGAATTTTTTCTTTTCGTAATCCTCACGGACATAAGCCTTTACAATGCGGATAGCTGAGACATTCTCCTGAACGGAGGCATTCAAGTCATCATATTTAGGAAATGCTTCCATAAAGTAATGATGAGCTTTTAATGTAATAATGGCAAGGATGATGCCTAACAGAATAACAGCAGCTAAATAGATGCTGGCGAGTTTTGGACTGATGAAAAATGCCATAATCATAGCACAAATAAGGGTAATCGGAGAACGTACACACATGCGCAGCAGCATCATGTAAGCGTTCTGTATGTTGGTAACATCGGTGGTAAGTCTGGTCACAAGACCTGCAGTACTGAATTTGTCGATGTTGGAAAAAGAAAAGGTCTGAATATTTTCATACATTGCTTTTCTTAAATTACGGGCAAAACCGGTAGCGGCTTTTGCACCATATTTTCCTCCCATTGTGCCGGCAAACAGGGAAATACATGCCACAATTACCATGCAGCCGCCCATCACATAGATATGGTGGATATCACCGGATTCTACACCGTCATCAATGATGGAAGCCATCATAAGAGGAATAATTGTCTCCATAAGTACTTCTAAAATCATAAAGAACGGAGTAAGCAGGGAATCCTTTTTGAATTCCTTAATCTGGGCTCCTAAGGTTTTTAACATTAAATCACATCCTCCTCTTTATATTTTTGCAGCGCAGTTTCTATGGCTGCAAATTTTTATTGATTTTTAATTGTTAGTGTGCTAACAATATAGTTATAATGGATTTAAAAATGAATGTCAACGGAGAATTTGTGTATATTTTGTGTAAACTAAGAAACAGAGAGTTTTGACACAGGTAGAATGGGAGATGAAACAGAAGTATGGAAATAAAGCGCAGCGAGATGATTGGATATAAGATACGTCTCATCCATAACCAGATTCATAAAAGAATGGAAGAAAAGAAATTAGAAAATGAAAAAGAGCCTTTAACCGGAATGCAGCGGTGGACATTAGGTTATCTCTCCGAGCATGAGGGACAGGCAGTCTACCAGAGAGACATAGAGGAAGCCTTTAAAATTTCCCGCGCGACAGCCTCAAACATGCTTTCTGTGATGGAGCGGAGAGGATTTATCGAAAGGCAGCCGGTAGAACATGATGCCCGCCTAAAAAAAATAGTGATGACAGACTTAGCATGTGATACCATCAAGCGGGCAAACCAGGATGTGAAAGAAATGGAAACTCTGTTGCAACAGGGGCTTTCCGGCGAAGATGTCGTTCATTTAAAAAAATGTTTGGATATTATTCTCAAAAATTTAGGAAATCCCACATAATCTAGTAAAACACATTGACAAAAAACACAAGATGTTGTATAACGTAAATACGGTACAAAAAGAGACAGGGTATTGTGCGCCCATAAAGATTAGAAAGGGTTTATGCGAAATGAAGATTATCAAAAGAAGTGGCATGGAAGATACTTTTGATTTACAGAAGATAGAGGCTGCAATCCGCAAAGCCAATGACAGCGTCATTGATTATGAAAAGTTGAGCGAGGATAAAATCCAGGCGATTTTGAAAAATGTGGAGAAAGCCTGTGAGAATATGAAGCGTTCCCCTAGTGTAGAAGAGATTCAGGATATGGTGGAGAACCAGATTATGAATCAGCGTGCTTTCAATGTGGCACGTAATTACATTACATATCGTTACAAGAGAGCGTTGGTGCGTAAATCCAATTCTACGGATGAGCAGATTTTAAGTCTGCTAGAGTGCAATAACGAAGAGGTAAAACAGGAGAATTCCAATAAAAATCCTACCGTCAACAGTGTACAGCGTGATTACATGGCAGGAGAGGTTAGCAAGGATATCACCAGACGTTTCCTCTTAGAGCCGGATATTGTAGAGGCACATGAAAATGGTCTGATTCATTTCCATGATGCAGATTATTTTGCACAGCATATGCACAACTGTTGTCTGGTCAATTTAGAAGATATGTTGCAGAACGGTACGGTAATCAGTGAGACTATGATTGATCCGCCGAAGAGTTTTTCCACTGCATGTAACATTGCCACTCAGGCGATTGCACAGATTGCCAGTTCCCAGTATGGTGGACAGAGTATTTCTCTCTCTCATTTAGCGCCTTTTGTACAGGTCAGCCGGGAGAAATATTTAAAGCAGGTGAAAACAGAGTTAGAGGCAGCCGGTATTGAACCGACCGAAGACAAAGTGAGAAAAATTGCGGAGCTTCGTGTAAAAGAGGAAATTAACCGTGGTGTGCAGATGATACAGTATCAGGTCATCACTTTAATGACGACCAATGGTCAGGCACCGTTTATTACCGTATTTATGTACTTAGATGAGGTACCGGAAGGACAGCTTCGTGATGACCTTGCGGCAGTGATTGAGGAAATGCTTCATCAGCGTATTTTGGGTGTGAAAAATGAAAAGGGTGTGTATATTACTCCGGCATTCCCGAAATTGATTTATGTATTAGAGGAAGATAATATCAGGGAAGGTTCAAAATACTGGTATCTGACCAAATTAGCTGCAGAGTGTACTGCAAAACGAATGGTTCCTGATTATATCTCTGAAAAGATTATGAAGAAACTGAAAAACGGTGACTGCTATACATGTATGGGATGCCGTTCATTCTTAACCGTGGACAGAACGAAAGAAAATTATGCCAATGCCAATAATTATGTGCCGGGAAAAAAATATTACGGCAGATTTAATCAGGGTGTGGTAACCATCAATCTGGTGGATGTGGCATGCTCTTCCGGAAAGGATATGGATAAATTCTGGGAATTGATGGACGAGCGTTTGGATTTATGTTACCGTGCATTGATGGCAAGACACGACCGTCTGAAGGGAACCCCTTCTGATGTGGCACCGATTTTATGGCAGAACGGAGCCTTAGCACGTCTTAAAAAGGGAGAGACTATCGATAAGCTGCTGTATGACGGATATTCTACTATTTCATTAGGATATGCGGGACTTTGTGAATGCACCAGATATATGAAGGGTGTTTCCCACACAGAGCCTGAGGGTACGGAGTTTGCACTTTCTGTTATGCGTTATCTGAATGATGCCTGTGCAAAATGGAGAGAGGCGACAAATATTGATTTTAGTTTATATGGAACCCCGTTAGAGTCCACGACTTATAAGTTTGCAAAATGCTTACAGAAACGTTTTGGTGTGATTCCGGGAGTTACGGACAAAAACTATATCACCAATAGTTATCATGTGCATGTGACAGAGAATATTAATGCTTTTGATAAACTGAAGTTTGAATCCAAGTTCCAGGAATTGTCTCCGGGAGGCGCTATCAGTTATGTGGAAGTTCCGAATATGCAGGATAATTTAGAGGCAGTTCTCTCTGTAATGCAGTATATTTATGAAAATATCATGTATGCAGAGTTGAATACCAAGAGCGATTACTGCTTAGAGTGCGGTTATGCGGGAGAAATTAAAATTGTCAATGACAAGGACGGAAAACTGGTATGGGAGTGCCCGAACTGTGGAAACCGTGACCAGAATATGATGAGTGTGGCACGCAGAACCTGTGGCTATATCGGAACCCAGTTCTGGAATCAGGGAAGAACCCAGGAGATTAAAGAAAGAGTATTGCACTTATAAGGAATGAAAAATAGAGAAGAATGCTGCGCGGCAGCCCATTGAGGCTATTACGCAGCATTTTTTGAATCTTTATGGAAAATATCATAGAGGTACAGGAAAAGGTACAGGAAAAAATGAATTGTGAATGGACTTTGTACCTCAAAAAGTGTATGATGATAATAGAAGTGATACATATCAAATAATGCGTTTCGGCAGATTGGATGTGATTTTATTTACTCAAAATTAAAACTTTTAAAAACAAAAAGAAACTGGGGGATTGGCATCCTTGTATGGGTGCTGTGTTTATTTTGTACTTTTTTTGAAAGCGATGTTTATGCAGCTCAAAGACGGCTGGTAAAGGTCGCTTTTTTTCCTATGGACGGATATCATATCACCAATGCAGATGGAAGCTATGGCGGTATGGATGTGGAATACCTGAATGCACTGTGTGAATATACGGACTGGGAAGTAGAGTATGTAGAATGCGACAGTTGGGAAGAAGCATTGCAGCTGCTTAGCGGCAAACAGGTAGATTTAGTCGGTTCAGCACAATATTCTATCGAGCGTGCGGAAGTTTATCAGTATGCAGATCTTTCCAGTGGATATACGTTTGGAGTGATTGCCACGAAGCCAGAGAGCAGCATTGCGTATGAAGATTTTACGGCAATGCGGCACATTACCTTTGGTATGGTAGAAAATTATGTCCGGAAGGGTGAATTTTTACAATATCTTTCTGACAATGGGATAGATAATCCACAGATAATAGAATATGCGTCTACGTCAGATTTGCAGAATGCACTTTCCAATGGAGAAATTGATGCACTGGTTCATACCTTTACAGAGGTGAAAGAGGGGCAGCGCCTGATTGGACGTTTTGCGCCGAGACCGTTCTATTATATTTCATATCAGGGAAATGATGATGTGATGCGTGAACTCAATCAGGCGGAAGCTGACTTGAAGATGAACCGGCCGGAACTCGAAACAGAGCTGATGAACGAGTTTTATTATAGCAGATTCGATAAAACTGCATTACTTACGATTGAGGAAAATGAATATATTGCAGAGACCAAAGAAATTCTGGTGGGTTATCTGGATGGATTTTATCCTTTTTCATATGAGAAAAACGGCGACTTTAAGGGGCTTACCAGAGAATTATTAGAGAACAGCATTAGCGCTGCCGGGTTAGAACTTAAGTATTGCAGGATGGAAAACCGTAAAGAGGCACAGGCTGCGCTGCAAAACGGCGAAATTGATATTCTGGCATATTGTACAGATACGGATGAGGTGGAGGATGCAAAACACCAGGTTACGGTATTTAATTATGCGGATGCACCTTTGGTTCTGGTGACGGAAAAGAATAGAAATATAGAGGAAATAGAGACGTTAGCGACGGTTTCATTTTTGTCGGACAAGGTTGGAACGGCAGTACAGACAGAAGAGACAGAGGTTATTATTTACGATATGCAGCAGGAATGTATCGATGCGGTAAAAGAAAATGACGTGGATGCGGTACTTTGTGACGGATATCTTGCGGAGTATCTGATGCGGACGGAGTTTCGATATGAAAGTCTACAGATTAAAAATGTATTTAGCAGCGAACATTCCATTTCAATGGCAGTCAGGCAGGAAGATGAGCTTCTTTCCGGTATCCTTGAGAAAACGATTTCTGAAATTGATTCAAAACGCATCAATGCGTATATGCTGAAAGAAAATACTTATCCACTGATAAGTGTCATTGATTTCGTGAGAAATAACAGTCTTTGGATTATCAGTAGTCTCATTGTAATCATTGTTTTAATCATATTGGTTGCGGTACATATGGTAAGTGACAGCAGAAAAATCCAGAAACTGATGTATAAAGATACGAAAATGGATATCTGGAATTTGAATTATCTGATTTTCTGGGGAGAGCATAAACTTCTGCCGGAGCACAAGGTACAGTATGCGCTGGTCTATGTGAATTTGGCACAATTTCGTCGCTATAACATCATCTACGGATGGAATGCAGGAGAACGTCTGTTAGAGAAAGTTGCTGATATTCTGGTAGGAAACGTGGATTCTAAAACAGAGATTTGTGCAAGAGATCAGGGAGACCACTTTGTAATGCTTTTAAGCTATTTAGACAGAGAAGCATTTATGGAACGAATCGAGACCATAAAGAGTGAGATGGAAAAATGGATATTGCATGATACAGACAATCATATGTCACTGCAAATGGGAATTTATTATATTCCAAAGGAGCAAAGTGATTTGCGTCTGGCAATCAATTATGCAAACCAGGCACTTGATTTTACCGGAAACAGCAAGGGGGAGGAAGTAAAAACCTATGATGATGGCTTAGAGAAGCTGCTTAAGGAACGCCATGAGCATGAAAAGTTACTGGAATCCGTAGATATTAATAAGGATTTTGTGACATATTACCAGCCGAAGGTAGATATTCGCAATGGAAAAATTGTGGGTGCCGAAGCACTGGTACGTTTTCTTGATCCGACAGCTGGTGGCGCAGTAAGAGCACCGGGATTTTTTGTACCATATTATGAACAGACCGGAAGGATTACAGAGATAGACTTTTTTGTATTTGAGTCAGTCTGTAAAATGCTTCGCAGGCGTTTAGATGCCGGTTTACCGGTAGTTACGGTTTCCTGCAACTTCTCAAGAATGCACTTTATCAAGCCGGAATTCCCGGAGCGTTTTATGGAGGTGCTTGACCGTTACCGGATTTCGAAGGATTTGATTGAGATGGAAATCACAGAGACGCTCATTGTGGAGGAATTGCAGCAGCATATGGTGAAAAAGACACTGGATATATTGAAGAAAGAAGGTGTCCGTTTGTCCATTGATGACTTCGGTGCGGGTTATTCTTCTCTTGGTATTTTTGAACAGATTCCGGCTTCGGTCATTAAGCTAGACCGTTCTTTTCTGCTTAATCAGGAGGATCATAACCGCCAGGTAAAAATTATGCGCGGTATTGTAAAAATGGGGCAGGAATTAGAAGCCCAGATTGTATGTGAGGGAGTGGAGACAGAGACGGATATCGATTTGATGAAAGAAATCGGAGCTTATGTGGCACAGGGATATTTCTATTCCAGACCGGTGCCGGAGGCAGAGTTCGAGGAAAAACTTGAAACTATGACATAAAAATGTGACACGGGCACGCAGTTTGACAGGTTAGTGGCATCGAAAAATTATCCGTGGAAATTAGAAGAACTTCTCCCTAAGGTATTAACAGCAGGAGAAAAAGCAGCGGTAGAAACAATAGAATAAAATGTGAATAGATATTGATTTTTCCGGTAAAAAGGGATATGATAAATTTAGTGTTTACGTGCCTGTGCCCGTGCACGCGCACGTAAAGTGTTGCAATAGCAAAGGAGAAGAAGAAAATGAAATTTTTTATTGACACAGCAAACGTAGAGGATATTCGTAAAGCAAATGATATGGGAGTTATCTGTGGTGTTACCACAAATCCATCTTTAATTGCAAAGGAAGGAAGAGATTTTAACGAGGTTATCAAGGAGATTACCACTTTTGTTGACGGGCCAATCAGTGGAGAGGTAAAGGCAACGACTGTAGATGCAGAGGGAATGATTAAAGAGGGACGTGAGATTGCCAAAATCCATCCAAACATGGTCGTTAAGATTCCAATGACAGTAGAAGGATTAAAGGCAACGAAAGTGTTAGCTTCCGAGGGTATCAAGACGAACGTTACCTTGATTTTTACGGCAAATCAAGCACTTCTTGCGGCGAGAGCAGGAGCAACCTATGTGTCACCGTTTTTAGGAAGATTAGATGATATCAGTACCGCAGGTATCGATTTAATTCAGGATATTGTGCAGATTTTTGATAACTATGGTTTAGAGACAGAGATTATTGCTGCTTCTATCCGTAATCCGATCCATGTAACGGACTGTGCATTAGCAGGTGCACATATTGCAACGGTTCCATATGCCGTGATTGAGCAGATGACAAAACATCCGCTGACTGATGCGGGAATTGAGAAGTTCCAGAAGGACTATAGAGCAGTGTTTGGAGAGTAAATAAAAACTTTTCTGCGGTATTTGGCGAATATAGCAGAGGGACGAAACCGATGTATACGCCGGCGGTACTCTGTGCGAATCATGGACCGTTTACCTGGGGAAAAGATGCGGCGGAGGCAGTTCACAATGTAGTTGTTTTAGAGGAAGTGGCAAAAATGGCAAGATACACAGAATTGCTCAATCCCAATGTACTTCCGGCACCGGACTGCATCAAAGAGAAACATTTTTATCGTAAACATGGCGCAAAAGCCTATTATAGAAAAGGAGAGAAAGAATGAAACAAATCGTATTTGGGGATACCAAAGAGGGAAAAAAAGTTACAAAATATGTGCTCACCAATAAAAATGGCATGGAAGTATCTGTCATTGATTTAGGGGCTACCATAGTATCTGTAAAAATCAAGGATAAAAACGGTGAAGTGAAGGATGTAGTGTTAGGCTACGATACACCGGCAGAGTATCAGGAGCACACCTGCTATTTTGGTGCTGTTATCGGAAGAAATGCCAATCGAATCAGTGATGCAAGGATTTCATTAAAGGGTGTGGAATATCCCTTAGAGGTAAATGATAACGAAAATAATCTTCACAGTGGAAAAAATGGATTACAC
>JAQXGQ010000130.1 GCA_029006795.1 Clostridiales bacterium | reverse complement strand
AATACTTTAACAGCTTAAGAGAAAATAAATCACTTCCGTTATTGAATTATGCCACACAGCAGGGAACTGCACCGGGTTCTACTTTTAAGATGGTAAGTGCTACAGCAGGATTGGCAGAAAATGTTATCAGTACCACAGAGCAGATTTTAGATACCGGACAATATGAAAATGTAAGCAATAAGCCAAAATGTTGGATTTATTTGTCTTCTCACGGTTCCCATGGACTGATTAATGTGTCTGAAGCGCTCAGGGATTCCTGTAACTACTTTTTCTATGAGGTTGGATATCGTCTTAGTACCAATAATTATGCCATGAGTTATAGCGATGAAGCTGCTAAGAATGGTATTGCTAAGATTCAGCAATATGCTTCTATCTATGGATTGGATGAAACCACAGGAATTGAAATAGAAGAGAGCTCACCACAGATTGCCGATGAATTTCCGGTTATGGCGGCTATCGGACAAAGTAATAACAGTTATACTACCGTGCAGCTATCACGTTATGTAACAGCTGTTGCCAATGGCGGTACGGTATATAAATATACCCTTTTAAACCGTGTTGAGGATTCTGAGGGCAATGTATTAGAAGTTTATGAACCACAGGTGCGTAATACGGTAGATGTTCTAGACTCAAATGAGTGGAATGCCATTCATTCTGGTATGCGCATGGTGGTAGAAAACATGGCTGAGTTCGATGGATTTCCTTTAGCGGTTGCCGGAAAAACCGGTACGGCGCAGCAATCTGCAAATCGTCCGAATCACGCATTATTTGTAGGATATGCGCCTTACGAAAATCCTAAGGTTTCCATTGCCACCCGAATTGCTTATGGATATACCTCTCACAATGCGGCAGAGGTATCGAAAAATATCTTAGCTTATTGTTTTGACTTAGAGGATAAGGAAACCCTGCTAAATGGACAGGCAGAGGATATCAGTGCAACCGGCGGTGGTGTCACGGACTAAAGAGATGGTTAATAATTCTCTGGCATATGATATGACGGAGATTTATTATAAATGCAGCAAAATAAAAAATAGCTGCAAAAAAATAAAAACAGGAGGTCTTCCTTCATGGGTGAAGTGATTACTTTTACCTCAGGAAAAGGCGGCGTTGGAAAAACGACATCTACAGCCAACGTCGGAGTCGGGCTTTCACTGTTAGATAAAAAAGTGATATTGGTAGATACTGATATCGGTTTAAGAAACCTGGATGTTATTATGGGACTTGAAAACCGGATTCTTTATAATCTGGTGGATGTACTAAAGGGAAGGTGCCGGGTGAAGCAGGCGGTAATTAGGGATAAACGTTTTCCAAATCTTTCCATTATTCCGTCATCCTGCACGAAAGATCCGGGTAGTGTTGATTCGGAAAAAATGAAGATTTTGCTTGCAGATTTGCGACAGGAGTATGATTATGTTTTAGTAGACAGTCCTGCCGGTATCGAGCAGGGATTTCAGTTAGCGCTATCGGACACAGACCGGGTTATTCTGGTGACAACGCCACAGATTGCGGCAATTCATGATGCAGATTGTGTTCTGCAGATTTTGAAAAGGCAGAAAATCGGAGAACTTAATTTACTGATTAACGGTTTTCGAAGCCGTATGGTAAAGGAAGGCGATATGTTAGATGTGCCGGATATCTGTGAACTGTTAGAAGCAAAATTGCTTGGTGTGGTGTTAGAAGACGAAAATATTATTGTAGCACAAAACCACGGAACACCGGTGATGGGACAGCATACCATATCGGAAGGCTGTTACCGGAACATTGCAAAAAGAATTGCCGGGGAAGACATTCCCATTCCTGACTACATATCTTCGGGCGGTATCTTTTCAAAATTATTTTTGAGACATACCACAGCAAAGAAAAGTCTGACAGTATAATGGACAGGGAGGGAGAACAATGATAAAAAAGCATTCCGGTATCGTTGCAAAAGAACGTTTGAAAATTATGATGACAGCGGAAAAACAGCGTTTAGATGATGAAACTTTAGATCAGATACGTCAGGAAATCGGCACTGTTATCACCAAATATGTGATAATTGAGCCAGAAAATATTGAAGTAAAAGTATTGTTAAAGGATTACAAAAAGAGAGAATAGTATGTTAAAGATGTATAAACTAAAGAACTATAAATTCATACTGATTTTGTTTGTGGTAACCTTAAATACCATTGGCGTTCTGTTGGTGGGAAGTGCAAGTCCCGGTGACCAGAAAAAACAGATGATTGGAATGGTTTCCGGATTAATCATCATGTTTTTGGTATCGTTGATTGATTATAATTTTATTTTGAAATTTTCATGGTTGATTTATCTTTTTGCCATTGGACTTCTGATCCTGACGAAATTTGCCGGAGATGACAGCAAGGGGGCACAGCGTTGGTTTGAGATTGGCGGTTTTCGTTTTCAGCCATCGGAGCTGGTAAAAATACTGGTGATTTTGTTTTTCGCCTATTATCTGATGAAGTATGAGGAAAAAATTAATACAGCGAAGGTTTTGTTTGCTTCTATTGTTTTAGCTGCGATTCCTTTAGGGTTAATTGTTTCCCAGCCGGATCTTTCTACCACAATTGTAACGGCACTGGTGTTTGCCACACTCTTGTTTGTGGCAGGTATCAGTTATAAACTTGTAACAGGTGTTTTGGTGGTCTGTATACCGACTGCACTGATAGGAATGACACTGATTATTCAGGATAAGATTCCTTTTATTCAGTCTTATCAGATAGGACGTATCATGGCATGGCTTTATCCGGATGATTATCCGGATCTTGCCTACCAGCAGCAGAACTCCATCATGGCAATCGGTTCCGGGCTTTTATGGGGGAAGGGACTTAACAATACGGATGCCACTTCTGTTAAAAACGGTAAGTTCATTTTAGAGCCGCAGAATGACTTTATTTTTGCAGTAGCGGGAGAAGAGCTTGGTTTTATCGGCACTTCTGTCATTATAATTCTCTTGCTTTTCATCACGATTGAGTGTATATTTATTGCTAGAAAAGCGAAAGACATGGCGGGAAGATTAATTTGCTGTGGCATGGCTGCACTGGTGGGCTTCCAGAGTATTGTCAATATCAGTGTGGCAAGCGGACTTTTGCCGAATACCGGAGTTACGCTTCCATTTGTCAGTTACGGTCTTACATCATTATGGTCTTTATATATAGGTATCGGTCTGGTTCTAAATGTCGGACTGCAGCCTAAAAAATATTAACAACAGGGGGTACCACAACATGAACATTGGACTCATAGCACACGATTCAAAGAAAAAATTAATGCAGAATTTTTGTATTGCATACCGTGGCATTTTGTGTAAAAACGAGCTTTTTGCCACAGGAACTACCGGAAGATTAATTGAAGAAGTTACAAATTTAAACATTCATAAGTACTTAGCCGGCCACTTAGGTGGTGCACAGCAGTTAGGTGCACAGATTGAGCATAATGAGATTGACTTGGTAATATTCTTACGTGATCCGTTGACACCGAAGTCACATGAACCGGATGTCAATAATGTAGTGAAAATCTGCGATACTCATAACATTCCATTGGCAACGAATCTTGCCACAGCGGAGCTTTTAATTAAATCTTTAGACAGAGGAGATTTAGAGTGGCGTGAGATGTATAAATAAAAAGGCGGCTTGTCTGTTTCTTCTTTTTATGGTCAGTTTTTGCTGCGGATGTGGGAAAAAAGAGGTGGCATTAGAGCAGTCTTATGATGTATACAATACCACAGGCAGTATGGGAATCAGCAGCAATGAGACCGGTGGCGATAAAAAATACTTTTCTGAAAATCTCTGTGTAGCAGAAGATACGGAAATTGGTACGGATACTACCGATGCGTTTGTGGCAGAGGGAGCAGGAACCTTTAATCTCGCTACTAATACCGTGGTTTATCAGAAAAATATCTATGAAAAACTGTATCCGGCAAGTACCACAAAGATATTGACGGCATACATTGCGCTTACCTATTGTGCGGATTTGAATGAAAACGTTATCATAAGTGAATATGCGGCGACTCAGGCATCAGATTCCTCTGTCTGTGGGATAAAAGCAGGGGATGTCATTACCATGCGGGATTTACTTTACGGACTTATGCTTCGCAGTGGAAATGATGCTGCGATTGCCATTGCAGAACATATTTCCGGCGATGTAGACAGTTTTGCGGAACTGATGAATCAGGAAGCGACAAAGCTAGGTGCCGTACAGTCTCATTTTGTCAATCCAAACGGACTGCCGGATGAAAATCATTACACGTCAGTATATGACTTATACCTTATTTTTAATGAAGCAATTAAAAACGAGACTTTTTTAGAGATTATCAGTACTAGATTTTATGAGGTTTCTTATTTCGATGCAGCGGGAAATACGGTAAATCAGACATGGGAGAATACCAACCAGTATCTCAGCGGCCATTACCGGACACCGGAGGGGTTTGAGGTTATCGGTGGAAAGACAGGTACGACCGGAGAGGCAGGTTATTGTCTGGTGTTATACTCTAAGAATGCAGCGGGACAGCCCATTATCTCTATCGTACTAAAAGCAGACGGCAAATCGAACCTTTATTTGCTTATGAATGAAATGTTAGAAGGGTTTGCAAATTAATTTTCATCTGGCAAATCTATATATTTACAGAAAAATAGGTTGTGTTTTTTGTATATATATACTATAATTATTTTATAAAATAAATCGTTTTTATTCATTATAACGAATGAAACGGTGTATTGTATTACTAGGAGGGAATGGCCATGATAGAGATTATTTCAGGTGAAAAAGGAAAAGGAAAGACCAAAGAACTGTTAGGAAAGGTAAATGCGTCCGTGGCATCTGCATCCGGCAATATCGTTTATCTTGACAAAAGCCAGAAACACATGTATGAGTTAAATAACAAGGTTAGATTAATCAATGTTATGGATTATCTTGTTGATACTTGTGATGAATTTCTTGGTTTTATTTGCGGTATCGTATCACAGGACAATGATTTAGAAGAGATGTATTTAGATAGTTTTCTTACCATCGCTTCCATCGGTTCCGATGAGGAATTAAATCATGCAATTCAGAAATTAGATATGATTAGCGAAAAGTTCAATATCAAATTTGTTTTGAGCGTTTCCAAAAATGAATCAGAACTTACAGATTTAGCTAAAGCGAAAATCGTCATTTCCTTATAGAGTTATATTAAAATGCAATTATGGTGTGCGGTACACAGGAAAGAATGTAGAAAATGATTACAGACTTTCCTGCGTACCGCACATTTTACTGTTACATAAGAATGCAGTTATTTTCCCATGAAACAAAAATACATCATTTTAAGCATGGTCTATAGAACGGATACGTCCAAAAAGGCTGATTAAATAAAGTCCGCCAATTCCTACAACAGCATAGATGATACGCGAAAGCCACGACATATCGCCAAAGAGAAATGCCACCAGGTCAAATCTGAAAAAACCGATTAACCCCCAGTTAATAGCTCCGATAATTACTAATGTTAATAGTGTGTAATCCAACCAATTTGTATTCATTGTTTTCCTCCTTTTTCACTATTATGTTTCAAAGAACTATTTTTATACATGGAAAATTCCATTTTCAAACGTTGTGTTCTGGCAGATAAAATGTTAGAATAGGTATGTTGAAATTTTAAAGAGGTGAATAGATTTTTGAATAAAAACAAAAAGGTAGTAAAGTACCGAAAACCTTTCAGCATAAATATTGGTGTTGTGATTTTTGTCATTATTTTTATCTATCTGATTTTTAATGTTTTTTCCTATATGACAACTTCACACATTTCCATTTACGAAGTGGAACAGGGGACGATGGCGGCGAATAATGTTTACCGCGGTCTTGTATTGCGTGATGAGCAGGTCATCTCTTCTTCTTACACCGGTTCTCTGAATTATTATATAAAAGAGACATCCAGAGTCGGATATGGCAGTCTGATTTGTTCTGTTGATGAGAGCGGTGATATTTCAAAAATGATAAATGAGGCACGTAAGGACAGTTCCAATCTGGATTCCGAAAGTTTAGAAGCTATTGAAGAGCGTATTTTAGAGTTTCAGGATACCTATGAAGCACAGAACTTTTATAATGTGTACACGTTTAAAGAAGATATGGATGCTACATTAAACGAAACACTTAGTTTGGGTGCCTTAAATCAATTATCGGATTATACTGCTAATGCCTCAAACCATAATACTTTTCACCAGATTTATTCGGACGTACCGGGTATTGTTCTTTACTATACGGATGGTTTTGAGAGCATCACGGCTGAGAATTTTGATGGCAGCATGTTTGACGAAGCCTCTTATGAAAAAAATAATTTGAGCAAAGATGGTTCCGTAAATGCAGGAGAACCATTGTACAAGCTAATTAACAGCGAACAATGGAATATTATCGTTCCCGTTGATGAGACAGTGGCAACAGCGTTGTTAGATGATGATACGATGAAAATTCGTTTCCTCAAAGATGATAAAACAGCTTATGCTACCTATACGGTAGAAAGCAGAAATGGCACCTACTACCTGATTTTGACACTTCGAAATGCAATGGTGCGCTATGCGAAAGACCGGTTTTTAGAGATAGAGCTTCTGCTGACAGAAGAGACGGGACTGAAAATACCAAATTCAGCTATTACAGAAAAAGAATTCTATCTCATTCCAACCGCTTATTTTGTGAAAGGCGGAGATTCTGTCTCCGAGGGCTTGCTTGTAGAACGCACCGATAAGAACGGAAAAGCGTCTACAGAATTTATTACACCAACGATTTATTACGAGACAGAAGATTACTGCTATATAGACAGTGAAAAGGTAACTTCCGGCGAACGTCTTGTAAAGCCGGATTCAAACGAAAATTACACAGTGGGAACAGATACGGCGGTTTTGAAGGGTGTTTATAATGTAAATAAAGGATATGCAGTCTTTAAGCAGATTGACATTCTTTATCAGAGTGAAGAATATTCCATTGTCAAAACCGGAACTGCCTATGGCATTTCTCTGTATGATCATATTGCCTTAGACAGCTCTAAAGTCAATGAAAATGAACTGATTAAATGAGGAGGATATCATGTTAAAAGACAATTTAGCACAGGTAGAAGAAAATATTGAAAAAGCATGTAAAAAGGCGGGGAGAGACCGCAGTGAGGTGACACTGATTGCTGTCAGCAAAACCAAACCTGTCTCCATGCTTCAGGAAATCTATGATGAAAATATTCGTCATTTCGGAGAAAATAAAGTACAGGAGTTATGCGATAAAATTGAGCAGCTTCCAGAAGATATTCACTGGCATATGATTGGGCATTTACAACGAAATAAAGTAAAATATATTGTGGGAAAGGTAGATTTAATCCATTCCGTAGACACTTATCGTCTGGCGGAGGAAATCAATATCCAGGCAAAAAAGAAAAATGTTATTGTTCCCATCTTAGTTGAGGTCAACATTGCCGAGGAAGAGTCTAAATTCGGTATTTCTAAGGAAGATGCCATTTTGTTGGTGGAAGAAATTTCTCATTTGGAAAATGTAAGAATTAAGGGGCTTATGACGATTGCTCCTTATGTAGAAAATCCCGAAGATAATCGACAGTATTTTCAAAAAATAAAACAATTATCTGTTGACATAACAAATAAAAACATAGATAATGTATCTATGGAGATTCTGTCTATGGGAATGACAGGTGATTATATGGTTGCCATCGAAGAAGGCGCTACTATGGTACGTGTCGGGACAGGCATATTTGGGGAAAGAAATTATAAACAGGAGTGAGAACATGGGAGTTCTTGATAAATTTTTAAATGTAATGCGTCTGAATCCGGATGACGACGATGATTTTTATAACGAAGATTATGATTATGAGGACGATTATGTGGAAGAGGAGCCAGTAAAAGCAAAATCTTCATTCCGCAAAGAAAAGAAAGATGATTATGAGGAAGAAAAACCGGTAAAATCTACTCCAAAGGTAACACCGATTCGCCCTGCAAAAAAGGCATCCGGTGCGGGAATGGAGGTTTGTGTCATCAAACCGACTTCGGTAGAAGATGCGAGGGAGATTACCGAGACGCTGCTTAATAACCGTACCGTTGTTTTGAATGTGGAGGGCTTAGATGTAGAAATCGCCCAGCGTATCATTGACTTTACCTCCGGTTCCTGCTTTGCCATCAGTGGAAACCTTCAGAAGATATCCAATTACATATTTATCATTACACCTGCAACGGTGGATATTTCCGGAGATTTCTTAAGTTTAATTGATACATTTGAGACAAGGGGTATTCAGACAGATTTTTAATTATGAACGAACAGGAACTTTGCAAAAAAAGATTCATTGATTTATCTAGACAGGCAAATAGAAAGGGAATCGTTTTATTCAGCGATTTCCTTAATTTAAATGAACTGAATATTTACCACCAGTGCGAAAATCTGTTGGAAAGCCGCAGCGAAACTTATGGTGGAATCCCTTGTGCAGAGCGTCAGATGATTGCATTTCTTCCTGATGCTCTTTATTATGAGTGGGAATATCCCATTGCGGCCTTAAAGGTGGTGCCTGCATATCCTAAATTTGCAGAAAAAATAGGGCATCGTGACCTGCTCGGTTCTCTTATGAATCTTGGGGTAGACCGAAGCAAAATTGGCGATATTCTTATTGGTGAGGACTGCTCCTATATTCTCTGCGAGGAAAGCATGGCATCTTATTTTATGGAAAATCTAGAAAAAGTGCGGCATACTTTAGTGAAACTCAGTGTTGTTTCCTGCGAGGAAATTACCGTACATCAGAAATTAGCAGAAAAAGAAGGAATTATTACATCAAACCGCTTAGATTCTGTCATAGCCTGTGTTCATAAACTCTCACGAAGCCAGTCATTAGAGTTGCTGCGCCAGGAGAAAGTTTTTGTTAACGGGAAAAATATTCAGAACCCTACATATAGCTGTAAAAAAGGAGACATTGTTTCTGTGCGGGGATTTGGACGTTTTATTTATCAATCAGATTATGGTGCCACAAATAAGGGGCGTTTAAAAATAAAGTACCAGGTATATCAAAACTAATCTATCAATGACTAAATGTATAAACACAGGGCGTTCATGGGCAGTATCTGTGTGTGCCCCGATAAGGAGGAAAATATGGCAAGAAGTATTGCAGTTACCGACGGAACAAATGTTATTTATCATATCGAGCTGACTGACAGCTTTGCTAATTTAGGCGCAGAATTAAAAAAACTAGGGTATACACCGGAACGTAAAATTTGTATCGTCACGGATTCTCATGTAGAACCGCTGTATGCAGAGGCAGTATCGGCGGCACTGAGACAGGATTATCCCAACCTGTTTTTACATACTTTTGAGGCGGGCGAACAGAATAAGAATGTTGATACGGTAAATAAACTCTATGAGACGCTAATTCTCAATCATTTTGACCGTCAGGATGTTTTACTCGCTTTAGGCGGCGGTGTTGTAGGGGATTTGACCGGATTTACGGCGGCAACCTATCTGCGGGGCATTGATTTTATCCAGGTACCTACCACCTTGCTTTCCCAGGTAGACAGCAGTATCGGGGGAAAAACCGGCGTAGACTTTATGCAGTACAAAAA
>JAQXGQ010000129.1 GCA_029006795.1 Clostridiales bacterium | reverse complement strand
CGGGAATTGTGGCTTCAGTTTGCAACGAAGGAAGAATTTGCAGAGAAGGAGCAGATGATTTATTCCCTGTTATCAGAATCCGATGGGAAGGATGAAATTGTGATTTATATTGCCTCCCCGAGAGCCATGAAACGACTAGGGAAAAACCATACAATTCGGGTAAATTCTGAGATTGTGAACAATTTAACTAACTTTTTGGGCGAAAATAATGTAAAAGTTGTAGAAAAGAGCATTGAAAAGAAACCGTAAAGAGATTAAAATAGTATAGATTAGAAAGATAAATGGGTATATTTTTTTAGGAGGAATGGATAAGAATGGCAAAAGAGATTAACACGATCGGTGTATTGACAAGCGGTGGCGATGCTCCGGGTATGAACGCTGCCATCCGTGCAGTAGTAAGGGAAGCTATCGCAAAAGGAAAAAAAGTAAAAGGTATTAAGAGAGGCTATGCAGGTCTTTTACAGGAAGAAATCATTGACATGCAGGCAAAGGATGTATCAGATATCATTCAGAGAGGTGGTACAATTTTACAGACCGCTCGTTGTATGGAATTTACTACACCAGAAGGACAGCAGAGAGGTGCAGAGATTTGTAAAAAGCATGGTATTGGTGGTGTTATCGTTATCGGTGGTGATGGTTCTTTTAAGGGAGCGCAGAAGCTGGCTGCTCTTGGTATCAATACCATCGGACTTCCGGGAACCATCGACTTAGATATTGCATGTACAGAATATACGATTGGTTTCGATACAGCAGTAAATACTGCAATGGAAGCAATTGATAAGGTTCGTGATACATCTACTTCCCATGAGCGTTGCAGTATCATTGAGGTTATGGGACGTGGTGCAGGATATATTGCATTATGGTGTGGTATTGCAAACGGTGCAGAGGATATTTTATTACCGGAGAAATATGACTATGATGAGCAGAAATTAGTAAACCACATCATCGAGAACCGTAAACGTGGGAAACAGCATCATATCATTATCAACGCAGAAGGTATTGGACATTCCTCTAGTATGGCAAAACGTATCGAGGCAGCAACAGGTGTTGAGACCCGTGCTACCATTTTAGGTCACATGCAGCGTGGTGGAAATCCAACCTGTAAAGACCGTGTATACGCATCTACAATGGGTGCTATGGCTGTCGATTTACTCTGCGAAGGAAAATCTAACCGTGTGGTAGGATATCGTCACGGAGATTTCGAAGACTTTGATATTGATGAGGCATTAGCTATGGAGAAAGGTATTCCAGAATATCAGTATGAAATCAGTAAGAACCTTTCTTTATAAGAGATAGATAGAATATAAAAATACAGTTTGGTTTATAATAGGATAGAGTTGTGATTCCTTAGAAAATCCGCTATGCTTAGAAAAATAAGTGTAGCCGGATTTTTTTTGTTTCCAAGGAAATAACTTGCAAATACTGTTTGTTAATGATAGAATAAAACAAAAATTTCGGAAAAGAGAATTAAGAAAAATAAAAAAATATAAAAAAAATAAAACCGAATGCATATTAGATGGTACTTATAAGTGAAACCATTAAAAATAAATATAAAAACAAAATGGAAAGGGAGAACACATGAAGAAAAAACAATTGACAAAAAGAATGGCGGCTGTCTTATTGGCAGCAGTTATGGCATTTTCCACCGTAGGAGAAGGTGAGACATTGATGGCGGCAGAGCCGATAACGGAAAATACCGAAGCGGTTGAGAATGAGGATGCTGTGACTGAGACAATGGAAAAAGAAGAAAGTGAGACAACCGAGGCAGGGAATTTGGAAAATACAGACTCTGAGGAAACTGAGGTTACAGAACTCACTGAAAGTACAGAACTGACAGAGAATACAGAAGAAGATAGTTTAAAGATGTCTGCAGCAGATGGAACAGTGATTTCCTTTGGAGATTTGGTTCAGGAAAACATTCAATTAAATGATATTCATTATTACAAACTTGTTACAGATGAAACCGACTCCTTTTATGACTTAAAGGTAAAAAGCAAAATAGATGGATGGTTGAATCTGAATATCTATTCTGATTCTCTTGAGATGGAAGAAGTAAAAGCGTGTGGATACTGGAATGGTGGTACTGATACTATTAAATTAGGAAAATTAGAAAAAAATCATACATATTTCATAAAAGTGTCTACAGGAACAGGAAGTGCAAGCAGTGGTAACGGTACATATATTTTGTGTGCAAACCAGATTACAGATGATGTTCAGGATAGTGTGGAAGGGGCACAGGCAATAAGCTTAGATACAACGACAAACGGTAAATTAGAAGATGTATCGGATGTGGATGTGTTTAAATTTACGACAGATAATACAGATTCTTTTTATGAATTTAAAATAACAGAATTGTTAGATGATAAAGCCGGAATCATGCATTTTGCTGTTTATGAGGATCCACTATTTATTGAGTATGTACAATATGATGAAAATATGGATACAGTGGATGCAAACGGATGTGTTTATGGAAATGACACATATAAGTCTGCCACACTTAATTTTGCAAAACTCAAAAAAAATCACACTTATTATGTGAAGGTGTTTAATGCAGAGAAAGATGGAATGAGATATCAGGTTCGTATTTCGAAAGTGGCAGATGATGTTGCAGATACAGTGGACGGTGCAGTACAGCTCTCAAGTGGAGCTATGCAGAAAGGAATGCTGGAAAATCCCTGTGATGTTGACTGGTTTTCATTTACGACAGATAATACAGATTCTTTCTACACATTATCTATCACAAGTGAGGGAGATAAGGGTTTATTTTGGTATGTTTACAGCGACAAAGATACTTTTGAATATGCGAAATTTTATCAATCTGGCGAGGAAAGAGACGCTAATGGATATACTTCCGGTAATGATACTTACCGTACAGCTAATTTGAATCTCAAGAAATTAGAGAAAAACCATACTTATTATGTAAAAATAGACAGTATGCAGACTGATGTAATATATCATATGACGCTCACGAAGAAAGCAGATGACGTAGGTGATACGGTTGCTTCTGCAAAAAGTCTGAAACTCAATGAGAAAAAATCATATGGCATGCAAAACGAGGAAGATATTGATTGCTTTAAATTTACAACTACTAGCTATACAGATTATAATGTGAATTTTTCAAATGTAGATTGTGAGGAAAGGGTTGGTATCCGTATTTATTCCGGAAAAGACTGTTTAAGCAATCAGTTGGTATTTGAAAAGGATTGTGCGAAAAAAAGCTCCTTAAGTGCAACAGATAAAGCGGTGAAGTTAAAAGCCGGAAAAACCTATTATGTTATTATTTCTGGTAGTAGTGTAGGAAAATATAATTTAGGTATTGATGCTGCAGCACCAGAATCAGCAAAGGCAAAATCCGCATCTAAGAAAGTCACAATTACCTGGAAAAAAGTAACGAAAGCGACAGGATATGAAGTTTACCGTGCTACCAGCAGAAACGGCAAATATAAGAAGATTGCAACCATAAAGAAGAATTCCACAGTGAAGTATACAGATTCTAAGGGGCTTAAAAAGGGAAAAACTTATTACTATAAAGTTCGTGCATACAAAAAGTCCGGAAGTAAAACCTATTATAGTGCATATTCTGCAGTGAAATCGGTAAAAGTAAAATAGAAAATTTGCGTTACATGAAAAAGAGGCTTACAAGGCCTCTTTTTTTTGGTATAATGTCGAAAGACATTATACGCGCCGAAGTGCGCATAGGTCGTCCACGGGATACCTTGTGCGAAGCACATGGTATAATGTCGAAAGACATTATACGCGCCGAAGTGCGCATAGAACGGATGAAGTCAGAATAACAGAGTGAAAAATGGGAGCAAAACATGCAGGTAGATAAAAAATTGGATGTAGCGATAGAACAACTGAAACAGGGAGAACAACAGGGATTTCAGATTTTGTATGATAAGACACACAATTATGTTTTTATGCAGGCTCGTACACTTTTGAAAAATGAAGCAGATGCGACAGATTTAGTGCAGGAAGTATACATAAATGCGTACCAGTCTATTCATACGTTAGAGGATAATAAAAAGATATTTGCATGGCTTGGTGGCATTGCTTTTCGGCAGGCAACAAAAATTTTGCGTAAACAAAAGGATGTATTATTGGCAGAGGAGGAGACTGTCTGGGAAACACTTGTAGAATTAGATAGTGACGCAAAGCCGGAAGAGGCAGCAGAACAAAGGGAAACAGCAAAAATTTTTGCTGAGATGATAGACGAACTCCCGGAATTACAAAAAGCTGCATTGATGGCATATTATTATGATGAGATGAGTGTGGGGGAGATAGCAGCAGCGTTTGACTGCAGTGAGGGGACAATCAAAAGCCGGCTTAATTACGCAAGAAAAAGTTTAAAGGATTCTATTACGGAATGGGAGAAAAAGAATCAGACAAAATTATATTCGCTCAATATTCCGATGTTATTGTTTGCGTTTGGAATTTTGTCAGAGAAATATACGTTAGGAGATGCAGAAGCACAACACATATTTATGACCCTTACAGAGAAAGTAATGTCTGTGAGTCCAGAAGTTTCTGGAAACACGGTAAGAAAAATAATAAAGATAGCGGGGAAAAATTTTTCGGCAAAATCATTAGCTTATGCAACCATTGCAGTGTTAGGTCTTAGCATGGGAATTACCGGTATTTTAGCGATTCAGGGAAAACAAAAAGCTACGAAAGAAGTAGTCGTGATAGAGACAGAGGAAAAAGAGATTGAAGAGAAACTAGAGAAGAAAGTAAAGGAAAAAGTGCAGTCCCCAAAAGTAGTTGAGACGGAAGAAACATCTATACCGGAGGAGACATCTGTGCCAGAGGAGACACCAGTGCCGGAGGAGACGCAGATGCAGGAGAAAACCCCGACAGTGGAAGAAACACCAACAGTGGAAGAAGCACCAACAGTGGAGGAAACACCGACAGTGGAAGAGACACCGACACCGGAAGAGACACCAACAGTGGAGGAAACACCAACACCGGAAGAAACACCAGTGGAGTCACCGGAAATTACAAGTGCAGAGAGTAGTGATGATACCAGTAGTGACGATACCGGTAGCGATGATGAAGATGATTTTAGTTTAGAAGCACCGGAAATAGATATCGAAGAGTAGGAAAACAGATATGATTACAAGTACAAGCAATCAGCAGATAAAGCACATCAGTCAGCTGCTAAAAAAAGCAAAGATAAGAAATGAAGAAGGCATTTTTGTGGTGGAAGGAAGAAAAATGTTTGCGGAAGCACCAAAAGAATGGGTTACGCAGATTTATGTCTCAGAAACCTTTGTAAAAGAACCGGAACATGAAAAATTGTTGTCAGGCAGGGAGTATGAGGTGGTTTCCGATAATGTCTTAAAAAGCATTTCCGACACCCAGACGCCCCAGGGAATTCTTTGTCTAGTGAGGATGCCGGAATACAAATTAGAGGATGTACTGCAGGGGGAGCGCACTCATCTGTTAATTTTAGAGAGTATCCAGGATCCGGGAAATCTGGGAACGATGCTTCGTACCGGAGAGGGGGCAGGAATTACAGGGGTGGTGATGAACAAGACGACCGTAGATTTATTTAATCCAAAAACCATCCGCTCTACGATGGGAAGTATTTACAGAGTCCCCTATTTTGTGGCAGAGGATTTGCCGGGAACGATAGCGTATTTAAAAGAGAAGCAGGTAGGAATTTATGCAGCCCATTTAAAAGGGAATATGCAGTATGACGAGCCGGACTACCGCAGGGCAGCGGCATTTCTTATCGGAAACGAGGGGAACGGTTTGTCGGATGAAATTGCAAATCTGGCAGATACTTATATCAAAATCCCTATGGAGGGAAAGGTAGAATCTTTGAATGCAGCGATTTCTGCTTCGCTGCTCATGTATGAGACAAACAGACAGCGCAGAAATGCAAAAGAAAGGAACTCGCATGAAAATATGGTTTAAAATAATGAAGGGTACCCACTTACTTCGGGATATGACAGTGAATGACGAGACAGAGGAGACAAGAACCCATAAGATATTTAATGCCCTAGAGCAGGCATGTTACGAATTTGATTTGGGAAAGCCCATTTGGCTGGATGCTAACGTAGCAGAATTTAAGCGTCATGCCAAAACAAGATTTAATCAGGACAGCTTTATTGAGCATATTGAATTTGATTACCTGGAATTGCACGTAATCGAGGAAGACTGAGTTGTCTGTGACTTTACGGAAATTTATAGAACCATGTAAAAAGAAACAGTCTTCGGGATAGAGGAGCGTAAGGAAAGAATATGGAAAAGTTAAAAGCATTTTTAAAACGGAAAAATATTGAGATTTCAGCAAAACGTTATTTTATAGATGCCTTAGGAGCTATGGCACAGGGACTTTTTGCTTCGCTGCTGATTGGAACCATTATTAGTACCTTAGGAACACAGCTTGGGATAGAGGTACTTGTCACGGTAGGAAATTATGCCAAAGCAGCGGTAGGACCGGCAATGGCGGTAGCAATCGGATATGCATTACAGGCTTCCCCGTTAGTGTTATTTTCGTTGGCGGCAGTAGGGGCAGCGGCGAATGAATTAGGAGGCGCGGGAGGACCGTTAGCAGTTCTTGTGGTTACTGTTTTTGCGGCGGAATTTGGGAAAGCAGTCTCAAAAGAAACCAAAATTGATATCATAGTTACTCCCTTTGTCACAATCTTCGTGGGGATAGGTCTTTCCATGTGGTGGGCGCCGGCAATCGGAGCAGCGGCAAGTGCCGTGGGAAATGCAATTATGTGGGCGACAGAGTTACAGCCGTTTTTCATGGGAATCATTGTTTCTGTCATTGTGGGGATTGCACTGACTCTGCCAATCAGCAGTGCGGCAATCTGTGCGGCATTGGGGCTGACCGGGCTTGCAGGTGGTGCGGCATTAGCCGGCTGCTGTGCTCAGATGGTAGGTTTTGCAGTTTTAAGTTTTCGGGAAAATAAATGGGGTGGACTCTTCGCCCAGGGCATTGGAACCTCTATGTTACAGATGGGAAATATTGTGAAAAATCCACGTATCTGGCTGCCTGTCATTTTGACGTCGGCAATTACGGGTCCGGTGGCAACCTGTCTGTTCCACCTGGAAATGAATGGTGCTGCGGTTTCTTCCGGTATGGGTACCTGTGGTCTGGTGGGACAGATTGGAGTTTACACCGGATGGGTTGCCGATATAGCGGCAGGTACGAAGCAGGCAATTACGGCAATGGACTGGATAGGTCTGCTTTTGGTCTGCTTTGTCTTGCCGGGTGTTCTTTCCTGGCTTTTTGGACTTTTTTTCCGCAAAATCGGTTGGATTAAAGAAAATGATTTGAAACTGGATTTATAAGAAAATAGATAGGTACTTTTTTGAAATAGTTCCCCATGAAATAGGAAAATGTGCTATACTAATATTGAAATATGACGTTTTGGAGGTATCATATGGATAAAACGTTTACAAACGGTGATGGTATAGATAGTTGGAACACAATTATTTTTTTATATAATTCTGCATTAAAAGAAGTAAGAACCAAAGTTGAGATTTTAAATGATGAGTTTCAGCAGGTACATCAATACAATCCGATTGAATATATTAAGTCAAGAATTAAGTCACCGGAGAGTATTGTCAAAAAGTTAAAACGCTGCGGATATGAATCCTCCATTGATAATATGGTACAATATGTCAATGACATTGCAGGTATCAGGATTGTATGCTCCTTTACATCGGATATTTATAAACTGGCGGAGATGATAGGCAGGCAGAATGATTTGACGGTTCTCTCCATTAAGGATTATATCAAGCACCCGAAGGAAAGCGGTTATAAGAGTTATCATATGCTAGTTACGGTTCCTATATTTTTGACGGACAGGGTGATTCATACGAAGGTGGAGATACAGATACGAACCATGGCGATGGACTTCTGGGCAAGTTTAGAGCACAAGATTTATTATAAATTTGAGGGAAATGCGCCTGAGTATATCAGCCGGGATTTACGGGAATGCTCCGGGATTGTTTCTATGCTGGATGCAAAGATGCTTCAGTTGAATGAGGCAATTATCCAGGCGAAAGAGGCGCAGGAAGAACAGGAGCAGAAGGAGGGAACAGGTGCAGTATAATTATGATTTTGAAATAGCGGCACTGGTGGTAATGACCATTGTATTATTGCATTTTCTGTTTGTACGCCAGTTCCCTACGGAGAAGGCAAAGACATATTTTAAACTGCTTCTGGTTTGTATTGGGGAGTGCGTTTTTAATATTTTATCATGTATTGGATTAGCAGATGCAGCAGTCGTTCCGGAATACTGGAACGAATTGTTTGCGTTTGCTTTTTTTGCCTTAGAGGGTCTTTGTTCGTATTATATATTCCGGTATATAATGGTGATATGTGAACTGGTAAAACGGAAAAATTTTCTTGTAAAAGTTGTGGGAATTCTTCCTTTCTTGTTTTTTGAGTTAATGGTTGTGCTTACACCATTGAATCATTTCTTCTATTACTTTAAAGACGGAGTGTACTATCAGGGGTATGGTGCATGGTATGGATATGCCTATATTTCCTATTATTTTCTGCTGAATCTCGTACTGGTATTGATACATAGAAAAGTTGTCCATACAAGATTAAAAGCAATTATATTCATCTATACTGTTACGGCAGTGGGAGCGATTGCCTTGCAGTATCTTATGCGGGGACTGCTTTTGACAAGCACTGCAAATGTGATTATTCTATTGACGCTGTACCTGGCAATGCAAAATCCCGATGAATTGCTTGATACTGTTACGGGAATGGCAAATGAGAAAGCGTTTCTCATTCAGTTAAAGAATATGATAGAAAATGGAGAGAAAAAGGCAATTATTACGGTCTATATCCGTCATTATCATCATATCACCCATATGCTGGGGGTTGAAAACGGGAATCAGATTTTGGCAGATGTGGGCACTTATCTGGTAAAATTATGTGGGAAATTTCATGTATTTCACAATACGGAAGATACTTTTATCATTTTGGTGGATTCAGAGAAAGAAAAACGGTACATAGAAGAACAGATAAGGAAGCGTTTCCTGACAGGATGGTCAGCACAGAAAAATAATGTTATGTTGGATATGGCAATGATTGTTCAATATTATCCCCAGGATTTTTCTTCCATTTCCGAGTATAAAAACATGTGGGAATATCTTTTGGAGTATGCCAAGAATGCAGGGAATCAGACTGTATTTGAGACCAACCAGCAGTTTTTAGAGAAGTATCGCAGGAGAAATAAAATAGAGTTTGCAGTGAAGCGGGCACTTCGGGAAAAATCTTTCGAGGTGTATTATCAGCCGATTTATTCACTGAAGGAGAAAAGGATTGTTTCTTTAGAGGCATTAGTGAGGCTTAGGGATGAAGAACTAGGATTTATTTCACCGGAAGAATTCATTCCTTTAGCAGAGAAAAACGGAATGATTCACCAGATTGGAGAACAGGTTTTAGAAGAGTGTTGTAAATTTCTGTCAAAGCATGTGCTGTCAAACGAATCGCTCGGTCTTCAGACAATTCATGTCAATGTATCGGCAGTGCAGTGTTTACGGCAGAATTTGAAAGAGACGATTTTAAATGTATTGGAAAAATTTCATGTTCCGGCATCTATGATTTCGTTGGAGATTACAGAGGGAACGGCTATCCGCGCACCGGAACTGATGCATAAACATATGTGGGAACTTGGAAAAGCAGGCATTCACTTTGCTTTAGATGATTATGGGAGCGGCAATGCAAATTGCTCGTATCTGATTCGTTTTCCGTTTCGTGAGATAAAAATTGACAAGGAGATTGTGTGGGCGTATTTTGAGGACAAGTCTGCACGCATTGTACTGCAAAACGAAATCAGTATCATGAAACAATTAGGACTTCCGCTGATTGTTGAAGGGGTCGAGAACAAAGAGCAGAGTGAGGAAATGGAACGTTTAGGCGTCGATTATATTCAGGGATATTATTATGGAAGACCGATGTCGGAGTTAGATTGTCTGCGATTTATCCGTAAATGTAATGAGCGGCAGCAGAGTTGACAAACTTAGATACAATTATATTATTTTGCGAGGAATCTTATGAACATTATTAATATAGAAAATATAACAAAATCTTACACGGAAAGGGAGCTTTTTCACAAGGCTTCCTTTTATCTGCAGGAAGGTGAAAAGGTCGGAGTTATCGGAATTAACGGAACCGGAAAATCCACATTGCTGAAAATCATTGCAGGGTTAGAAGAACCGGAGGAAGGAACGGTTACAAAAGCCAACCATGTTGTAGTGCGTTATCTGCCGCAAAATCCGGTTTTTGATTCAGAAAAAACAGTATTAGAGAGTGTGCTTGACAGTGCAAAAGAGCACGGTGGAGAAGCGGAGCTGTGGAATTTAGAGAGTGATGCAAAATCCATGATGACACGGCTTGGAATTTCGGATTTTTCTCAGAAAACAGGAGAACTTTCCGGCGGACAGAGGAAACGGCTAGCATTAGTGGCAGCAGTTTTAGTGCCTTGTGATGTGCTGGTATTAGACGAGCCGACCAATCATTTAGATTCGGCAATGGCAGACTGGTTAGAGGATTTCCTAAAAAAATGGCGCGGTTCCCTGATTATGGTGACCCATGACAGATATTTTTTAGACCGTGTGTGAAATCGAATTGTGGAGGTTGATAAAGGAAATATTTACAGTTACGACACCAATTATTCTGGCTACTTAGAGCGGAAGGCAGAGCGTGAGGAAATGCAGCAGGCGAGTGAAAGAAAACGCCAGAATATCTTACGGAAAGAGTTAGAATGGATGAGACGTGGGGCAAGGGCGCGTACCACCAAGCAGAAAGGACGCATCCAGCGCTATGAGGAACTAAAATCACAGTCTGCGCCCAAGATGGACGGCACAGTGGAAATGAGTTCCGTTACTTCGAGAATGGGAAGAACCACAATTGAACTTGAAGGCATTAAAAAGGGTTATGAAGGGAAAATGTTGATCAATGATTTTTCCTATATTTTTCTAAAAAGAGACCGGATTGGGTTTATCGGGCCAAATGGCAGTGGAAAAACCACATTAATGAAAATGATTGATGGAAGAATTACACCGGATGCAGGAACGATTACTGTGGGAACGACCATTAAAATCGGCTATTATACACAGGAAATTGAGTTAGAAAAGGATGCCGGTATTGCTTACATGGATCCGTCAGAAAAGGTCATTGATTATATTAAGAATACGGCAGAGTATGTGCGGACAACAGAGGGACTTGTATCAGCCTCCTCCATGTTAGAGCGCTTTTTATTTCCGGCTTCCCAGCAGTACAGCCCTATCGGGAAACTTTCCGGCGGAGAGAAAAGACGTCTTAATTTGCTGCGGGTGTTGATGGAAGCACCGAATGTGTTGATTTTAGATGAGCCGACGAACGATTTGGATGTGAGAACCCTTGCGATTTTAGAGGACTATTTAGACAGCTATGACGGTATTGTGATTACGGTATCCCACGACAGATATTTTCTTGACCGCGTAGTGCGCCGGATTTTTGCCTTTGAAGGGAACGGAACCATTCGCCAGTATGAAGGTGGATATACGGATTATGTAAATCGATTGGAAGAGGAGGGAAGAACACCGGGGGATATGACGGAACTGTCTGCGGGAAGCAGGATAGGAAAGAAGAATGTGACGGAGACGCCTGCAGAAAAAATAGATTCTGCGGCTACCTGGAAGCATGAGAAGAAGTTAAAATTCAGTTATAAGGAGCAGAAGGAATACGAAACAATTGAGGATGATATTGGGGCATTGGAGGAAAAGTTAGAAAAACTTGACGCAGATATGGCAGCAAATGCCACCAATTCCGTGAAATTAGGGGAACTTTTAGGAGAAAAGGAAAAGACAGAACAGCTTTTAGAAGAAAAGATGGAGCGGTGGGAATATTTAGAAGAGTTAGCGGCGCGGATTGCCGGGCAGTAAAAAGGTAGGCTGACAACTTTGTTTGAGTTGTCAGCCTGCTTTTTTTCCTAACGCATTAAACCAAACCTGGGGCAGTGCAAAACCGAAGATAATGCCAAGTACGATGGCACCGGCAACTTTTACGGTTTCCATGCCGTATTTCGAACACTGCGACATCTCATTCATAATAAAATAATAAGAAGTGTAGTAAATTCCGGCTCCCGGCACCAGGGGGAAAGTACCGGAAATCAGATAAACAGTCACCGGATTTTTCCGCAGGGAGGCAATGGTTCTTGAAATCACAGTCAATGCGAAGGTTGCGGTCAGATTTGCAATCGTGATGCTGTCATTAAAATTCAGGAATAGCAGATATACAATCCAACCGATAGCACCGGTGAGACCGCAGAAAAACAACTCTGATTTCGGTGCGCTAAACAGTGCCGCAAAGGACAGGGTTGCCACTAAACTGACAAGAAACTGTACCAACATCATAACAGGACACCTCCAATCAAAAAGTGATAGACAGTCATAATGGTTCCAACACCTACCGCAATACAAAAGGCAGTTAAAATCGCATCAATCATGTGGATGGCGCCGGAGAGATAATCACCGTTGAAAAAGTCGCGGATGGAGGTCGTGAGGGCAATTCCGGGCACCAAAGGCATGATGGAACCGATGATAACCTTATCATAAAAGATTGGAAGCCCTAAGGAGTGCATCAGCAGACTTAAAAAAGTCACAAAAGCACTTCCTAAAATATTAACAATGAATTTCGAGGTTTTACCGGCGCTTATTCGAAGCAGCAAAATTTTCAGAAAAAATCCGGTAAAAAAGGCAATAAGAGCATCTAACGGAGTTCCTCCGAACAGATAAGCGAAACAGCCGCAGCCTATCCCACAGAAGAAGAGAGAGGATTTTCGCCCGGTATTTGGAATGTTTTTGCATTCCTCTAAACGTATCCAGGCATCAATCAGGGAACATTCATGGGAACAGATTTCCCTGGAAAGCTGGTTTAATGCTGCAATCCGTCCTAAGTGGATAGAACCTAGAGGAACATGCCGTATCATACTGCAGGCATCCTCTTTATTTTCGTTAGCGCTGGCAAAAATGCCGTTTGATAAAACATAAACATCATATTCTTCAATCTCATATGCTTCTAAAATGTGCATTACCGTGTCTTCTACACGATAGACTTCCGCACCACTTCTAAGCAGCGCATCGCCGGTTTCTACGGCAAGAGATAAGACTTCCTTTGTTACCGCCATAAGTGCAGTTCCTTTCTATTGCTATAATTGAAATGAAGGGACAAATTTTGTCCCATATGAAAAAGTAACATGTTTTTTTAGAAAAAGCAATCTGATACATAATATTTGTATTTTTAGAAATAATAATTGTTACAGTCCACACAGAAAAAATTCTGTTATTTGTATAGTGTGGACAATAACGGATAATTTATATCGTAAAAAGAAGATAGTTTTGAAAGGGGAAAAGGGATGAATTACAGAAAATACAGGCTTTGTCTGGCAGGACTGATTGTGGTGGCATTAGTCTGCGGAATATTTGTTTATATGAAAAACATGAAGGAAAGTGAGATGCCGGCGGATGGAATGCTGGTAAAAAACGGCATGGATATTGGAGATGAGACAGAGAAATGGGCGTAAACAGTGAAACGTTATATCTGAAAATTGAAACCAACACCATTGTGACAGACCGTCATGTAAAACTGTCGGATATTGCAAAAATGGAGTGCGCAAATCCGGCAATTGTGCGTCAGCTGAAGCAGAAAAAAGTATATACGTTCCAGGATGCAATCGATGAAAAAAAAAAGAAAAACCAGATGGAGGTATTCTCTGTTTTAAAAATCATTGAGTTAATCCATGAGGAATATCCTAATGTGGATGTTTCAAATGAAGGGGAAAGTGATTTCATTGTTGAGTACATTCCTAATCCGAAAAAACCGAAGTGGATGAATGCGGTCAAAACCATTTTGCTCTGCATCGTTATCTTTTTCGGCTCTGCATTTACTATTATGGCATTTAATAATGATGTGGGGGTTACAGATGTTTTTTCGAAATTCTATCTGCAGGTAATGGGAATTAGGTCTACCGGGGTGACGCAGTTAGAAATCAGTTATTGCATTGGACTTGGCATCGGTATTCTGATTTTCTTTAATCATGTGGGCAGGAAGAAAATAACCCATGACCCGACACCGATTCAGGTGGAAATGAGAAAATACGAGACGGATCTTGACACTACATTTATTGACAACGCAGGAAGAAAGGGACACAACATTGATGTTAATTAAGGAAATTTTTTTAAGTCTTGTAGGACTTGCAGCAGGCTTTGCTGTTTCCGCCGGAACCTTTGCCTTTATGATTGTCATTGGTGTAATACCCCGGATGATAGGAAAATGTAACAGGGCGGCAGAAACCATTCACTTTGAGAATGCTATCATTTTAGGCGGAATACTGGGAAATATTGTTTCTGTGTTTTTAAATATTAAGCTGCCGTTTGGTCCTCTGTTTTTATGTGCCTATGGACTATCAGCAGGTATTTTTGTGGGCTGTATTGCTGTGGCATTGGCAGAAATTTTAAATACCTTCCCTATTATGTTTCGCAGGATGGGCTTAAAAGAGGGATTATCCTATGTCATGGTTGTTATGGCATTAGGAAAGATGCTTGGTTCTCTTTACTTTTTCTTACACCGCTTGGCAGTGTAATGTCACTTGACAGAGGGAAAGATAATTACAGCTTGACGCTTTCTGAAACCCTGCCTAAAATGAAAGAAGATATTTTTTCAGAGGAAAAAGAGGAAAAAGAGGAAAAAGCTTATGGTGACATCTATTGCACGTCAAAGCGTGATTATCAAATGTAATATGCAGAAATCTGTTATGACCGGAAATTACGAGTATTATTATGCAGCAGGATTGCTGACAAAATTATATGGAATAGAGATACCGGATGAAATTAAACCGATGGAATTAGAAACGCTTCTAAAGGAAAAGCAAAGAGAAATCTCTCCGAAAGATGAGAAGGAAGAATGGCTTTTGCAGATGCTTTCCGATTACAGACCTTTTGAGGAATATGATGAGCAGATGAAAGAGCTTCTTCTTTGGGGAAAGAAAGAGGAATATCTTTGGACAGTGGTGATTCCGTCTTAAAAAATTCAAATAAAAGCATTCCATCCGCATATGGGAAAAATTCAGGTAGACACAGGAGGTAAAAAACAGATGAGACAAAAAATGAATATGAATCAGAAATGGGCATTTTCTAAAGAAGCAACGGAAGTGCCGGAAACTATGCCACAGAAGTGGTATTGGGTGAACCTGCCTCATTCATGGAATGCTATTGATGGGCAGGACGGCGGAAATGATTATTACCGGGGAACCTGTTACTATGCAAAAGAAATCGAGAAATCTGAGCTCCCGGAAGCCGAGCAGTATTATCTGGAATTTTGTGGGGTAAACTCTTCCGCAGAGGTCTATGTAAACGGAAATCTGATGGCGCATCACGATGGCGGATATTCTACCTGGCGTGTGAACATCACAGAGAAGCTGGAGAAAAAAAATCTCATTGTGGTGGCGGTAGACAATAGCGCTAACGACAGGGTATATCCACAGAATGCGGATTTTACCTTCTACGGTGGAATTTACCGTGACGTAAATCTCATTGCAGTGGGCAAGTCTCATTTTGACTTAGATTATTATGGTGGTTCCGGTGTTCAGGTGACGCCGGAAGTGAAGGGGCAGAATGCCACAGTAGAGGTGGAAACGTATCTGACTAACGCAAGACCGGAACAGAGTTTAGTCTATACCATCCTGGAAAAAGACGGAACCGTTGTGGAGACAAAGAAAGTTTCTGCCACAGAGACAAAGGTGACATTCGGGATACCGCAGGTTCATTTGTGGAACGGAAAGAAAGACCCGTATCTTTATACAGCAAAAGTAGAGCTGCTTACCGGCGAAGAGGTGCTTGACGATGTTTCTGCCCGTTTTGGATGCCGTTCCTTTGAAATTGACCCGGAGAAAGGATTTATCTTAAATGGAGAGAGCTATCCTTTGAGGGGAGTTTCCCGCCATCAGGACAGATGGGGAATTGGAAATGCCCTGCTGCCGGAGCATCATAAGGAGGACATGGAGCTTATTTTAGAAATGGGAGCTACCACCATTCGTCTTGCACATTATCAGCATGATGCGTACTTCTATGATTTGTGCGATGAAGCCGGAATGGTAGTGTGGGCAGAGATTCCCTATATTTCCAAGCATATGCCCGGGGGGAGAGAAAATACCATTTCCCAGATGAAGGAACTGGTACTTCAGAATTATAATCATCCTTCCATTGTGGTATGGGGACTCTCCAATGAGATTACCATGAGTGGGGATTCTGATGAGGATTTGAGGGAGAACCACAACCTATTAAACGATATGGTACACAAGATGGATAAGACCAGACAGACTTCCATCGCAGTGGTTTCCATGTGTGATATCCATGACCCTTATATTCAGATTCCAGATGTGGTTTCCTACAATCATTACTTTGGATGGTACGGAGGGGATGTTTCCATGAATGGTCCGTGGCTTGATAAGTTCCATGAGGAATTTCCGAATATTCCTATCGGTGTCAGCGAGTATGGCTGTGAGGCGTTAAACTGGCATAGCTCCGATCCCAAACAGGGGGATTACACCGAGGAATACCAGGCATATTACCATGAGGAATTAATCAAACAGCTATTTACAAGACCATATCTTTGGGCGACTCATGTATGGAATATGTTTGATTTTGGGGCGGATGCCAGAAATGAGGGCGGCGAGAACGGACAAAACCACAAGGGATTAGTAACCTTTGACCGCAAATATAAAAAGGATTCTTTCTATGCCTACAAGGCGTGGCTGTCGGATGACCCTTTTGTGCATATCTGTGGTAAGCGGTATGTGGACAGGGTGGAGAACATCACAAAGATAACGGTCTACTCGAATCTGTCGGAGGTAGAGCTGTTTGTGAATGGAAAAAGTCTCGGCAGACAGAAAAGTGAAGAGCATTTCTTTTATTTTCAGGTGCCAAACGAAGGAGAGAGCACATTAGAGGCAGTGGCTGGTGAATGCAGGGATGAGAGCAGAATCCGCAAGGTGGCAGAAACAAACGAAGATTATGTCCTCAAAGAAAAGGGAGCAATCTTAAACTGGTTTGATGTGACGTCACCGGAAGGCTATTTTTCCCTCAATGACAAGGTGGGAGATATCATTGCAAATGAGGAAGGAAAAGCCTTATTTGCAGGTATGATGAAGCAGATGACAAGTGGCGGAGCAGCGGGAATGAAATTAGAGATGTCTGATAAAATGATGGAAATGATAAACGGATTTACGATACTTCGTATGGTGAACATGATGGGGATGATGTCTGATATGCAGAGTGCCGAAAAAACGGTGATTACCAAAGAGATGCTGCTTGAGTTAAATGCAAAACTAAATCAGATAAAAAAATAAGGGTAGAGGGAGATGCCGGTTTAGGTATCTCCTTTTAGATTTACGTTAGCACCGCGATATCTTGAGAAACTTGGAAAGCGCGTTTCCCATAGTTTGAAAAAAGAAAACGAAAGTAGAATAAAAATATGAATGTTGGTACATACTAAGAACGAAGAAACCGGAAAAGAGATAAATATACCGGAGAAAGCGGGAAGTAGTATGGATGAGAAAAAAGAACGTTTGCAGAAAAAGTATAACGATTATGTCAAGGAAGTGACCCCTACTCATAATCTGTGGCTGAATATGTTAAAGGCATTTGTCACAGGAGGTGTCATCTGCTGTATCGGACAGTTTATTTTAAATACCTGTCAGAATTATGGATTAGACAAGGAAACGTCCGGGAGTTGGAGCAGTCTGATTCTGATTTTACTATCGGTACTTTTGACAGGATTTAACATTTATCCTTCTATTGCTAACTGGGGTGGCGCGGGAGCTTTAGTTCCTATTACCGGATTTGCCAACGGTGTGGCAGCGCCAGCCATTGAGTTTCAGAAGGAAGGACAGGTCTTTGGTATCGGGTGTAAGATATTTACCATTGCAGGCCCGGTAGTTCTGTACGGGATTTTTTCCAGCTGGTGTTTAGGGCTTGTTTATTGGTTTTTGAAATTATTGGGGGTGTTTGCATGATAAAAGAAGACGGACTCCCGATAGGGTTAGGATTTGGACTTGCTATGAATGAGGAAGCAATGGAGCAGTTTGCGGCAATGACAGAGGAAGAAAAAAAACAGGTGATTGAGGCGGCACGGAGCGTGCAGTCAAAGGAGCAGATGCAGCAGTTAGTGCAGAATATTGCAGATTTAGATTTCCTTTCATAAAAAGACAATGCTTGCCAAACGAGTGCGGCTATAGTAGAATTGTAGAAAAAGGTTTATTTGCGCCAAATCAGGAGGATAGTGTGAAAATAAATTTTCACACGCAAATTTGTGTCTGCGACCCAAAGTTTGCAGACTGTGAGAAAGGCATGGTTATTAGTATGGAGGAACAGAAGAAAAACGTAGCACAGATATCTGAGGTTGCCAGAAATAATAAATTGGCGAAGAATGCACATATGGTAGATGTTCTTGTAGTCATTGCACTGATTTCGTTAGAGATGATAAGTGGGAAACGAAGTGTTTTAACTTTTCTGATTGCAGCAGTGATTGGTCTGATACCAGTGATTGCGGATGAGGTTTTTTGGAGAAAGGATAAGGAAACGCCTGCAATTAAGCATCTTGTGGCAATGGGTTATGCTGTCTTTTACTCTTTTATTTTATTTACGACTTCTAACCAGCTGGTATTCACGTTTGTAATACCAATGATTTTACTGGTATCTATTTTTAATGATGCAAAGTATACATTTATTATTAATGTTGGTGTAGTGATTGAGAATGTCCTTCACATCATTATTGGTGCTACTACCGGCGGGCTTGGGTATGTGAATGTGGATGGTGCGCTGCTTCAGATAGTTACGGTTGTTATGATTGGTATTTACTCTTACTACACAGCAAAAACATTAAACCAGAATGCAGAACAGAAAATCAACCGTGTCAGTGAGGCACAGAGTGAAACGGAAATAGTGCTGCAAAATATTTCTAATCTCTCTAGAGAGTTAAAATCCGGGATTGAAGATATTAGTGGAGAATTAGAAAAATTAAATAGGGCATCAAAAACTACGGGAAATGCTATGCAGCAGGTGTCTTCTGGAACTGCTGATACAGCAGATGCGGTTCAAAGCCAGCTAGAACAGACTACGGCAATTCAGGAAAAGGTAGAGCTTGCAAATGATGCTGCAACCCGCATTACAGAAAATATGCAGCACACGTTAGAAGTTTTAGATAGTGGAAACAGAGATGTAGAACTTTTAGTAAGGACAGTGGACCTATCTGTGCAAAACGGTGTGGAGGTTGCGGAAAAACTAAAGACTTTGGACGATTACATTGAGCAGATGAACTCTATTGTGGAATTGATCAGTGATATTGCTTCGCAGACAGGACTTTTAGCTTTAAATGCCAGTATTGAAGCTGCAAGGGCAGGAGAAGCAGGAAGAGGATTTTCTGTAGTGGCAACGGAAATTTCCGGTATGGCGACGCGTACCAATGAGGCGACTTCTAATATTACGGCGTTGATACAAAATGTAGCGACTGCCATCCGTGAAGTGGTTCAGGTGGTACAGCAGATGATTGACGGTATCAATGAAGAAAAACAGTCTACGGAAAATACGGCGGCTAGCTTTGAAAGTATTCAGGAAAATACCCACTCCATTCGTGATAATATCGGTAGTCTTGCAAACCACATTACAGAGCTTAAGAATGCCAATAATGAAATTATGGATACCATTCAGACAATTTCTGCTATCTCACAGGAAGTTTCGGCTCATGCTAGTGAGACATTAACGGCTCAGGAGGATAATGGAGCTATCTTAGACCACATTGCACAAAAAATGCAGACGTTAGTAGAACTGACAAATCAGTGACAGCAGTACATAAAATGATATAGAAAGATAAAAGAGTGTTTTTTCGCTTTACAACAGTGGGAAAACACTCTTTTTTCATTGTTTCATCACATAACCGTCACATTACAATCAAATGGTCTTTAGGTTTTCCTTTTATAGTAAAAAAACAGAAATCATGGAACGGGAAAGGATGAAATCATGGAAAAAGAAAAAAAACTTCGAAGGCTGATTGCAGGAGCAGTAGTAATATGTCTGATTGCAGGAAGCGGTATCGGGTATCAGGTGATTGCAGCAGGGAATGGAGAAAAAGAAACCGCTGACGTAGAAGATATGGAGACGGTAAATGAGAACAGCGGCAGTTTTTCTAATGTGACATATGCAGTGACGGTTTCCATTGACAATACAGAGGGGCAGCGGAAAAGAAGTGCTGAAATTGTTTCAAAGGTTAAATGATATGGGAAATACTATCGTGATGATTACCCATGATTTGAATGTGGCAGAACATGCCGGCAGAGTGGTAAGGATTGTAAATGGAGAATTATTTGAGGGGGAAGAGTAAAAGAAAATGGCGTCGCAGAGTTTGCGACGCCATTTGGTTTATTATTTTTTCTTCTTTGTTGCTTTTTCTTTTTCTAATTCCTGTTTTTCTTTTTTTAATTCCCGGTTGGCTTTTTCTGCCTTGTCTTTTAATTTAGCTCTCCAGCTCTTTTTGCCTTCCGGCTTCTCTAATGGTCCGCGTAAACCTGTGACTTTGGTGATGTAGATACCACTGACGGTTGCCTTTACTTCTTTTTTTACAGGAATTAAATCAAAAATGGCTTCGTCTGCAATTAAAGACATAACCTTTGGTCCGACCTTTGCTTTTACAATCGGAAGTTTAGAACGGCGCATCATCTTCGGTGTCTGGTCGATGACAACCTGGGGAAGTCCGGATTCGGTTATGCGCATTCGCTTCTTATCTATAATCAGCATGGAAACAGTCTGGGCAGCAGCGGCTAACTGTTCGTCCTGCTCCGCTTTCTTTTTCTGTGCTTTTTTACCAAGAAAATATAATACAACAAGTCCAATAATCAATACAGCTAAAATTACCAATAAAACAATCGTAAGCGTACTCATGGTTTATCCTCCCTAAAATTCAGTATGCATTTTATTGTAGCATTGATTTTTTGAAAAAGCAATCTTAAAACTTTGAAAAGTTTCTTAAAACTTTAGGGGACGGCTTTCATTTTGGGGAAAACTGTGATATGTTATTAGAGTTAGTGCGTGGACGAGCCGTCTGGCACTGGCATAAAGATAGACGGAAAAAGATATCCTGTGGGATAGACAGATTTCGGAAAGGAAAATAAGATATGAAAAAGAAAGTAGTAGCACTTTTACTTAGCACTATGATGGCAATGACTGTCATCGGATGCGGAGACAACAAAGATACTAAAGAAGATGTAGCAGAGACAGAGGCGGTAGAAACTACAGAGACGGGTGAGACACCTGCATATGAGAGTATGGCATTTGATTTAAATGCAGCCGATTATGTAACTCTCTGTGACTATCATAATATGGAAATCGCCATTGACGGAGACTATGAGGTGACGGATCAGGATGTGGAGGAGTATTTTGCACAGTTATTTAGCACATATGGTCCGTTTTATACAGAGGATGAGACGAAAACCACGATAGGTGAAGGCGATATTGTAAACGTGGACTATGTGGGAAAATTAGACGGAGAAGCATTCGAGGGTGGAACTGCAGAGAATCAGAATATTGATGTCTATAACAATTCTGCAGCAGGTGGAACTACCGGATATATCGAAGGATTTACAGAAGGATTAAAGGGTGCTTCCGTAGGGGATGTGATTGACTGTGATGTGACCTTCCCGGAAGACTATCAGGCAGAAAACTTAGCGGGAAAACCGGTGGTATTCACATTTACCGTCAATTCTATCCAGAAAGAGATGACGTTAGAAGATGTGGATGACAGCTTTGCAAAAGAGCAGTTTAATGTAGACACGGTAGAGGAAATGTATGCACAGATGCGTACCCATTTAGAGAGTGCTGCAGAGAGCTCTAAATTATCAGATACCTACAGCGCCATTCAGAATTATCTGTTAGAGAACTGTACGGTGGATATTCCGGAAGATTATCTGTCAGCAAGAGTAAATGATTATGAAACTCAGTTTGTGCAGTCTAATGTATCTGGGGATGCCTCCGCATTAGAAGATTATTTAAGCACCAATTACGGAATGACTTTAGATGAGGCAAGGGAAGAGTGGAAATCCGGTATGGAGCAGAACATCTCCTTAGAGTTCATTATGGAAACTATTGCAGAAAAAGAGAATGTAATTTTAGACGAAGATGGGTACAGCACTTATATTCAGAATCTGGTAAGCAGTAATGGTTTTGCATCTGAGGAGGACTTATATAAGAATTACGGTTATAATGATGCTGCTTATGGAGAAAAATATCTGAGACAGATTTATGTTGATAATCTTGCTTTAGAGAAAGTGAAAGAAAATGTGAAAGTAACTGAGACAAATGCCACAGAAACTGCCGGGGAAGCGGCAACGGAAGAAGTGACAGAAAGTACGGAAAAATAAAGCATTGATTTTTCTGCCATAGGCGGATAAGATAGGGATTAGAAGAAATTGAAATTTTCAGGAGGGAAATTATGGATATGGTAAATATAAGGGATTTATTCCGTAAACAGGACAATTATGTTGACCAGACAGTCACCATCGGAGGCTGGGTCAGAAGTATTCGTAATTCTAAAAATTTTGGATTTATCATAGTAAATGACGGTACTTTTTTTGAGCCGGTACAGGTGGTTTATTCTGATGTATTGGAAAATTTTGCTGATGTAGAAAAACTAAACGTAGGTGCTGCAATCATTGTAACAGGAAAGATGGTAGAAACACCGGGAACAAAGCAGCCCTTTGAAATCCAGGCAGAGAAAATTGAGATAGAGGGAGCTTCCACACCGGATTACCCGTTACAGAAAAAGAAACACAGCTTCGAGTATTTAAGAACAATTTCACACTTAAGACCGAGAACAAATACTTTTGAGGCAGTATTCCGTGTGCGTTCTCTGATTGCATATGCTATTCACAAATTTTTCCAGGAGAGAGATTTTGTGTATGTACACACACCTCTTATTACCGGAAGTGACTGCGAGGGTGCCGGAGAGATGTTCCAGGTTACTACGATGGATTTAAATAATGTCCCGAAAAAAGAGGACGGTACGGTAGATTACAGCAAAGATTTCTTTAATAAGCCGACTAACCTGACGGTAAGCGGTCAGTTAAACGGTGAGACTTATGCTATGGCATTTAAGAATATCTATACCTTTGGCCCGACCTTCCGTGCAGAAAATTCCAATACTACCAGACATGCTGCAGAGTTCTGGATGATTGAGCCGGAAATTGCTTTTGCAGATTTAGAGGATGATATGATGTTAGCGGAGAGCATGTTAAAATATATCATCAACTATGTGTTGGAGAATGCACCGGAAGAGATGGCATTTTTCAATAACTTTATTGACAAAGGATTGTTAGAACGTCTGAACAACGTGGTAAACTCTGATTTTGCCCGCGTCACTTACACAGAAGCCATTGAGATTCTGGAGAAACACAATGATAAGTTTGAGTACAAGGTATCCTGGGGTGCCGACTTACAGACGGAGCATGAGCGTTACCTGACAGAGGAAGTGTATAAGCGTCCGGTATTCGTTACCGATTATCCGAAGGAGATTAAGGCCTTCTATATGAAACTCAATGAGGATGGAAAGACTGTTGCTGCTGTAGACTGCTTAGTGCCGGGTATCGGTGAGATTATCGGCGGAAGCCAGAGAGAAGACGATTACGAGAAGCTCTTAGCAAGAATCAATGAATTAGGATTAAAGGAAGAGGATTACGGCTTCTATTTAGACCTTCGGAAATACGGTTCTGCAAGACATGCGGGCTTCGGGTTAGGATTTGAACGCTGCGTGATGTATTTGACAGGTATGTCAAATATCCGTGATGTCATTCCGTTCCCAAGAACTGTAAATAATTGTGAGTTATAAATGAAAGATAGAAGCAGGAAAAGGTGTTGTCGCTAGAATGCGGCAGCACCTTTTTCAAATTTAATGAATAATTCATAATTATAGCCGTTGACACTGCATATGATAAGTGATAGTATCTCTATATATTTGACATAGTAATTAAAACTATATGAAATGGGAGAAAAAACATGAGATATGAACTGCAAAACGAACAACTGAAAATAGAAATCGATTCATTTGGTGCAGAATTAAAAGCGGTCACAAGAATTAGCGATGGTAGACAGTATTTATGGTATGCAGATGCGAAATACTGGGGCAGAACCTCCCCGGTGCTGTTTCCGTTTGTGGGAGTACCGAAGAATAAGGAGTATCGCTATGCCGGAAAAACATACCCTATGGGGCAGCACGGCTTTGCAAGGGATATGGAATTTGTTTTAGAGACGCAGGAGAAGAACCGTATCTGGTTTTGCCTGTCATCCACAGAAGAAACATTAGAGAAATATCCTTTCGCATTTCGGCTTCATATCGGATACGAATTGTCGGGAAATGAGATAAAAGTGCTCTGGAAAGTGGAGAATACGGATACGAAGAATATGTATTTTTCCATTGGGGCGCATCCGGCATTCCTTTGTCCTGTCAACGGAGAAGAGGACAAGATTGGATACGGTTTGCAATTTGGCGGTCTGACAGACGAAATTCATCATCATGGAAACACACCGGAAGGGTTAGCCGTAATGGAGGATGAGATTTTGTTGTTAAAAGATGGTAAGGTTACGTTTACCCCCGGATTTTTTGATAAGTGTACTTACATGGTAGAGGGAAAGCAGACGGGGGAAGTTTCTCTGTTAGATAAAGAAGGAAAGCCCTATGTGACGGTGCTTTTTGATACGCCACTCTTTGCTGTTTGGTCTCCGGAAGGAAAAAATGCTCCTTTTGTCTGTATCGAACCCTGGTATGGAAGATGCGACGCTGTAGATTTTAGCGGCAGTTTAGAGGAACGGGATTATGAAAACAGATTGGCACCAGAAGAAACCTTTGAGGCGGAATACCGGATGCGATTTCAATAGGAGTAAATGATAAAAAAGAACAGCGGAGATTATGCAGGGAAAAGCATAGTCACCGCTGTTTTTGCATATATTTTGACATATATCTTTTAAGGCATAAGGCAGGTAGAGATGAATTTACAGAATAAAATGAAGGCAAGAGATGCGAAGGGAAATCCCCTGCATGCGATTTTTGTATCAGTGTTTGTGATGTTCGTTGTGAGCGGATTAATGCTGTTATTGTTAGCGATGCTGCTATACAAGATGGATTTAAGTGAGGGAGCAGTAAAAATCGGAATCGTGGTTATTTATGTCATATCCGGTGTGATTGGTGGATTTCTGATGGGAAAGGTAATGAAAGAACAGAAATTTTTATGGGGACTTTTGGCGGGAGCGCTCTATTTTGCAATTTTACTTCTGGTTTCCGTGCTGGTAAAGGGAGGGCTTGAAATGGAAATGACAAAAGTTCTTACTACTGCGGTTCTTTGCGGTGCGTCCGGTATGGCGGGAGGAATGATAAGCTAGCGAGAAAGTAATTGACACCGTTTCAGAGATATTATAAACTGAAAATATCAAAAGATTTTAAGAAAAACTTAAGAAAAGAGGAGGATAATGTATGAGTTATCTGAAAAAAAGGATTGCACTGTTCTTATGTATGGTAATGGCATTTACCACGGTATTCTGTGTGATACCACAGAAGGAAGTGCAGGCGGCAACTAAGGTTTCGCTTTGGTGGAATTTTGGAGATTACAACAGTAAAGTCAAAGAAGCTGAGATTGAGCTTGGAGCAAAGGATTTGTATCTTGGGGATTACATAACGGCTTCCGGGTCTATCTATTACGGCTGTTTGTCTAATAACAGCGGTGCGACCTATAGCAGCAGTAACAAGAATGTCATTGTAATCGATAAAAAGGGAAAGATTACTGCAAAGAAAACCGGAACAGCTACCATTACCGTAAAATTCAAAGGTACAACCGGAAAATGTAAATTAAAGGTGGTAAAGAGTCTTGCGTCTGCTAAAAAAGCATTTGGCGAGGAATATTCGAATTATGAGGTAGCTAAAAAAGCGGCTGAGAATTTTGTCGCTGCATATGGAAATGGTATTACTACAAAAAACCGTTATAATGTACTGCAAGCCTATAAGGACTATGCTAAGAACTGGGTGCCGACAGTATATGCAGACTATTCTAACACATCAAAGACCAGCTATCAGATTATTGAACCGATATTAGGAAGGGCTTCAGCATGTGCATATATGGCATATGAGTACGGCAGAACCAGAAATCCGATGGGAACGATACAGTCAAAACAGTTCAAAATTAAGTCCATCAAAGGACAGGGAACAAAGGTTACAATTACGTTGAAATCAAAGGTAACGGAAGAACAACTGGTAGGAATCCAGTATGCGGGAATTTATTCTGATGAGATAGTCGCAAAGAAAACATCTACCTTATATGTGCCAATGTACATAGCGGAGAAAGATTGGACAAACCCGACGACTGTAATTGCTACAGTAAAGAAAGGCAGCAATCAGATTACCATAAAGACCAAAAAGCTGAAAAAAGGAAAGACGTATCGAATTTACGGTGGTACTGGCGGCGGCTGGCTAGGATATGGAAGCGGAAACCCCAATACGTTTAAAGCGAAATAGTGATGAAGAGAAAAAACACAGGAAAAAAAACAAAACAACATTTTAACGATTTATTATTGCCCATTGTAGCAGTTCTTTGCCTCATGCCGTTTGTGGTGTATTTAGCAGAGTACGATTATGGCTACA
>JAQXGQ010000128.1 GCA_029006795.1 Clostridiales bacterium | reverse complement strand
ATACACATCTAAAATTCCATACCCCCACTCCCGGTTCGGATAGCTGCGCTCGTTGGTCTTTACCGCTCCCCGTATCAGCATATTTTTAATTCCGGCATTAGAAAGGGTAGGCATCCGCTGTTCCACGAGCGCCCATTCCATAATCTGCGCTACCGCTCCCGTAGTTACCGCCGCTGCTGCACTTGTACCGGTAAAAGTAATGTAATTCCCCCTTGTTCCCGGTCCATAAACATTTACTGACGGTGCAACAAAATCCGGTTTTATTTCCCCGGAAGTTGTATATCCCCGCCCGGAATCAGTAAAAATACTCCGGTTTGACACCTGATATCCTCCGGCAGTAATGACTTGCCTTGTGACTCCCGGTGAAGTGATGGTAATGTCAGGGCTTGAACGCAAAAAGAATACATTTCCACCTGTCATCTGACGCATCGGCAGCCACATATTATAAAGTCCTGTGATAATACTTTCCGGATACACCCGCACAATCCAAAGCCCTCTTTTCGGACGCAGAAAACGAAAATAAATCAACTGGCTGGCGGATTCTTTCGCTTCAATACGGTAATCTACCGTCACCGTTGTCCCCTCAAATACAAAATCAAACACTCCTGCTCCGGTCCGCACCGGAATTTTCGGCAGTTGCTCCCCTGTAGGCGATATCACCGACACCGCATACAATTCCGGTGCATCTGCCCACAACTCAATGATAAAACCTTCCATATCCTTCTCTACGTTAATTTCCACATCCTCATACTCCATTTCCCCGGCAATGCGTCCTTGAAAATGATGTCTTGAATTTGCCTCATTTCCTGCCGCTGTCACCACAGAGCGCTTTCTTCTGGTACAAATATAATTGAGGTAGCTGCTCAACGGGCCGTCTTTTCCGTGGCTTCCGATACTGTTTCCCAATGCAAGACAGATGACAAGCGGCATATTAAGCGTATCTGCTAACCCTGTCAAATATGTCACTCCCATCATAATGTCCGTCTCTTGAAATGCCTCTACCCCATCCGGCACAAAAAAGAACTCTCGTAAATACTGCTTTGCACCCTTTAGCTTTACCACTGCAATCTGTGACTCTGGTGCGGCACCGATAAAATTGTTGGGAATATCCTCCCCACCGCAGGCAACACCGGCAAGAAAGGTTCCATGTCCGTTTTCATCCCTCTGCGGTACGATATCATAAGGATTTTCGCTGTTTAATGCCCTGTTAATATCTTCCCTCGTATACTGTGCACCATAAAGAATTCCGGGAGGCGGCGTTCCCTCCTGCCTGCTCTGATCCCAGATACGAATAATACGGCTGCTGCCATCCGAATAGCGAAATAATGGATTCGTATAGTCGATTCCAGTATCCACAAAGCCAACCAACACCCCGTTTCCTTTCAATGAAAGTACCGGCTGATTTTGAAGTTTCAAAATCCCTGAAGCTTCCAGTGCCGTAGTATCTAGAAGTCCATAACATTTCGGTATCGTTGTGTAAGTATAATACCCCACATCAAGAGCCGGACTTCCTTCTCTCGGGAAAAAAAAGATGTCGTAATCCTCCGATATCCGCTGCACACATCCTTCTGCCGTCGGCACTTCTGTTCCGATGCCGTAGGGAATGATAAAATCAAAGTAATCATTAGAATATACCTGTTCTCTGCAATCTGCCATAAAAAACTCCGTCATCTACCTTATAATCAGTAGATGACGGAGTTTTTAAATTTATACCCATTTTACTCTATTTAATTTCCCGCTGCAATTTGCGGACGCACCGTTTCCTCAATCACCGGACATCCCCTCATAGCAATAATGGGGGCCCCTTTATTTTCCAGATAATCTTTCGTAATGGTTACCATACCAATATTATCATCCTTCGGAATCTCATACATAATATCTAACATATATTCCTCGATGATAGCCCTTAGGGCTCTTGCGCCTACCTTCTTTTCTTTTGCTTTTGCTGCAATGACAGCAAGCGCTTCATCATCAAACACCAGTTTCACTTCATCCATAGCAAGCAGCTTCTGGTACTGTTTGATAATGGCATTCTTCGGCTCTTTTAGGATACGCACTAACATATCCTCTGTCAGCGCATCTAATGTAAACATAATTGGCAGACGTCCTAAGAACTCCGGTATCATACCAAATTTGCGGACATCCTCTACCGTCACTTTCTGTAAAATATTTTCATCCTTATCAAACTGGTCTTTTAATTCTGCCTTAAAACCAATGGATGCCTGTTTGTTCAGACGCTCCTTGATAATCTCCTCTAAATCCGGAAATGCACCACCACAGATAAATAAAATATTTTTGGTATTTACCATCGTCATTGGCACCATAGCATTCTTACTGCTAGCTCCCACCGGAACCTCCACCTCAGCACCCTCTAGCAATTTTAACATTCCCTGCTGTACCGATTCACCACTGACATCCCTTTGATTGGTGTTGCGCTTTTTCGCAATCTTGTCAATCTCATCAATGAAAATAATGCCGTGCTCGGCACGCTCTACATCATTATCTGCCGCTGCCAACAATTTGCTTACCACGCTCTCAATATCGTCTCCGATATATCCTGCTTCTGTTAAAGAAGTAGCATCTGTGATGGCAAGAGGTACGTCTAACAAACGTGCTAAGGTCTTTACCAGATAAGTTTTACCACATCCGGTAGGCCCAATCATTAGCATATTGGATTTCTCAATTTCCACATCATCCTTCTGGTCAGAAGCAATTCTCTTGTAATGGTTATAGACAGCTACCGACATCACCTTTTTTGCATGCTCCTGTCCCACCACATACTCATCTAAAGATGCCTTAATCTTATGCGGTGCCGGAATCTTGTTAATATCGATTACTGCCTCTTTTTTTTCTTTTGGCTTTTTCTTTTTCAACTTCTGATTATTTGGCACATACCCCTGTAAATCAGAAAGATTAATCATGCTGATATTGGGCATCTTCCCCATATTCATCGGAAATATATCATCCATAGAAAAGCCGGAACCGTTCATACTATCAAAGGTCTTCTGCATACAGTCCTGACAGATGCAGATATTGCTTGGAATTTTAATCATTTTTCCAGCAATATGCTCCGGTCTGCGGCAAATATAGCAGATATCTTCATACTCCGTCTCTTTCTCGTCCTGCTGTTCTTCTCCCTCTGTGGCAGCTACTTCTTTTTTCTCCTCTGTGGAAATATCACTTGTATCATTTCCGGTATTCCGCGTAACTTCTTCCTCGTCTATGATTTCTCTATAATCATTATTACTCATAAAAAATTCTCCTCAGCTAAATAATGTATTTCAATGCGCACAATTTTATGTAACGTTTGGCTATTGCCCGCGGGAAATTCTTGTTCACTCCCCACAACTGCAACTCCATTATAATTCAAAAATACCGTAATCACAAGAAATTTACCGATTAATTCATTTTAATTTAAGAAGTTTTACATTTTTGAAATACATAGGAAGTGTCAGGCAAAAACAATTCCACCCTTTTTCATACCGGTAAGTAACATCCCCTCCATGCTTTTTGGCGATACCTTTTGCAATGGCAAGACCAAGACCGGTTCCTCCGGTAGTTCTGCGGGAGGCATCGCCCCTGACAAATGCCTTGAACATATTTTCTCTGACATTATCCGCAATTTCTGCACCGTCATCTGATATCACAAGCGATACGCTTTCTCTTGTCTCACAGATTTCAATTCTGATTCCCGAACCAGTCTGATTATATTTAATTGCATTCGTCACCAGATTTGCAACCGTACGCGTAATAAGTCTTTCATCTGCCATGACTAAAATCTCATTCTCCGGGATATTGATTTCCACCTCAAAGCGTGACATCTCCTCATAATATTCCGCACATATCTGACGTACAATTTCGCAGAAATCAATTTTTTTCATATCGGGACAATAATCACTGCTTTCCATTTTCAGCATCGTAAACATATCATCTGCCATCTGATTCACCCGATCACTTTTTCGTGCAATGGTCTCATAGTAATGTGCTAAATTCTCCTCCTTTACAACCCCCTCCGATAACGCCACTGCACTGCTTTTTATTGTAGCAATCGGCGTTTTAAGGTCATGTGACAGTTCTAAGAGCATTTGGTTACGCTCTCTCTGCACTTTTTCCCTTTCTGACTTTTCCTGTTCTAAACGCTCAAGCATTCCATTAAAGGCATCGACAATCTCCATAAACTCTCCTTCCGTCTGAAGGGAAAGTCTTACGTTCTCCTCACCTTTTGTCACACGGCTCATACCCTTACAGATTTGCTTTAGAGGCTTACGAATCTTACGGTAAATATAGAAACTTGCTATGCCTCCATCTGCCACAAGCAAAATCAGCATCAATATTTCAACACTTTTAGCTGCAGGTGACAATTCCATCATGCCTATTTGAAAATTAAGCAGAATACTGACCGCATCCTTCGGATAGCAGAACAGATAGCTACCTCCCTCAAATGGTTCCCAGATAAAGTGATATTCACTCTTTGCATTTTCATATCTGGTGGCTTCAAGAAGTTGCCGTTCCGTATAGCAATCTTCCGCAGTCTTTTTCTCGCCAAATACTTCTATGACACGATAATCCTCATCTAGTTTCTCCACCCAGCCGCCAGTGCTGTAAACGGCATCTAACGGTCCAAGGCTTCCATTCTCCATAACCGTTTCCGACGGCAGCAGCCGATTAATATCATCGCCACCACTAAATGCCATAAGCTCAATAAGTCCACCTACAATGAATATTACAACTACGACACTTAAAAACAATAAATAGCTTATCACCAGTTTTATAAAGATACTGCCTTTTTTCTTATATTTCTTTCTCAAACCTGTATCCCAATCCTTTTACTGTTTTTATCATGACCGGATTTTTCGGGTCATCTTCCACCTTATTGCGCAGGTTGCTGATATGTACCATAAGCGTACTGTCCTCTCCCATATACATTTCCTCCCACGCATAGTCAAAAATCTGCTGTTTCGTATAGACTCTGCCCGGCGACTTCATCAGAAGTTCTAAGATACGATATTCCGTCCTAGTCAGTAAAACATTCTCTCCCTTTTTGCAGAGTGAGCACTCCTGTGTATTCAAAACAAGGTCAAACAACTGTATCACAGCTTCATTTTCTTTCAAGGCTTCCGAATAGCTATAAGTTCTCCGAAGCTGTGCTTTGACTCTGGCAACCACCTCCATCGGATTATATGGTTTTGTCACATAATCGTCCGCGCCTAATTCCAATCCAAGAATTTTATCATAATCTTCGGTTCTAGCAGTCATCATGATAGCAGGCACACGACTCGTCTCCCTGATTTTGCGCAGCACAGAAAAGCCATCCACCTCCGGCATCATGATATCTAAAAGCACTAAATCCGGCTGTTCACTTGCAAACAGCGACAATGCCTCCCTGCCGTCTTTTGCTTTTATAAGGAGCATATTTTCTCTCGCCAAAAAAAGTTCTAGCGTTTCTAATAGCTCTAGCTCATCATCTGCTGCCATAATCACATACTTCTGTTCCCTCATTGTTTTCTGTACCTTTCTGCCATGCTTCATGGCTTTTCCTGCCCTACTCTTTAACCGCATTCCGCAAATAATCATCAAGACTGTCCGTCACACAATAATATTCTTTCCATTCCGGCATAAGTTCATCTAACAGCAGACACTTATACATCCCCATGGTATAATATTTTTCGGTCCCATTTCTATAAATAAACGCTCCGAGATACGCTTTTTGCCACGCCATCTCCCCCTCTAACAGGCGATATACTTCTGCTTCAACGTAACGAGCACTCCCCTCTGTCATCTCAAGGTAATTTTCTGCATAGGTAACTTTCCTACCAGCCTGCGCCTCTCTCTTGTCTGAAATGGCAAGAGCTTCTGTGACAAGATGCTTCTTCTCCTCCTGATTTTCGGTCTCATAGGCGTTCATAAGCAATTCCATTTCCTCGGAAAATAATACCACTAACTCTTTATCGGAATCAACCTCACTTAAAACAATTTCATCGATTGTTTCCTCACTTCCAAGCCCCGCCTCTTTACATTTTTCATTGACCTCTTTTTCCCAGTTTGTCATCTGCCATGCGTGAAATGCTTCATGCCACAATGTCGCCACATGGGCATTGATGCTGTAAGTATCTTCTGCAAAGTTTGCCTCCCCTTCTGCTGCATTCTGTGCTGTATCTAAGAGAGCAAACATATCTGAAAAATTTTCATAAGCAGGCAAAATTACCTGATAGTCTCCGTCGATTTTGCTCGTGGTTCCCACAAAAGTATCAAATGCAGCCTCTTCTTTGGTCACAACATTCCCTCTCACAACATAATCTTCCTTTCCGTTAAAGAAGCGAACCTTCATCTTAGAAGGCGTAAATGCCAAAAATCCTTTCTTTTGCATCTGTTCCTCCAATTCCATCGCCGTATCATAAACCTCTCTATCTACCTTTGACAATCCATATGTACCTGTCAATGCAACGCTTGCTGCAAGCAGTACACCCACTATCCCATATCCAATCTTTTTTACTATTCTCATATCAGTTTTCTCCATCCCATGTTCTTTTTCTATCTAACCGGCTGCCCCTAGGCCTCCTTTTTCTTACATACAAATAAGCCAATCGATATCACATAAATAGCAAGTACCCCCACCAGAATCACATGGACATTCACTGTTTTCCTTGCCATCAAATTCTGTGCCTGTGCCTGAATACCATTCATATCCGGTAACATCATTAAAAGACCTCTTAACACAATACCTGCCACACCACCGGCAATATTTTTATAAACATCTAACACTCCATGTAAAATTCCAACAAAAACAACTACAAATCCAATCATACCTGCCACCATTCCGGGAAGCTTGATACTTAAAACACTTGTCAGAATGCTTGCCACGGCTACATTTACACATACAATCAGAAATGCCGGTATCATACAAGCCAGATAATCCATACGACTATTTATCACAATATAGCCTGCCAATGCAAGATATAAAATTCCCATCGCCATCATTGCACTAAAAATATTAGCAAGAGTCAGTCCTGCATGATAAGTCGTCTGTGAAATTCCTCTGACCCAGATTAGATGACTATTTCTTCGCTCATACTCATTTGGAATTGTTCGGATAGAAAGCACTACTGCCAATATACATCCCACTGCATTCATCATGGTGTGTAATACCATAAACATATTATCAAAGCTTGTGATTGGCTCACCGTCAATCGTAATCGTTCCTGTTCCACTACCGCACAACAATAAAATAAAAATACCGATTCCTACCACAATATATAACTCTTTCCTTCTCATTCTTTCCTTAAATGCATTTTCCATAATTACCCACATATCCATAACCTCCTTTTTTACACGACTGCCTCTACAAACATTTTTTCTAATGTCATTTCTTCTGTAATATCGCATTTTGCAAATTCTCTGACCTTTTTCCCTTTTTTCATAATAATACCGCGGTCACAAACCTTCTCGATATCACTTAAAATGTGGGAATTCATAATAATAGTTTTCCCTTGCTGCTTTAATTGCGAAATCAAATCAAGCATCTCAAGTCTTCCCATTGCATCTAACCCCGCACACGGTTCATCTAAGATTAAAATCTCCGGATTTCCTAAAAGTGCCTGTGCCAATGCCAGCCTCTGTAGCATCCCCTTAGAATAATAACGAACCTTTGTGCCATCATTATCTAGTCCCACCTCTTCCATAAGTTCCTCACAGATTTCCTTTAACTTATGTCTTGGAATGCCCTGTAGCTTTCCGTAATACTTAAGCACTTCCATACCTGTTAAATAAGGTGGAAAATATGGTGTTTCCGGAGAATAACCAACCCTACTTCCCTGTGGCAGTTTGATATCACCGCTATCACTTTTTACCAGCCCAAGCATGATCTTGATGGTGGTACTCTTTCCTGCCCCGTTACTTCCAAGCAATGCAAAAAGCTCCCCAGCTTCCACATCAAATGACACCCCATCTAATACCTTTTTATTTCGATAACTCTTTGATAACTCCGTTACTTTTATCATTTTCATCCGCTCCTTTTTCGTATTGTTCCTTACAACAAATATCTTAAAGCAACGGTTTAAAGATAAAATAAAAGCAACCTAAAGATTACCTAAAGGTTGCTTTTTCTTAAAATTATAAAATAAATACCAAAGACACTCGTCTATACTTATCTCGCATTTGTGTTGCCACCTGTCGTATCACCGTTGGTATTGTTATCGGTTTCGCCGGTAGCATCTTCCACACCGTTTTCCACTCCGTTAATAATGTCCTTTCCTGCTTCGCCGACACCGTCAACCACATCATCTACCACTGCTCCGCCATCGGTAGCGGCTCCATTTGTGGCATCATTTACATTGTTGTTATCTGTCCCATTGACATTTGTGTCTGTTCCATTCACAGTGTTATTATCTGTTGCATTAGTTCCTGTTCCATTGGTGTTACCTGTTCCGGTTCCATTTACGGTACTCTCCGTGTTGAGGTTTGTGTTTGTGCCGGCTCCTGTGTTGTTCTTGTCATTCTGACTGGTCCCGCACGCTGTCACGGCTGTAAGTGCCATAGTAAGTACAAGACCTGCTACCATTACTCTGAACTTTTTCATAGTCAATTCTCCTTTACATTACAAAAATTTATTTCAAGGATAGTATTGACCTGTTTTTCCCACCTTATACAAAAAACAGAAAAATCTTTTATTGGTAAAAGCCTAGCTCTCTTGATAGTTCTTCCTGTACTTTTTTGACATCTACAGCCAGTTCCTTCACTCGTTCCCTCGTCATACGACTGGTAGGACCTGAAATACTGAAGGCATATTTCACTTCATTCTGGTATCCATGAAGACATGCTGCAATGCAGCGGACGCCCTTTTCATTTTCCTCGTCATCTAGGGCATATCCATTGACCTTCACTTCCTCTAAAATCTTCAGCATCTCCTCATAATCCGTCACTGTTTTATCTGTCTTCTTCTCAATAATGCTTTCGTTCCATATCTGTTTTACTTCTCGCTCCGGCAGAGTTGCCATAATCGCCTTGCCTACTCCGGAACAGTACATCGGATGTATCATTCCCACATGGGAAACCATGCGGATTGTACCTACCTTTGCTTCAATTTTATAAATATATAAAATCTGGTTTCCTTCCCGCTGCACTAAATGAACGGTTTCTCCACTCAGGTCAGACAACCTCTCTAAATAGGGCCTTGCCACCTGCAAGATATCCATGCGCTCTATTATTTTACCTGCCATATTTACTATCTTATAGGAAAGCATATATTTCTGGGACACTTCATCCTGTTTCGCATATCCCATATATACCAGAGACATCAGCAAACGATGAACCGTGCTCTTATGAAGATTTAATGCTGCACTGATTTCCATCAATCCCATTTCTCCGTTTTCCGCTAACATCTCCATTACCTGAAAAATTCTCTCTGCCGACTGTACCGGGTTTTTTGTTTCCTTTTCCCCTGCCATAATGCTACCTCGTCTAATTTCCTGCCGTTGTTTCACGATGTAAGTTCTTGTTTCACAATACGAAACTCATTGTAATGATAGCATGAACGGGCAGGAAAAGTCAATCTCTTTTGCATACATTCTTTGCCACATTCTTTAAAGGCAGGAAAAGCACCCTGCATAATAAAAAATTAGAAACACAGTGAATGAGGTCATAGGGAATCCCTGCCACCCACCAGGCAAAAGCTGTTTTTGCACCACCGATAAAAAAGTAAGGGATTGAGCAGAGTGCCCCAAAACACAATCCAAATCCTCCTGACAGAACACAAAATACCCACACCGATTCCTGCTTTCGCAACAGATATGTGAGCAGCGCAAGAAGAGGCCAGATATAAGCATACATCACCCACCACAGTCCAAATCCATACCAACAGCCTTCCAGTAAAATAAAAGCCGCGATAACATAAATAATTTTATCGCCAAAGTACAGTGTGTACAGAATAATCAGCAACGTTACCAGTTCCACATTGGGCAGAAACGCCAGTGCATGTTTTACAGCCTCTAAAGCCGCAATCATTACACCAATCTCTGCAATATCTCTTGTGGTCAATTTTCTTTTCATCAAAATGCCCCGCTATTCCAAACAGGTGTATTCAATCCGGTAAGTTTGTCCATCCTCCAACGGCTGACTATCCACACCATAATTGCAATACTCTCCATCCACCAGAAATGCCCAGTAAGCCTGGTCAGTGACATAATCTGCATAGACACCGTTCACTGTCTCTACCATAAGACCATACTCCGACTCCGTTCCCGAAAAATCAATTCCGGCATCCTCCATTGCACCGCGCAGATACTCTGCCTTTGTCTCCACATTGTAAGTAACTGTCTCCTTTTTGTCGTCAATCACCTCAATGGTAATATTTTTTGTTCCCGCCAATGCCTTCGGAGCAAATTTCACATAAATCACACCAAATACCAGGGCAATCACCGCCAGTACCGCTATGGCAATCGCAATTTTCTTTCCATTTTTTTTGTTTGTTGTCTCAGACATATTATTTCCTCCTTATTCCTGATTCATGTGTGGATTTCCACACTTATAAAATCATTCAAAGTCTACCATACTTATGTTAAAGCTACAATCATATATTTTTATCGTATTTTTTCCAATACAGTTTCCAAAATAAGTTGACAAGGTATTCTCAGATGTTATAATTATAATGTACCATTTTATGAAACAATGTTTCGCATTATGAAACAAAGTATCGCATATTTGCTATGAGCAACGCTGCCCAGGGCAAATATGTACAGGCATACACATAAAAGAAATAAATGCGTCAAATGGCGCGGTTTATAAAGAAAATTTAAAAGGAGAAGCTATTATGAACAAAGTATTAGAAGAGTTTTCCAAAATCGGTATCATCCCAGTTATCGCCCTTGACAATGTTGAGGACGCAGCACCTTTAGCAAAAGCATTATGTGACGGCGGACTTCCATGTGCAGAGGTTACTTTCCGTACTGCTGCTGCTGAAGAGTCTATCCGTATCATGTCCGAGCAGTTCCCGGAGATGTTAGTTGGTGCAGGTACTGTTCTTACTACAGAGCAGGTTGACCGTGCCGTAAATGCAGGTGCAAAATTTATCGTAAGCCCTGGCTTAAATCCAAAGGTTGTAAAATACTGTGTAGAAAAAGGTATTCCGGTAACTCCGGGCTGCTCTAACCCAAGTGACGTAGAGGTTGCCATCGAACTTGGTCTTGACGTTGTAAAATTCTTCCCGGCAGAGGCAGCAGGCGGATTAAATATGATTAAATCTATGGCTGCACCTTATACCAAAATGAAGTTCATGCCAACAGGCGGTATCAACGCAAAGAACTTAACCAGCTACCTTGATTTCAAGAAAATTATTGCCTGCGGCGGTTCCTGGATGGTAAACAAAGACATGATTGCCGCTAAGGACTGGGTTGGCATTACCGCTTTAACAAAAGAAGCTGTTGCTACCATGTTAGGCTTCAAATTATTACATGTAGGCGTCAACAATGCAAATGAAGAAGTTGCTGCTTCTGAGTCTGCAAAATTCGCTACCCTTCTCGGTGAGAATGTAAAAGTCGGAAACAGCTCTATGTTCGTTGGTTCCTTAATCGAAATGATGAAGAACCCGGGACGCGGTACAAACGGTCACATCTGTATTCAGACAAACTATCTTGACCGTGCTATCTACCACTTAGAGAAACGTGGATTTGTATTTGACGAGTCTTCTTTCAAATACAATGACAAAGGCGAACTTACTGTTGCATACTTAAAAGATGAAATCGCAGGTTTCGCAGTTCACTTCAACCAGAAATAAGTTTGAGATATCATGCAGGTCTGTACGTTTTTTCATTCGTGCAGACCTGTTTTCGATTATTTTTATAAAAAGGAGAAAACACTATGGATAACAACTGTGCATATTGTATGGAGGGCGAATTAGTAGCCGAGTTTGGCATCAAAATCTGCGAATTAGAGGCTTCTAAAGTCTATTTATTCAAAGAACAAAGCCACAAGGGACGTGTCATTGTGGCCCACAAGAAACATGTCAGTGAAATTACCGAATTGACTGCCGAAGAACGTGCAGCTTACATTGAGGATATCAACCATGTAGCAGAGGCACTTCATAAGGCTTTTCATCCACAGAAAGTCAACTACGGTGCCTACGGCGATACCGGGCATCACCTTCATTTCCATTTGGTGCCAAAATACACGGATGAATATGAATGGGGCGGTGTATTTGCCATGAATCCAAAGCAGAAATTCTTATCTGAAGAAGAATATACTTCTTTAATAGAAGAAATCAAAAAATATTTATAAAAAAACGAGGCTTGCGTTTCATTCATAGCAAGCCTCATTTTTTCTCTTCTTTACACTCCTGAATAAGCAGCAAACGCTCCGTCAATCGGAATACATGCTCCGTTTACAAATCCGCTTGCCTCCTCACATGCCAAAAACAGCACGGAACCAATTAGCTCTTCCACCTCGCCAAAACGATCCATCGGCGTATTATTTAAAATCTTACCGGTTCTTGCAGTCGGTGTACCATCCTCATTAAATAAAAGTTTTGCATTCTGTTTCGTAGAGAAAAATCCCGGTGCAATGGCGTTGCAGCGGATACCAACCTTTGAGAAATGAACGGCGAGCCACTCGGTAAAGTTACTGATTGCTGCCTTCGCTCCTGAGTATGCAGGAATCTTTGTGAGCGGTGTGTAAGCATTCATAGATGAAATATTAATAATGCTGGCTCCTTTTTTATTTACCATATCTAAGGCAAACACCTGTGTCGGAATTAAGGTTCCCATAAAGTTTAAACTGAATACAAAAGAAACCCCGTCCGCATCTAAATCAAAGAAAGTCTTCATCTGTCCTAAATCCTCAGGATGGAAATACTCATCATCCGTGGTAGCCTTCGGATTGTTTCCTCCCGCTCCGTTAATTAAAATATCACAGGTTCCGAAATCCTCTGCAATCAAATCCCTTGCTGCTTTCACGCTGTCTTTTTCAAGGACATTGCACTTATATCCCTTTGCGATATAGCCTTTCTCCACAATAGCGTCCGCATTTTTCTTGGCAGCTTCCTCGTTTAAATCTAAAAGTGCTACCTTCGCCCCCGTCATCGCCATTGCCTCTGCAAGCACGGAACAAATCACACCGCCGGCTCCCGTTACCACGACAACTTTCTCTTTTAAATCAATCTGAAAAGGTAATTTCATTTTCTTATCCCTCCTAAAAACTATGTGAATATTATCTTGTGTTTCTATTTGCGTGAAGATTTCTCAACTGCTTCCCAAAGTCCATTGATGTAAGTCGCACCTAAAGCACGGTCATAAAGTCCATAACCCGGTCTTCCTGTTTCGCCCCAGATCATACGTCCGTGATCCGGTCTGATATAGCCGGTAAATCCATTTTCATAAAGTGCCTTTACAATCTCATACATATCTAAGGAACCACAGCAGGAAAGATGAGCCCGCTCCTCAAAGCCGTTTTCAAGCACTGCCACATTTCTCAAATGGGCAAAATGAACTCGTCCCATCGCCGTATATTTTGCTGCCATTGCCACCACATCATTTTTATTTGAGCAGCCTAAAGAACCGGTACATAAAGTGATGCCGTTATGCGGATCGTCCACCAGCTTTAAGAAACGGTCAATATTTTCCTCACAGGTAATGATTCTTGGAAGTCCAAAAATGCTCCAACATGGGTCATCCTCATGGATTGCCATATTTACATCGCACTCTGCTGCCACCGGAATAATTTTTTCCAGAAAATATTTTAAGTTGTCCCAAAGCTGCTCTTCAGACATGGCATGATACTCTGCCACCACGTTTTTTAATTCCTCTCTGGTATAGCTAGAATCCCAACCCGGAAGTGTCAAATCACTGTCGCTCTCCAATGGATTTACTGCGTCCACCTGCTCCTGATAATAGACTAAAGAAGTGGAGCCGTCCGGCAACACATGGTCTAACTGAGTTCTTGTCCAGTCAAATACCGGCATGAAATTATAGCAAATACATTTTACACCGGCTTTTGCCACACGGCGGATATTTTCACAATAATTTTCGATATATTTATCTCTCGTCGGCTTTCCAAGCTTGATGTCCTCATGAACCGGAATACTCTCGATGACCTCGAAATGTAGTCCTTTTTCCTCTACTAACTGTTTTAATCTTGCAATGCTCTCCTCACTCCATACCTCTCCGACAGGAACATCATAAACTGCCGTTACGATTGAGTGCATTCCGGGAATCTGACGGATATTGTCCAATGTGACTTTGTCATCTTCTCCATACCAGCGAAATGATAATTTCATAGTTTCCTCCATTCTGCCGCCTGATGCGGACTTATCAATTATTTTCTGTTTACCGGTATTCTTCAATCATTTACCTCATGTCCTTTTTATACTATAACCATATCACTCTTGTATACAAGTAGCAACTACTTTTTTTATTTTCTATCTTTTTCCTAAATATTTTCCTCTATTTTGTTAATATTTAACAAGTTTCTTCCGTTTTCTCATTTTTGTTTTCTTGTATACAAGCAGTTTTTCCCGTATTTGTTTTAGTATCTGCATTTTTTTCCTTTTCCATGTGTATTTTTCCTTTTTTCTAAACTTTTCCAAAATTCAGACGAAGGAGAAAAATAGAAAAATTTTATTGTATTTTTTGTCGACAAGCATTATATTAATTGTATATTAGATGATAAGAGGCATATGAAATATGTATACAAAGAAACCCACTGGCACGTCAGAAGGCGTATACCGAAAATTAAAAGAACAGATTTTACACTTAGAACTTCCGCCGGGTTCTGCCATCAGTGAAATAGACACTGCCGCAAAATATGAAATTTCCAGAACCCCCGTCCGTGACGCTTTTAAAAAATTAGAAAGCGAAGGACTGCTAGAGATAAAACCCCATGTAGGCACATTTATTTCTTTGATTGATTTGAATATGATTTCGGATATTTTATATATGAGATTTGTCTTAGAACAGGCTATCTTGAAAGATTTGTCTTTAAGCTATGATCCGTCTCAAGAGTTCAAAATCCAGGTGCTTTTGCAGCAGCAATGGGATTTGATTCATTCTGACATTCCTGTGGAGGAATTAAGCCGTGCTTTTATTGTCAGCGACAACGAATTTCATCAGATGCTCTATAGTCTTGTAGGAAAAAAGAATGTTATGTCCCTTTTCTATTCCGTCAATTCCCAGTATGAACGTTTTCGTACTTTTCTAAATTTAGGAGGAAAAGAGGAATTACTAAAGCTGTATGAGGACCATGAAAACATCTGGAAATGTATTTCATCTAAGGATTTAGATACTTTAGCAAATGCACTCTCCCATCATATCTATGATGGTTTCAATTCCAGTGCAGATATAATAAACCTGCATCCGGAATATTTCCGCCCCTTAACCTGACAAGATTTACTGTTTTATTTCGGAATTTCAGACGCAATCAACTGAAACAGGCGGTCACGTTCTTCCCTGATTCCTTTTAGCTGTTGTGCCAGATCATCATATTTATCTCTGCGTAAATCTGCCACAACAGCACTTGTTTCTTTAAAAAGCATTGAAAAGCCAAGTGTGCCGGAAAGCCCTTTTAACGCATGAATCTGTTCATACACATTCTGGTACTCTCCCTTTTCAAAAGCTGCCACTGCCTCATCCACATGAGTATCTTCTTTAAATTTCATCAGATACTTCTGATATAGTTCTTCTTTTTCTGCAAAATGCGACAAACCGGTGGCATAGTCAATTCCCGCATTTTCCAATCTTTTTTTATCCATAGTATTCCTTCTTTTCTATTCTATTACTGTAATTATATCTTGTATTTTGAACCAAAAACCGGAATGTGTCAAGAATTTTCCCTATATCTTAGCGTTATCTTATTTCTTCATTTTAGGCTGAAAAATAATGCTGGCAAGATATCCGAAAATTAAAGCTGCCGAAATTCCCACCGCACTTGCTTTAAATCCACCCATAAAAATTCCTATAAAACCGTTAGAATCTACAGCTTCTTTTACCCCCTTCCAGAGGACATTGCCAAATCCAAGCAACGGCACTGTAGCTCCTGCTCCCGCAAAATCCGCAAAAGGCTGGTAAATCTGTAATGCTCCTAAAACTGCACCTAAACATACCAGAAGTACCATGATACGTCCGGGTAGCATTTTTGTCTTTTCCATCAAAATCTGAACCAGGGCACAGATAAGCCCTCCTACCCAGAAAGCATTTACATAATCCATTGTTTCAAACTCTCCTTCATCATTTATTTACTGTAAGTTCTGCTTTGTCGTGCCACTTAAGAGCACGGTTCATTGCTAAGACGCATGTTCTATAACCACAGCGTGGGCAATACCCGGCACATTTTTCCCCTCATTAAAGGACACTGTAGAAAGCAACGCTCCGGTGGGTACAAACAAAATGCGGTGATCTTTTCCCTCTTCCACCTGTTTTAAGAATTTAGCACTCAAAGTAACAGCAGAACAACCACAGCCGGAACCTCCTGCCCCGGTGCCCTGTGCATCTGCATCATAGATTTCAATACCGCAATCCAGATGCACACCACTGATATCATATCCTTTGTGCTTTAGCAGATCAATTAGAATTTCCTGACCAATCGTTCCTAAATCTCCAGTGATGATTTTGTCATAATCCTGTGGTGTTCTTCCAAAATCGGACAGATTTGCAGCTATCACATCCGCTGCTGCCGGTGCCATCGCAGCCCCCATATTCATAGAATCTTTGATACCGTAATCTACGATTTTTCCTGTAGTGATACCGGTGATGCGTGCTTTGCTACGTCTAGTCCCAAGTACAAAGGCACCGCTTCCTGTGACCGTCCAGGTAGCTGATAAGGGTCTTTGATTGGCATATTCCAGGGGAAACCGAAACTGTTTCTCCGCACTGGCAAAATGACTGGAGGTCACTGCAGCCACATAATCGGCATAACCTCCTGCCACGCACATTGCTCCGAGCGATAATGCCTCCCCGCAGGTACTGCAGGCTCCGTAAAGCCCGAATAATGGCACTTGTGTATCCATTAATCCGAAAGAAGTAGCAATATTCTGTCCCAATAAATCTCCAGAGAATAGATAGCGGATATCCTCCGGCTTTAATTTTGCCTTTCCTACAGCCATTGTGAATGCTTCTTTTTGAAGCGTACTCTCCGCTTCCTCCCATGTATTCTGTCCAAATTTATCATCTTCTCCCACTACATCAAAGCATTTCCCCAAAGGGCCTTCTCCCTCTTTCTTTCCCACGATATTCGCACTGCTTAAAATATAGGGTGCTCTTTCAAATTGCAGACTTTGCTTTCCAACCTGTACATCCATAGTTTCACATCCTTTTTCTTTTTAGTATGGATGTTTTTTCCGATTCTTATTCATAACTTTATCTCTTCATGGAAATGCTAATTTTATATCTCTTACCCTTGATTTTTCTTTGTTTTAGGGAATTTTGTTTCTGCATTTTCCTGCTATGGCAGAATTAATTGACGCACAAAAAACGGTAAGATATGATACTTTTACGAGGTAAACAGTATGCGAAATGAATATATTCCTAAGGTTTTAAAAGAATATCGCAAAAAGAATCATTACACCGTCAATGATGTATCTCTCATGCTTCGTGAACGTTCTTTCGAAGTGGCACCTAAAACGATTTACGGTTGGGAAAGCGGTCAGGCAAACCCCAGTGCGGATATGCTTTTAACGCTTTGTGAGATGTACAATATCACAGATATATTAGCCGCTTTCGGCTACAACGGAAATGAAAATTTCCACGTTACCCCATCGGAACGCACTATCGTGGAAGCCTACCGTGCTCATCCTGAGCTTCAGGAGGCGGTGGAAATTCTTTTAGGCTGCAGACAACCCAGACATATATCACAACGAAGCCGCTTAGATGCACAGCGCAAAAAACAGACGCAAGTCTCTAAAAGCAAAGAACAAAAAAGGGACAATCCCACTACCTAAAAACAGTTAAGATAGTAGGATTATCCCTTTTTTATTTCAGCTCAGGATACTTTTCTTTTCATCTTCCGCAGTACTTCCTTATCTTCCGGTGACACCCGGTAGGACTCAATCATTTTCTGAATTGCTTTATTGTATGTAAAATCATCCAGATGATTATCCAGCAAATAGGCATGGGTTTCCTTCGGAAATTTTGCATAAGCAGTGGCTATACCCCATGCAACTCCCATCTTACAGTAATAACCCGGATGCTTTAAACTGTCCCATACCTCTAGCACACGTTCCATATATTCCTCTGTCAGAAAATAATTCATCAGCATAACTGCCACCACACGCTGCTCAAATTCGTTTTCCGATTCGCGATACTGCATTAAAAAGTCCCACACCCGCTCTCTGTTTTTTGCTGCAATCTTAAAAGTAGAACAAAAACCGTCATTGACCGACCAGTCATGGATTTTCGGAATAAAGTCTGCGGCATAGGATAAGATTTCTTCAACATCTGCCTTCGCATAGCCTATCACAAATCCCTGCAAAATGATTTCTTCATAGGAAGCATCTGATGCGTTTTTAAGATAGGTTCTAAAGTCCTCCTTTGCAATCTGCTTTGCTAAGGCACGGATTTTCGGAATTCTCACACCAAGTATCACATCCGTTCCCGGTATCAGACCTGAGGTAAAATCCTTAAATTTACTTTCTGACTGTTCTTCTAAAAAATTGCGAATTTCTTCGTTTGTCATATCCGAAATTCTCCCCCATCCTTCGACATGATATTCATAGTAATACTGCAGTCAGCCATATGTTCATAATTGACTTCTAAGGCATAGTCCACCTTTACATCAATCTTATGTTCGTCTTCCTGCACTTCCACTTTTTTCGCATCAATTCCAATCAGAAGACTTCCATAGGGAGTATAGTAATACGTCACGTTTTTGCGGTTTTTTTCAAACATCATATGTACATTAGTAGTACCTTTCTTTGTAATATCTAACATACCTTCATCGAGTTTAATAATATTTCTGGTAGGCTCAGGAAATCCCTCGATAATCTCATCATACAAAATATAATGTTTTCCGTTCCTTTTATAATAATCTCCGGTAGTAATCACCTCCACCGGCTCGTTCTCCGCTTCACCTGCAAACTGCAGTCCACTGATTTTTACAAGTACTTCTTTTGTCATGGTATCTTCCTCTTTTATCTGACTTTATCTTTCCCTATCTTAACTGCTTTTACCCAAAGTTTCAATACTATTCTTCATTTCCGGCAGAAAGTTCATTCAAAAAAGTAAGATATTTAAACTGTACCTGATAATCTCCCGACTCTAACACTTCCCTGTATTCCTCTGCCGACAGTACCTCTTTAAGAGAATTCTTTGCATCCTCATCCACCACTTCATAAACGCTGCCGGAAAAGCACATATTCGGGTACATCACACACCACCAGTTATGTCCCGCTCCCTCGCCGATTACAATTTCTAATGCCTCATAGGCTCCAGCCGGAAATGTATAATTTCCATAGGATTTCACAGGAAAATCTACCTCTTTTAAAAACGTTTCTACCTTATAATCATATCCTGCCTGTGCAATCACACGTTCCGCGGTTTCTGTTATCTGCTCCCTGTTCTGCCGCAATACCGCCTCGCACTCCATCCTGTTTTCTATCCCACTTAAAAGCTGCCGCATCTCTCCCCCTACAGCATCGCGCACCTGCAATTTTAACTCCTGGTCTTCTTTGCTGTCGCTATTGGCAATCACATGAAAACGGATAATTTTCTCCGCAATCTCCTGCTGCATTTTCTGTCGATTTAAGTACTCACCTCCTGTCAGCAATGTCGCTGCTCCAAAAATGATTCCGATTATGTATACCAGTTTTTTCTTTTCCTTTTTCAAAAACGGAAATGTTATTTTTGTTTTCATATTACAGATATCCTTTCTTTTACCGGGCAGCATCTCTGCCCGGCATTGTTTACTCTCATTCTTTCCATTTTTTTCTTCTTTATTCAAATAAAAAAGAACAGCTACAAACTTTTCGGTTTATAACTGCCCTTGTACTACATATTTTTTTACAAGTTTACCCATACAATTTCCACATTATATACAATATCCATTCCTTCCTCATAGTTTTCCGGTGTTCCACGAAGCAATTCATACCAGTCCCGTTCATAGCCTCCGACTTTTTTGTAACTGTTTGTGACATCCACCTGGCTGTCTATCCTTAAAGCCTCTTCCGCCACCCGGTTCATATATTCCTGACTGAGTTTTTCGAGTTCTCTTTCACTGTAAAATTTTCCGGGGGATTCTGCTGCCACCCTGCCTTTGCAGTACACATCCACTTCCACCATTCTCTGTTCCGGTGTTCCCGAAAAACGGATTTCATTGTGTGAATCAAACAGCTCCACTTCAAATTTTCTTTCCAGAGAAAGGGTGTATTCGTTCATATCATTTCCGGTAAATGCAGATAATAGTGCCGTTTCACTGCCCACTCTTCCTGCTGCCTTTCCCCGTTTCCAGACATAATAGCCATCCACCACCGGTTTTTCTTCCTCCTCTGCCAGATAAGGAAGAAACAAAGTCTCCAGCCGGTTTTCCTTTTCCTGATAGAGCGTCCCCAGCGTCGGATATGCCTTTTTATCTATTTCAGATACATTTTCAAAAAGCTCTTCCAAATAAGTTCCCACCGATTGTCCCTCAACATCGGCAATTTCCATGATTTTTTCTGCATCCTCAGCCACTGCCACATAAGTGTTGCGTGGGACTTCATTCTGCTTTTCTAACAGTTCTAAAAATTCCGTCATACTCTTCTCATTTTCCACAAAGTCCTGATTTAAAATCATCACCTTCAGGTGACTGTAATCGATGACCCGGTTTCCCGCCTCTGATGCGTCCAGCCATTTTTCACTAAAATGCTCGGTATCCGTGACTGCCACTTCAATTGGAAAATTTCTGTCTTCCAATTCCGGTGTATTACATCCCGAAAGAAAAGCTGCAGAAAATATTACCACTGCCATTAGCCCTGCATTTTTCCATTTTCTTACACTTAACTTTTTATAGGTCTGATAATTTTTTGTTTCTTTTTTTGTTTTCTGTTTTTTCTCCTGTGACTTTTTTCCCGTCACTGCCAGAACAAGCGGTACAATTACCACAAAAGGGGTTCCCACATATTCCAAAAAAAGCTGATAATAATCCCCCGCTTCTTTTGCCTGATAAAACAGAAAGGCTTCCAATAATACCACCACCAATATCGCAAAATTACCCCAGCAGCATTTCTTTTTTCCCATGAGTCCCCGAAACATAGTTCCACTGTAAAATACAGCACTGTTTAGCAACGCGTAAAGGGTAAAGAACCAGATACCAAACATAAAAGCATCCGCCCTCTTTAAAAATCCTCCTGAGATTCTAACCGTACTCATCAGGGTAACTGCCGGATAATCCATTTTGGCCAGTGCGTTCGCACCAAAAATCCCTAACAATACCAAATACAGGACGATATGAATCATTCCCACAAAGAGAAGCGCCGCTTTTCCTGCGCGAAAGATTCCCTCTTTTTTTTCTGCATATCCTCCCAGAAACAGAAGCAAAAATATCAGGGAAATACAAATAAATACATAATAACTTCCCGCCAGAATCCCTCCCGCTCCTGCATGAAACACTGGTGTCCAGTAATCTGTGTCAATCTCGTCAAGAGCAGAAAAAAGCATTAGAAACAAGGGTATCAGCAGAAACCAGAAAAGCAGTTCATAAACCCTTGCCCGCCCTTCGATTCCACTTAACAGCCCATACCCTGTCAAAATAAGAATTGTGATTAACACCAAAGTAAAAGACTCCTGCCGCAGCAGATTATTAAGTACCAGCGCTGTAAAAAGGTATGCCGTATAGCCTGCTAACAATACCAGATATATCAGATATCCTGCCTGCACCAACCGTCCCCCGAAAGTTCCAAGATTTCTTGTCAGGTAATCCGAAAAGCTCTCCTGTACCATATCCACCATCGCCACTTTCAGCAGTCTTAGGAACAAAAGCCCGGCAAAGATTCCAATTACAATACAAAAAACACCGTCTCTGCCAGAAACCCCTGCCAACACCGTAGGAATCAGCAAAGTGCTCAGTCCCAATAAATCAAAAGTAAGCAGCCGGAAAGCCTGACGCCCCGAAATTTTATCATTTCCTGAAAACATTTTCCTTCCTCATTTCTTACGCTAATATTTCTTATCTGCCGTTCTATTCTCTTCTCACACCTTTATTTTCAATTTCGTGCGACGGTTTTTCTTTGCATAAATCGGGCGCTTAGTCAGCTTTCGGATGGGCTGCCGCCACAGGAAATCCCTCTCATCCTCGTAATCATTTATGTCTGCCCCCACAAAAGGCATCAGATACGGAATACCAAAACTTTTTAAATGAGACAAATGAATCAGCACTGCAAGAAGTCCTGCAAGCATTCCAAAGAATCCCAGCCACGCACAGATGGCAATAAAGAAAAATTTTAGTATCCGAAATGCCGTGGCAAATTCCTCATTGGGAACTGCAAAGGAGCAAAGTGCCGTAAAGGAAATGACAATCACCACAATGGGACTGACGAGATTTGCCTCCACTGCTGCCTGTCCGATAATAAGCCCCCCTACGATACCGATGGTATTTCCCATAGTTCCCGGCAGCCTGACTCCTGCCTCCCGCAAAAGTTCGAACGAAATTTCCATAATCAGTACCTCAATCACCGCCGGAAACGGAACTCCCTTTCTGGCATCCGCAAAGGAAAGCAGTAAGGTGGTAGGTAATATCTGGGTATGAAAATTGGTCACCGCCAGATAAAATCCCGGCAATGTCATTGCAAAAAATGAGGCAATGTAGCGCAACATCCGCCCGAAACTGGCTATTTCCCAACGGTTATAATAATCGTCACTGGTTCGGATAAAGGAGTTGTAATCCGTAGGAAGTATCAGTGCCACCGGGGAATTATCCACAATCAGAATGACTCTGCCCTCTAATATCGACATAGCTGCCCTGTCAGGGCGCTCTGTGGTCTGAAACTGCGGAAAAGGCGAATACCATTTTTCTTCCGTAAGCTGCTCAATCACTCCGCTGTCTAGTACCCCGTCAATCTCAAATCCATCCATCCTATGTTCTATCTCTTCGAGCAACCCCGGATATACCAAATCCTCCATGTAAACTAAGAACACATTGGTTTTCGAGCGTACACCGGATTTTAACTGCTTTACTTTCACCTTTGGAGAACGTATCCGTTTTCGTATCAACGCAGCATTCTGTTTGACAGAATCCGAAAATCCTTCATTCGAGCCACGGATTACTTTTTCTGAATCCGCCTCACTGATTCCCATCTGTGGATAACCGTCATCCGGAATCTTTACCGCCTTCGGAAATCCCTCCACAAATAAAATACTTTCTCCCGTCAAAAGCCCATCTGCCGCCTCCTCTATAGTAGAAAAAAAAGTGGCATCGGAAATGCCGAGCGCATTCTGCTCTAGTGCCGCATAAAGTTCCTCCCGTTCTAATGTCCTTAAGTACTTTAATACTTCACTTAACGCCGAGGTTCCCATATCCACAGATACCTCAATAAAGGTAAGATAACAGGGGATATCTCCGTTTTTTCCCAGATTCATCTGCTTCTTTTTGATATCATCGCATTCATGGAATAATTCCTCCATGTGTGCAATATTTTCACTCAATAATTCTGTAATGGGAGTTTTGTTCTTCATCGTCCACCTCTGACTTTTTTGACATTCAAAAAGGATAGGCTATTGCCTATCCCCGATTGATGTTAGTCTATTCACTTTTTCCGGTTTTATACACGATTTCTGCTATTCCTGTTCACGGATAATCTCTTTTACTGCCACCACCTGGTTTTCTACATGGCGGTGCATCGCAGCAGATACCTTTGCCTTGTCCTTTGCCATCAGACCCTCAACAATTTCGCTGTGCTCCTGAATCAACATCGGATAATTTTTCTCGTCTTTTAAATATTCAATTCTGTAACGGTACATCTGCTCCCGTAAATTATTCAACATGTTCACCAGTTTCGGATTGCCGGTTGCCTGATATATGATGTCGTGAAATTCCACATCCGCCTCCGCAATCATTTTTACATTGCTAGTCTTGGTAAATTCCTCAAACTCCCGCATGGTGTTTCTCAAAGCATCTAACTGCTCCGTTGTCATCTGTTCGCAGGCAATGGTTGCCGCAAGCTCATCTAAAGCCTCTCTGACCTGCAGCACATCCTCCATATCCTTTTCCGTCATTTTGGCAACCTCTGCACCCTTTCTCGGAATGGTTACAGCTAACCCCTCCTGCTCTAGCATACGGATTGCCTCACGAATCGGAGTACGGCTGACACCTAATTTTGCCGCTAACTGCAGCTCCATCAAACGCTCTCCCGGTTTTAACTCCCCTTTTAAAATTGCTTCCCGCAATGTATGAAAAACAACGTCACGCAGCGGAAGATACGCATTCATATTCAGCGTTAAATCCTCTGTCATAATTTCCTCCATCTCACATCTTTCGTCATACAAGTCTTTTATCTCGCATTATTGTAAATACTAGTTAAGTACACCTGCTTTGCAAGTCCCGAAGCCCGCATCGCCTCGTAAGCTTCCACCGCAGTCTCCTCTTTATCAAATAAGCCAAACACTGTAGGCCCGCTTCCACTCATCATGGCATTTACTGCACCATGCTCCCTCATATGATCCTTAATCTCAGCAATCACAGGATAATTCGGAATGGTCACTGTCTCTAATACATTTCCCATGTCTTTCCCAATCTGCTCTAAATCCTTTGCCTTAATATCCGCAATCAATTTATCAATATCCGGGTGTATGGTATTTTCATTTAATTTGAGATTTTCATAGACAAATTTGGTAGAAACACTAATCTGCGGTTTTGCAATCAGTACCGGACATTTCACCATAGGAGAAAGTGCCGTGAGTTTCTCACCAATTCCCTCTGCCAATGCCGTTCCTCGCATAATGCAGTAAGGAACATCCGCACCGATTTTTACGCCGCGCTTCATCAACTCCTCTTTAGACAGTCCCAAGTCAAACATACGATTCATGCCATACAGCACTGCTGCTGCATCGGTACTGCCTCCTGCCATACCCGCCGCCACCGGAATATGCTTATGCAGCTTTACATCCACGCCGTCCGGTATCGCAAATTCATCTTTTAATAATTTTGCAGCTTTATATACCAGATTATTCTCATTGGTAGGCAAAAATGCCAGATTTGTAGTCATGGTAATATCACCCGAAGCTGTCTTTTTTATTTCTAACCGGTCAAACAGATGTATGGTCTGCATCACCATTCTTACCTCGTGATAACCGTCCTCTCTCTTTCTTACCACATCTAGTCCCAAATTTATTTTTGCAAGTGCCTTTACCGCTATTTCCTTCATATATCTTCCCCATTGCTCGCCTATGTATTTTGTATACAATATGAATTTTAGCATTTTAGGGGGAAAAGGTCAATTCCATATATAAAGTATTTTTCTCAAAAAGCCGATAAATAAAGTATAAAAGGATAACTTTGCACGAACGCAAACACATTTTTCGTAACTATAAAACTACCTGATAGTTACAAATTTTCCAAAGGAATGGAGGAAGAAAACATGGAACTGAATTCAGTAACAAACAGCACAAATAATGTTTATCAGGCATACTCAGGCACTACTGCTACTAAGGCTTCCACAGACACTAAGACCGAAGAGACTACTAAGGAAACCGGTGTGGTTTACGAGAAAAGTTCTGATACCACAGATAAAGTAGTAACAAAAAAAACCAACACCGACTTAGTGGCAAAATTAAAAGCTGATGCCGAAGAACGCACTGCTCAGCTCCGCAGCCTGGTAGAAAAGATGATGACCAAACAAGGCATTGCCATCGGAACTGCCGATGATATGTGGAGTTTCCTCGCAAAAGGTGATTTTACCGTAGATGCAGAGACGAAAGCTCAGGCAGAGAAGGATATCGCTGAAGACGGCTACTGGGGCGTTGAACAGACCTCCGACCGTATTTTGGATTTTGCAAAAGCACTTTCCGGTGACGATCCGGAAAAAGCAGATATGCTGTTAGACGCTTTTAAGAAGGGCTTTGAAGAAGCAACTAAGACCTGGGGCGATAAATTACCGGATATTTCCCAGCGTACTTATGACGCTGTTGTAGAGAAGTTTGACAAATGGAAGAACGGAACTGAGTCTTCTGCCAAAACTACAACAGATACCACTGTTGAGACGACTATCTAATATTTATGATTACAAAAACTGCCGGATTTTTTATCCGGCAGTTTTTCTCGTTATTTCATTTCTAAAATTTTCTCAATACTTGCTAATTTTACACAAACTACAAAGATTTCTGTCGCTGTGGTCAAATCCTCTAAACTCGGATAAGACGGAGAAATACGGATAACAGAATCTTTCGGGTCTTTGCCGTATGGGAACGGTGCCCCTGCCGGTGTCATAACAACTCCTGCTTTTTTTGCTTTTGCCACAACATTTTTTGCACAGCCCTCTAAAGTTTCATAGGTAATGAAGTAGCCGCCTTTGGGACTGTACCAGCTTCCCACACCTAAATCCTTCAGCTCGGTGTCAAATTTATTTAAAATCATTTCAAATTTCGGACGCAGAGAGTCAGCATGTTTTCTCATGTGCTCTGCAATGCCATGACTATCTTTAAAGAAACGTACATGGCGAAGCTGATTTACCTTATCATATCCGATGGTCTGAATTTTCAACTGCTTTTTGATATCCTCTAAGTTATTTGCAGAAGTCGCAATAGCAGCTACACCGGAACCTGGGAAGCTGATTTTACTGGTGGATGCAAATTTGTATACCATATCCGGATTTCCGGCTCTCTTACATTCTGCTAAAATCTCAATCAGATGATCCTGGTCCATATCATATAAATGGTGTACACAATAAGCATTATCCCAGTAAATACGGAAATCTTTTGCTGCCGGACGTAATCTTGCAAAACGGCGTACTGTTTCATCAGAGTAGGTAATTCCCTGTGGGTTAGAATATTTCGGCACACACCAGATACCCTTGATGCTCTCATCTTTGCTGACTAACTCTTCTACCATATCCATATCCGGACCAGTCGGAAGCATCGGTACATTTATCATCTCAATGCCGAAATGCTCTGTAATGGCAAAATGTCTGTCATATCCCGGAACAGGACATAAGAATTTTACCTTATCTAATTTACACCAGGGCGTATTTCCCATCACACCATGAGTCATGGAACGGGAAATCGTATCATACATAATGTTTAAGCTGGAATTACCATAAATAATGATATTGTCAGGATTGCACTCCATCATATCGCCAAGCAGCACCTTTGCTTCCTGAATACCGTCTAACACACCGTAGTTTCTGCAATCTGTGCCATCTTCACAGGCAAGATCCATAGATGATGACAACACATCCATCATTCCCATAGATAAATCTAACTGCTCCTGTGATGGCTTTCCTCTTGACATATCAAGTTTCAAGCCCCTCTGCTGGAATTTTTTGTACTCAGCTTCTAAGGACTTTTTCTCTTTTAATAATTCTTCTTTGCTCATTTCCTGATAAGACTGCATGATTTACTCCTCCTCGTTCTCATATATACCTTTTATTTTACGGAAATATTCCCGAATTTGCTTCTCATAGCCGTTTTCTGACGGCAGATAAAACCGTTTATCAGTCAACCCGTCCGGCAGATACTGCTGCTCTACATAATGGTTCGGATAATTGTGAGCATATTTGTATCCGACACCATGTCCTAATTTGGCAGATGATTTATAATGGGCATCCTGTAAATGTACCGGCACAGGAGCGGTCATGGTATTCTTTACAACCTCCATCGCCTCACTGATGGCATTTACCGCAGAATTACTTTTTGGCGCACTTGCCACATAAGACACTGCCTGAGCTAAAATAATCTGCGCCTCCGGCATCCCTATTCTCTCCACTGCCTGGGCCGCCGAAGTGGCAACCACCAATGCCATTGGATCTGCATTGCTGACATCCTCCGCTGCACATATCATAATTCTTCTTGCAATAAATTTGATATCTTCTCCGGCATAGAGCATCCGTGCCAGATAGTAGATGGCTGCATCCGGGTCGGAGCCACGCATGCTCTTAATAAATGCAGAGACGGTATCGTAATGATTATCCCCGGATTTATCGTATTTTACCACACGCTTTTGAATACATTCACTGGCAACCTCTAAGGTGATATGTATCTTACCATCCTCATTGCGCTCTGTCGTCAAAATCCCAAGTTCAATGGCAGTTAGTGCGGCTCTGGCATCTCCGTTAGACACATCTGCAAGGAACTCTAAGGCATCCTCATCAATCACTGCGTCATAAGCTCCCATCCCTTTTTCTTTGTTGGTCACCGCACGCATAATCAGCGTCTTTATATCTTCTTTAGACAGATTTTTGAGTTCAAAGATAATAGAGCGGGAAAGCAAAGCTCCGTTGACCTCAAAATAAGGGTTTTCTGTGGTAGCTCCAATCAGAATGACCGTTCCATCCTCCACAAAAGGAAGAAGATAATCCTGCTGTCCTTTGTTGAAACGATGAATCTCGTCAATGAAAAGGATAGTTTTCTTCCCATACATTCCCTGATTATTCTTTGCCTGAGTAATGACCTCCTCCATATCCTTTTTTCCGGCAGAAGTGGCATTAATCTGTAAAAATTCTGCACTGGTGGTATTGGCAATCACCTTTGCTAACGTGGTCTTACCTGTCCCCGGCGGCCCGTACAAAATGATGGAACTTAATTTGTCCGCCTTAATGGCTCGATACAAAAGTTTATCCTTACCTATAATATGCTGCTGACCTACCACCTCTTCTAATGTGGTTGGACGTAACCGGGAAGCTAACGGCGATTCTGTCTCTTTCTGCTGCTCCCTCATATACTCAAATAAATCCATGTGAAAACCTGCCTATCCGTCCGTTCCTCACGGACATTTGACCATTTTGCATTTTTATATTTCAAATCCTGCATTTTTCAGTCACTATTATTCATTTTCTCGTTTCTTTTCCAAAAAATATGACAGATTCTATTTTGAAAATTTCACATCATATAATACCATACATGAAATGCCGGGATTTTACAAGCCCCAAAAATATTTTTGGCATTGTGCTTTTAATCCCGGCAAAATCTGTCACTTTACTGTAATAAATAGATAATTGTTTTATACTTCTATCAGCTCATACTCTCTGGAGCCGACACCTAACTTCGCTGCAGCCTCTATGGTATGCACACCGTTACGTGACTTTACCCTCTCTAAGAAATGGTCTCTGCCCGGATCTTTTGACGCATACACTAAATCAAGACACGCCTGATCGATTGCGACGGGGTCTAAGGATGCTAAGATACCGATATCCTGCATACAGGGATCTTCTGCCACCGCACAGCAATCACAGTCTACAGACATATTTTTCATAACATTGATATAGACAATCTCTCCCTTAAAATAGTCAACCACAGAGGATGCTGCATCTGCCATAGACTCTAAAAAAGAATCATGGTCGGACGTCCATATTTCTGCCGGATTTCCTGCACCGTGAATATAGGCTTTTCCCGCAGAAGAAGCAACTCCGATAGAAAGCTGTTTTAACGCTCCGCCGTATCCGCCCATCGGATGTCCTTTAAAATGGGACAATATCAACATTGAATCATAGTTTACAATATTCTTTCCTACGAAGTTCTTCTTTATTATCTTGCCATTCGGAATAGCCAATTCTAAATCCGGTCCTTCCGCATCTAGCAAATCTACATCAAAGTAACGGCTCCATCCATGCTTTTCTAACAATTTCTGGTGCTTTGCAGTGGTGTTTCTCTCCCCTTCATAGGCCGTATTGCACTCTACTACCGTTCCATTCACCGTCTCAATTACGGGTTTCCAAAACTCCGGTTTTAAAAAGTTCTGATTTCCCGCCTCACCGGAATGCAGCTTTACAGCCACCTTTCCCGGAAGCTTTTTTCCCACTTTCTCATACATTTCCATCACCTTTTCTGATGATATCTCTCGGGAAAAATATACTTTTGTGCTCACTCTTTTTAACCTCCTCATGCTTTATTCTGCCATCTTGAATAATTTTCTCCCCTGTTGCTTACCTTTCCATATCTTCATCCTGCAACTCTTCTTCTTGTTCTGCTATCTGATAAGATAAATTCTCTTTCTGACAAAATTCTAACAAAATCGGTATATCCTCTATCACCGTATCCCAAACTCTATCATAATCAATGGCACCATAATCATGTGCAAACACATTCCTCATTCCTTTTATTGCCGGCCAATATACTAACTCTTTTGTAGTTTCTCTATAATCCTCAGATAAATGCCCTGTCAGTTCGCCAATCTGCAAAAGGCTCATACAAACTGAATTCCGATAATCTATATCACTACTTTCAGTTGCCTCTCCGCGGGCATAAGAGCCAAACACCCATGCACGCTCTACACCAAAAGCTTCTAAAATAGGTGCAACAATACTGCTTATTTCATTCACTGCATATATCTTGTTCATCTTAGCCCACCTTCCTAAATGTCAAATATTCTATCTATAAAAAGTATACGCAATCCTTCCCGCAAATTCAATCATTTTTCAATCAATCAAACAATATCTCCTCCACCGTCACAAACGTATAACCCTCTCTTTTTAGCTCATCAATAATCTTAAATGCCGCCTTCACAGAAGACTCCGACGCATCATGAAGCAATATGATATCATTCTCCTCCACCTTATTCACCACGCGGCTTGTAATCACATCCGAATTGCTGGTTTTCCAGTCTAAGGGATCCACATCCCATAGCACTTCAATCATTTTTGTCTCATAATCAAGGTTACACTTCCAACTTCCATAGGGTGGTCTGATATACTCCGGATATTCCCCCGTAATCTCGTGAATTGCTGCATTTGTCTTATCCACCTGCTCTATCGCTGCCGAATCACACAGATTCTTCAAATTTACGTGCTCATAGGAATGCGTCCCTATGAGATGTCCGTTGTCATAGATATCTTTTACAATCTCCGGATATCTCTCCACTTCTTTTCCCAACAGAAAAAACGTGGCTGTCACACCACGTTCTTTTAGTCCCTCTAAAAGCGGCTCTGTAT
>JAQXGQ010000127.1 GCA_029006795.1 Clostridiales bacterium | reverse complement strand
AATAAGATTATGATGCTTTTGGCAAAATAATTTACAATTATTCCTTAAACAAAAAACAGGAACGTTACTATATTTAAAGTAACGCTCCTGTTTTTTTACATTTCTTTTCCCTACGAATTACTGCTGCCACCGGAAGTCTCTGCTTCTCCGATGCTGTTTTTCATCTCATCAATTTCAAACATTCGTCTGGTACAAACCTTATCCTGCTCAATCGCACTCAAAATACGATTTACATCCTCCGGTGAAAACATAGAGATTGCCCTTGACAAATCCCCTATATTATTCCTGTTGACTTTCAGACAGCCTCCCTCGGACAACGGAATTGTAAGCACATTTTTTTCATCCGTCATATCCCCCAAGCAAAGCGCCTGATGTTCATTATCGCAGACAAATACTACCCCGTTATACTCAATCATACCGCTTTCATCTGCTAAATAAGAGTAAGGTGCCTTTTTTTCCGTTTCCACACGCTCAGCCATCACATTTCCATCGATAACGGTTCTACCACACTTTGACTCCGCCTGCAACTTATTTGCACAGGCAAGGTACTCTTCCTGATTTATCATTCCGATATCTTTTAGCTCCTGCGACAGAATTTGGTGTTCAAAGCTGTCACGGTCGGTATCCGGTACTGTATTCACACTGTTTGCCCTTTTCTCTGCAATTTTCTGATATGCCAAACTTCCTGCCATATTAATTCCTGCTACTGCCATGGTTTTTCCTCCTCATGTCTTTCTTGTAACTTATATCGGCTTTCAAATCTGCATTAATAAGTAATCGGTAATTTTTAATTTTTATGTTTACTAACCGCATTTTCTCTTCCGTCTTTTTCATGTATTATTTTCATCGTTAGCCAACTATCAATTTTTCCATCAACTCTACCACCATGTCACACGCATCCTCAAACACAAGGTCCGTTGCATACTCAAAATCCTTCTGATAATTCTTCCACTGCCACTGCATTACTTCACTATTCTTAACCGTATCCATAATGCTGCGATACGCCTTAACCACCGCTGTGGAGCCACGCTTCTCTGTGGTGGCATTCAGTGCAGCTTTTAACGCAGTTCTGTCGGTTAAATCCCAAAGAAACAATGCTGTTTCATGAGAATAGATTCCTCGTTTAAAACGACTCTGCAAATTAAAAATTTCATCATCCCAAACGACCGCAAACAACGCTTTGTAATTTTCCTACAAATTCCCAAACTCATACCCTGCCGCTCTCGCCGCATCAATAAAATCTCCTAATATTGCCGCATTCGTTTCCGACTCAGCATGAAGCAGATAAATAGCTCCCGGATGCAGCCGCTCCTTTAATTTCGCAAGGCTTACGGTACGATCCGGCTGATTATTCACATCATAATCTAAATATGCAAAACTCCAGAATACACTCTTATAATTGCAGTTATTTACCATCGCTAAAGACTGCTCACTGAAACGTCCTGTAGGATAACGGAACAGGTACATATCATAGCCAAAGTTCTCTTTGATATACTCATGGCATCCTGTAACCTCTTCCTGCTGCTGCTCTAAAGTCTGAGACGGAAGCCCCTTTGACGGGTGGGTTACACTGTGATTTCCTAAAATGTGTCCTTCCTCAATCATCCTCTTGACCAACTCCGGCTCATCCTGTGCATAAGGTTTTGTCACAAAAAAGGTTGCTTTCACTCCCTTTTCTTTCAAGGTATTTAAGATACTCTCCGTCTGCCCGTACTCATATCCTTCATCAAACGTCAGATAAATAGTCTGACTCTCCTCACCAATAAAGTAGGCATTGTATTTTCCATATTTTTCCTGTGCCGACAATGCACCTATGGGACGGTTCTTCTCATCCACATTAGTCCCCTGCCCCCATTCCTGGCTGGTACTGTCTAAAGATGCCACATTTTCAATCACGGGATTGTTTAAAATCTGTCCTACATTTTCAGTTTCTGTAGAAGTTTCTGTCGGTTCAACGGTTTCCGAACTAGCTTTTTCACCACTGTTCTCCTTCGTATGATACGTCTCATAGGTGGTCAGCACTGCGTCACCGATGGCTTTTGCATACTCTGTCAGATGTTCATCAAACAGTTCATTGTCTGTGGTGCTGTTCATAAAACCAAGCTCTACAATACAAGCCGGCATTTCTGAGTGAAGATTAATATAATAATCCTTTGACGAACTTTTTTGGGTTCCTTTTTTCACTCCTCTGTCTCTCTGCACACCTACCGATACCAACCCCTGCATGATATTGGATGCCAAACTTTCCGTCTCTTCATTGGCGGTACTGCAAATCCAGGTCTCTACACCATTTCCCTCTCCGGTATTACGGTGCAGAGACACCAGATAATCTGCTTCTTTTTCATTGGCAAAAGAGGTTCTTTCCTCTAAAGACAAAAAAGTATCATCACTGCGGGTCATAATTACCTGCACATCCTTCTCTGTCAGATATGCCGCTACTGCCTGGGCAATCTTTAAATTGTCATTCTTTTCGTAGCGCAGACGATAATCTGAACCGTTATCTTTCCCGCCGTGTCCTGCATCAATACAGACTGTCAGCTTGTCCTCATCAAGCTTTTCATCTTCCTCTCCATCTAACACCAGAACTTCCCCCTCGATGGTTGGCAGCTCCGCTGCAGGGTGAAATCTTTCAAATAAATGCTCCATTCCTTTGAATAAGAATAACACTATCAACAACTGTATCGAACAATAGGTAATACATATTAGATTTTTAATCGTTTTTTTCCTTCGTCTTCCCACATTAAAGCCCGTTCTTTCTGTTATGTTTTCCTACTACTAATCATACCGTATGGTCATCGAAAAAACTACTGAATTATTTCTTAAGATTGTATTTACCGGTCATTTTTCCAACAGGAATTGTGCCAGTACATAATTACTCAAATCCTGTCCTCTCTCGGTCAGATAAATTCTGCCTTCCCGCTTTAACAAAAGTCCTTCCTCCTGAAGATGCTGCAACACTCCGCCGTAAACTGCCTCCACCGGTATTCCAAAATTCTGTTCAAACTCCGTCCGGTAAATCCCCTCCGTCATACGAAGCCCCAGAAACATAGTTTCCTCCATCTGCGCCTTCCGCTCCACCGGCTCCACCGAAGCATGAAGATTCGTGGCAGGCAGCTTCCTTTCCCTTCCTTCGCCAGACTCCTGCTGCCAGAAACCGGCGCGGAGATTTTCTATCTCCTTAAAATAAGTATAAATCTCCCTCGTATTAGAATAACGGATATTATCTATCAAAGAAGCCGCTCCAAGTCCGACTCCTAAATAGTCTGCACGTTTCCAGTAACCGATGTTATGACGGCAGACAAATCCCGGCAGAGCAAAATTTGACACCTCATACTGAACATATCCAGCTTCCTTTAGTACCTGTTCTGTCACCTTTGTAATCCGATAAACCTCATCCTCTTCCGGCAGGGCATCCGTTGTCATTCCCGCCTGCTGTTTCACCACATCAAACTTATACAAATCATAAAAAGGCGTTCCTTTTTCAATCATTAGGGAATAGGCAGAAATATGCTCTGCCCTAAGCCGCAGCACTTGCTGTAAATTTTCAAATATCTTCTCCGCAGTCTGTCCCGGCAAGGCATACATCATATCAATATTGATATTGGAAAATCCGTGATTTCTCGCCATCTCATAAGTTTTCAAAAACTGCTCAAAGTTATGAATACGCCCTAAAACTTTCAATTCCTCATTATCCGGGGACTGTAAACCGATGCTTAGTCGGTTAATACCACTCTGTTTATACACCGAGAACTTATGGTCTGTAATGGTTCCCGGATTACATTCAATGGAAATCTCTGCATCTGCCTCCACGGAAAAGCTAGTAAATACCTGTGATAAGATTGCCGCCATATGATTTTCCGTAAGCCAGGAAGGAGTGCCCCCGCCAATATAAACTGTGGTGATAACCCTGTCCGGATACTGTGCACCATAAAAAGCAATTTCTTTTTTCAGGGCTTTTACATAAGTGTCCTGGGTACTCTCATCTGCCGGAAAAGAGAGGAAATCACAATAATTACATTTTTTTACACAAAACGGAATGTGGATATAAAGCTCTAATTCTTTTTTCCCCATATCCTAATCCTCATCTAATTTCAAAACACTCATAAATGCCTCCTGCGGGATTTCTACATTGCCCACCTGACGCATACGTTTCTTTCCTTCCTTCTGCTTTTCAAGCAGCTTTCTCTTACGTGAAATATCACCACCGTAGCATTTTGCAAGAACATCTTTTCTCATTGCCTTTACAGTCTCTCTGGCAATGACCTTACCGCCCACTGCTGCCTGAATCGGAATTTCAAATAAATGTCTCGGTATCTCTTCTTTTAGCTTCTCACACATCTTTCTTCCGCGCTCAGAGGCACTGTCTTTAAATACGATAAAGGACAGGGCATCTACCTGCTCGCGGTTGATTAAAATGTCTAATTTTACCAGTTCGGAACGCTCATACCCCTTTAACTCATAATCAAAGGAAGCATAGCCTCTAGAACGGGATTTTAGCGCATCAAAGAAATCATAAATAATTTCATTTAATGGCAAATCATATTTAATCAGAGCACGGGTTTCCTCTAAGTACTCCATACTGATATAAACACCACGGCGTTCCTGGCACAAGGTCATAATCGCTCCCACATAATCACTGGTTACCATGATTTCTGCAGACACCACCGGCTCCTCCATGTACTCTATCTCGGATGGGTCCGGCAGATTAGACGGATTTGTCAGTTCAATGACCTCTCCGTTGGTTTTGTGCACCTTATAGATAACGCCCGGCGCAGTAGTCACCAAATCCAAATTAAACTCACGCTCTAAACGTTCCTGAATAATTTCTAAATGCAGCAGCCCTAAAAATCCACAGCGAAAACCAAACCCTAATGCTAATGAAGTCTCCGGCTCATACTGTAAGGAGGCGTCATTTATCTGCAATTTTTCTAACGCATCCCTCAAATCAGGATATTTTGCACTGTCTGCCGGATACATTCCGCAATAAACCATCGGATTTACTTTCTTATATCCCGGAAGCGGCTCCGCACAGGGATGCCCCGCATTCGTTACCGTATCACCTACACGGGTATCTCTCACATTTTTTATGCTGGCACAGATATATCCTACCATTCCTGCAGACAGCTCATCACAAGGAATAAACTGTCCTGCTCCAAAATATCCCACCTCTGTGACATCCGATTTTGCCCCGGTTGCCATCATAAGGATTGGATCTCCGACTTTTACCGTTCCCTCTTTGATACGACAAAATACAATGACACCTTTATAAGAATCGTATAACGCATCAAAAATCAATGCTTTTAGAGGCGCTTTTGCATCTCCTGTAGGTGCCGGAATTTTTGTTACAATCTGTTCTAGCACTTCCTCAATATTAAGTCCGGTTTTAGCAGAAATTTTGGGTGCGTCGGAAGCTTCAATGCCAATCACATCCTCAATTTCCTGAATAACCGCCTCCGGCTGGGCACTGGGTAAATCTATCTTGTTAATTACTGGCATAACATCAAGGTCGTGGTCTAATGCCAAATACACGTTAGCTAAGGTCTGCGCCTCCACTCCCTGCGCCGCATCCACCACAAGGATGGCTCCGTCACAGGCGGCAAGGCTTCTTGATACCTCATAATTAAAATCCACATGCCCCGGTGTGTCGATAAGGTTAAAAATGTATTCCTCTCCGTCCTTTGCCTTATATATGATACGGACTGCCTGGGATTTAATAGTAATACCACGTTCTCTCTCTAAATCCATGTTATCGAGAACCTGCGCCTGCATCTCTCTGCTAGTTAAGGTTCCTGTACGTTCTATAATACGATCGGCAAGGGTTGACTTGCCGTGATCGATATGAGCGATAATACAAAAATTACGAATTTTACTCTGGTCGATTGACATGTTGTTTCCTCCTGTCTTCCTAAGCCAAAAATGTAAAATTAGCTCAGGATATACTTATTTATTATAAGTGATAATTCAGGGGAACGTCAATCTTTTCTTATGGTGTTTGGGATGAAATAGGTTCATAGCACGGCAGTAATCCCAGCATAGGCCAACCAACACTTTTGTTGGTTGTTTTTGTATCCAGAGGATAAATAGACAATCTTCTTAAAGGAAAGAACCCCAGTTAGGCTTTGACACCGGACTGGGGTTCTTTATCTTTTATTCTCGTATTCTTCTAAAAAGTTATGATAGACACCGTCTTTCTTATATCCAACAATCGTATTCAGATTCACGTTATGGACACTGTTAAATATATTTTTATCAATAAACTCGCTGGTTTCCCGAAATCTTGCTACCAGTTCCTTCATTTCCTCCCGTTTAGAGCCTTTTGCTCCTCCACAACTGGTACAATTTTCCGTAAAACGGCAGGCGCATTGGATAAACTGAAGACCGTTACTATCTCTCCATGCCTTGATATCCTCTTCCTTAATCAAATACAAGGGACGTATTAGTTCCATACCTTCAAAATTCTGGCTATGAAGTTTCGGCATCATCGTCTCGACTTTTCCGCTGTAGAGCATTCCCATCAGTATGGTTTCTATCACATCATCAAAATGATGCCCTAAGGCAATTTTATTACAGCCTAACTCCTTCGCTTTCGAATATAGATAACCTCTCCGCATTCTCGCACAAAGATAGCATGGATTTTTCTCCACCTCTGCCACAGAGTCAAAAATATCTGTTTCAAATACCGTCAACGGTATATCTAATAGCTTTGCATTTTCCTGTATGATATTCCAGTTTTCCGTATTATATCCCGGATTCATACATAGAAATTCCAGTTCAAAATTCCGTTTTCCATGACGATACAATTCCTGAAACAGCTTTGCAAGAAGCATAGAATCTTTTCCTCCTGAAATGCACACTGCTATCTTATCGCCATCCTGTATCATTTCATAGTCATGGAGTGCTTTTGTAAACTGACTCCAGATGCTTTTCCGAAACCGTTTTATCAGACTCTTTTCTATTTTTTCAGTACGCTCTTTTCTCTGCTCCTCTGAGGCAGTCACCCTTGTCAGATGGTATCGCAGATAAGAACGATAACCTCCCTCTAAATCAAAGGCACAAAACCCCGCTTTTTCTAAAAGCTCCACGGCTTCTCTGCTGGTGTCTCCCACATGACAGTATACACAGATTTCCTTTTCTTTATCTAGGCCTGTAAAATTTCCTTCCTCTAACTGCTCTGCAGAAATATGAATGGCACCCTTGACCGCCCCTCTTTTATAATCCTCTTCTTTTCGGATATCCACAATCTGTATTTCTGCCGGACTTCTTGTTTCTAACTCTTCTACCGTGATTCTACGGCCCATTGCCTGTTTCCTTTCTCTTTCCCGTCTGTTTTACTCTGATTTTATTTTACTGCTGTCCTACACCCGCTATATCCTTAATCACTTCACTGGCAATGATTAATCCCACCACAGAAGGAACAAATGCGGTAGAGCCGGGAATGGCACGGCGGTCGGTACATTTATGCTCCGCTCCCGGAGGACAGATACAGTGTTCCCTGCAGCTGATAGCCATATCGTCAATGGGAGTAATGGGCTGTTCCTTCGAATAAACCACCTTCAAATGCTTGACCCCACGTTTTTTTAGTTCCCGGCGCATCACCTTTGCTAATGGACAGACAGAGGTCTTATAGATATCCGCAACCTCAAATTCCGCAGGATTTAATTTATTTCCCGCCCCCATACTGCTGATAATGGGAACTCCCGCTTCTTGTGCTTTCATCACCAGTGCAATTTTTGCCGTCACAGTGTCTACTGCATCCACCACATAGGAATACTGTGTGAAATCAAAGGTGTCACTGTTTTCCGGGAGAAAGAAACACTGATGGGTGTGTACCACTGCCTGAGGGTTGATCTCTAAAATCCGCTCCTTCATCACATCCACTTTATATCTGCCCACGGTCTTTCTTGTAGCGATAATCTGCCGGTTTAAATTCGTAAGACAGACCTTATCATCATCAATAATGTCAATGGTTCCCACACCGCTGCGCACTAATGCTTCCACCGTGTAGCCTCCTACACCTCCAACACCAAAGACTGCCACTCTTGCGTCCTCTAACTTTTTCATGACTTCTTTTCCGAAAAGTAGCTCTGTTCTTGAAAATTGGTTTAACATTTTACACCTCGTCTATTTTGCCGCAAGAACAAGCATCTTCTCTAAAGGCAGTTTTGCTTTTTCCCGCAGACTTTCCTCTAATTCCACCTCCGGCTCTAGGCTTTCTAATGCCGATACAACACTTTCTAGCCGGACTTTCTTCATATTAGGACAAAATTGGCGGTGTCCCACGGAATAAAATTTCTTGTCTGGATTTTTCTGCATCAGTTCATAGAAAATCCCCATTTCCGTACAAATGATAAATATATTATGCCCGGAAGCAGTAGCATAGTCAATGATTTGTGAGGTACTTCCAATAAAATCCGCTAACTCTAGTGTGTCCTCCGTGCACTCGGGATGAGCTAACACCAGTGCCTCGGGATAAAGCTCCTTCGCTTTTAACACGTCCTCCCTGTGAATACTTTTGTGAACATGGCAAAAACCCTCATTGAAAATAAAATGTTTCTCCGGCAGCTGTTTTGCCACATAACGTCCCAGATTATTATCAGGAATAAAAAAGATATCCTTGTTCGGGAGGTTTTTGACAATCTGTATAGCATTGGAAGATGTCACACACACATCAGAAAGTGCCTTTATCTCCGCAGTGGAATTGACGTAACATACCACTGCCACATCCGGATACTCTTTCCTCACCTCGGCAATCCTGTCCGTATCTACCATATGTGCCATCGGACAGTCTGCCGTTTCATCCGCCATCACTACCTTTTTCTCCGGGTTTAAAAGTTTTGCGCTCTCCCCCATAAAGGATACACCGCAAAAAAGTATCACGCTCTCCGGCACGGTGGTTGCCTTTTCCGCCAGATAGTAGGAATCCCCCACAAAATCCGCAATCTCCTGTACCTCTCCGTCTACATAATAATGCGCCAAAATCACCGCATCCTTTTCCTTTTTTAATTCTGCTATTCTTTGTTTCATTTCCGCTTCCATCTGTTTTTTGCCCCTTTCTATCGTTTTCCCTCTTTGATTTCGTCTAAAATCTCTGCCACTGCCTCCCGCTCATCAAAGTGATATTTTACACCTTTAATTTCCTGATAATCCTCGTGACCTTTTCCTAACAGTACAATCATATCTCCCGGCTTTGCATTGGTGATACAGTAAGCAATGGCTTCCTTACGGTCATCAATCTCAATATACTTGCCGTTGCTCTTTGCTAAACCGATTTTAATATCATTGTTAATGTCTTTGATTTCCTCATCCCTGGGGTTGTCACAGGTCAGAACGCACAAATCTGCCATCTCTCCTGTCACTTCCCCCATATCATATCTGCGGAGTTTTGAGCGATTGCCGCCACCGCCATAAACACAAATCAGCCGTTTTGGATGATATTCTAACAAAGTGGTAAGAACACTTCTGGTGCTAACCTCATTATGGGCATAGTCAATAATCAGATAATAATCTTTTGATACCGGAAGCATTTCTACTCTACCCTTAACCTGTACCTTTTCTAATCCTTCTAAAATTGCCTGATTATCAATTCCCGCTAAATGGCAGACTAACATCGTTACCAGAGAATTGTAAACTGAAAATCTGCCCGGAATGTGTACCTTTGCTTCGCATTCCATGACTCCCGCCACTTTAAAATCCATGCCCAGCTTTCCGTTTTCCTTAATAAATCCAATATCGGAAGCTAATAAATCCACCGGCTTTCCGAGAAATGTCGTTTCTGTAGCAGCGAAACTGTATACCTCACAGGTATGGTCTTTTAAAATTGCCTCGCTGTGTTCATCATCCGCATTGATAATTCCTTTCTTACACTGGCGGAACAAAAGGCTCTTGCAGTACAAATACTCCTCAAAGGACTCATGCTCTGCAGGCCCGATGTGATCTGGAGAGAGATTGGTAAATACACCATAGTCAAATTCTATTCCTGCAGTACGGTCTAGCTTTAATCCCTGGGATGAGACCTCCATT
>JAQXGQ010000126.1 GCA_029006795.1 Clostridiales bacterium | reverse complement strand
TCCCGCAGCATTTCGTACTGCAATACCCCCGCCTGCGTAATACGGTAATATTTCCGATTTCTCCCCTGGAACTGCTGATCATAAACTTCCACATATCCATTTTCGGAAAGTCTCTTTAACACTGGATAAAGTGCCGAATCTTTTAAATTAGATACCTCTTTTAACTGCTGACTGATAAGATATCCGTAACTGTCGCCTTTCTCGATAATCGACAAAATGAGCATTTCTAACAAAGGCGGGCTTAGTGGATAAATCATGTTTCTTCCTCCTTTCTAATATATTTTTGTATTTCATATATCATATTTTTAATATATGTTTATTTTTTATTTATTATATGGTATATAATATAAATCGTCAATATATATTTTATAATTTCAAAAACAATACGCTTACACAACTCGAAACAAAAGATATATTTATAAATTACATGTAAATTTGCCGTAAAGCAAAAACTATGTTATACTTACTTAAATAACACTTTTTCGAAAACGAAACACATCAACAGGTAAAAGGGGTATTTTTATGAACGTAAACGAATCAGCAGAAAATTATTTAGAAACCATCCTTATTTTGAGCAAAAAACTTCCGGTGGTTCGTTCTGTAGATATTGCAGAGGAGTTAGGATTCAAAAAATCCAGTGTCAGCGTTGCCATGAAGAATCTGCGTGAGAAAGAAAATATTACAGTAACAAAAGAGGGGTATATTTATCTGACGGAGTCCGGTCGCGCTATTGCAGAAATGATTTATGAACGCCATGAATTTCTGACAAACTGGCTCACCAGTCTTGGGGTGGACGAACAGATTGCAGTGGAGGATGCCTGCCGGATTGAACATGTCATCAGCCCGGAAAGTTTTGAAGCAATTAAATCTCATATTAAGATTTCTTAATATTACCAAACAACGAAATGCTTTTCATGTATTAAAATGCAATGTCTACCGCAATGAAAAAGTCTGGCAGTCACAAATTGTGATTGCCAGACTTTTTCGTTATAATATCATTTTATTCAATCTGCATATTTCCTATTTATACTGTCTCCGAAACTGTACCGGTGTCATATCATAAGCCTTTTTAAAAAGGCGATTAAAATGTTCTACATTTTCATATCCCACCAAAGCCGCAATAGACTCCACAGTCTGATTTGTTTCTTTTAAAAGCCTTCTCGCTTTTTTCATCCGAGCTTTTTTCACTGCATCCTGGAAAGTCATACCGGATTTTTCCTTAATATATTTGGAAAGATACGGCTTTGACAAATTAAAGTTATCTGCTAACACATCCAATGTAACATCCGCATAGTGATTCTGAATGTAATTCATGATTTCCACAATTCGCTCATCCATGCCCTCGGTAATATTCTGACTCTTTGCCATCTTATTGGCTGCGGAAACTAACGCTGCAATGGAACTCTTGATGATATCTTCATCCACACCGACACCCCAGAAAGGTTTGCCCTGACAGATAATTTCCACATAGGCTGCCGCCTTCGAAGAAGAGCCCTCAGAAATTGCATGTTCTTCATAGACTGCTAATTCATAGCTGATACCAAAATACATCTTAATGGCATTGCTTACCGCATCAAGACGACCGTTTCCGTTTGTCTTAATCACTCTGCGCTCTGCTCCCTGCTCGATGGTTACAGTGGCAAAAATACCATCCTTCTGCTCAAAATGGCACTCCGGAACTGCAAACACATCTTTCACATTAACATAATGCTCAGAGAAAATCTGATAAATCGCTTCCGGTGACAACTCCTGATGTTTTTCATCAGAAACACCTTTTACTAAATATCCCACTTCCTCTTTCATCTTATCCGGCAGTGAGATACCATAATTCTGTTTTAAGATAAATGCCACACCACCCTTACCGGACTGGCTGTTGATACGGATAACGTCTGACTCGTACTCTCTTCCCACGTCTTTCGGGTCAATCGGAAGATACGGTACATCCCAGCGTTCCCCGCTCTTTCCTGCCTCTCTCCACGCCATTCCCTTAGAAATTGCATCCTGGTGAGAACCGGAAAATGCCGTAAACACCAAATCACCCGCATAAGGCGTTCTCTCGTAAACACGCATACCGGTAAAACGCTCATATTTTTCCCGGATCGCCGAAATATTCGAAAAATCAAGTCCCGGATTTACACCATGACATACCATATTCATTGCCAATGTCACAATATCCACATTTCCGGTACGCTCTCCGTTTCCGAATAAGGTTCCCTCAATACGGTCAGCCCCTGCAAGCACACCAAATTCCGCATCACTGATACCACAGCCTCTGTCATTGTGCGGATGTACGCTTAATACCACATTATCTCTATATTTTAAGTGCTTGTGTATGTACTCAATCTGACATGCAAACACATGTGGCATAGCAATCTGCACGGTCGTTGGAATATTAATGATAGCCTTGTGCTCTGCATCCGGCTGCCATACATCAAGTACAGCATTACATACTTCCACGGCATAATCCACTTCCGTTCCAGGGAAACTCTCCGGGCTGTATTCAAAAGTGAAATTTCCCTCTGTCTCAGCTGCTAACTGTTTTAATAAAACCGCACCGTCAACGGCAAGCTGTTTTACTTCTTCCTTGCTCTTTTTAAATACCTGTTCCCTCTGGGCAACAGAGGTGGAATTGTAAAGATGTATCACTGCATGAGGTGCTCCCTTTACTGCCTCAAAGGTCTTTTTGATGATGTGCTCTCTCGCCTGGGTTAAAACCTGTACCGTCACGTCCTGCGGTATCATATTACGCTCGATTAATGCACGCATAAAACGATACTCCGTGTCGGAAGCAGCAGGAAATCCCACTTCAATTTCTTTAAATCCGATGTCCACTAACATCTGGAAAAATTCAATTTTTTCTTCTAATCCCATCGGCTCAATTAATGCCTGATTTCCATCTCTTAAATCCACACTGCACCAGATAGGTGGTTTTTCAATAATATCTTTTTTTACCCAGTCGTATGTCACCTCTGGCGGCATAAAATAAGCTCTTCCATATTTCTTTGATACGTCCATATTTTCCCTCATTTCTTGCTGTAAGCTATTGTGCTATTCATATTATCACACTCGTTTTGTACTATACAAGGTATGAATTTATCAATTTTATTGATTTATTTTATCACTATTTTTGTTTTCTGTCCACCCTATATAGAAAAAATTATATAAATTCTATCAATTTCATTGAACTATTCTAATATTTGATGCAATTCACAAAAAAAGACATATCTGTTTTAGATATGCCTTCTTCTCACTAAATAGCAAGGTA
>JAQXGQ010000125.1 GCA_029006795.1 Clostridiales bacterium | reverse complement strand
TTAGTGGAACTGCAGAGAAAACTTGCAGAGAGCACGGACGTTATCATGGACGGAAGAGATATCGGAACATGCGTGCTTCCAAATGCGCAGGTGAAGATTTATCTGACCGCAAGTTCTAAGACAAGAGCGCAGAGAAGATACGATGAATTGACTGAAAAAGGTGTTTTCTGTGACTTTGATGAGATCGAGAAGGATATCATCGACCGCGACTACCGGGATATGCACCGTGAGACTTCTCCGTTGAAACAGGCAGAGGATGCGGTTTTGGTAGATTCTTCTGAGATGAATATCGATCAGGTGGTGGAGGCAATCCGCTCTATTTATGAAGAGAAAAAAGGCTGTTAACAGGAAAACGGCTGAAAGAAGCAGGAATCAGAAAACGAATAGATAAGGAATGATTTATGAACATTATTTTAGCAAAAAGTGCCGGTTTTTGTTTTGGCGTAAAAAGAGCCGTGGAAACGGTATACAAAGAGGCAGAAAAAAATCAGACACCGATCTATACCTTTGGACCAATCATCCATAATGAAGAGGTTGTTGCAGATCTTGAAAAAAAAGGTGTGCAGGTCATCCATTCGACCGATGAATTAAAGGGCAGGCCAAAGGGAACCGTGATCATAAGATCACATGGTGTGGAGAGAAAAATCTATGATGAGATCAAGGCACTGGGATTTGAGATCGTAGATGCAACCTGTCCGTTTGTGTTGAAAATCCACCGTCTTGTGGAACAGTACAGCAGAGAAGGATATCATATTATTATTATTGGAAATGAGACACATCCGGAAGTGGAAGGCATTAAAGGATGGTCTGATCCAGCGGAGACAACCGTGATCGGAACATGTGAGGAGGCGGAAAAATTTACGCTTTCATCCGAAAAAAAAGTGTGTATTGTATCACAAACGACATTTAATTACAATAAATTTCAAGAATTAGTTGAAATTGTGAACGAAAAAGGTTATGATATTATTGTTTTAAATACTATCTGCAATGCTACAGAGGAAAGACAGACTGAAGCAGAACGTATTGCAAAAGAAGTCGATGCCATGATCGTCATTGGCGGGAGGGCTAGTTCTAATACGCAGAAGCTATTTGAAATTTGCAAAAATGAATGTGAAAATACTTACTATATACAAACAGTAAAGGATCTTGATTTGACCAGATTAAAATCCACCGATAACGTAGGTATTACCGCAGGGGCATCTACCCCAAACAATATTATTGAGGAGGTTCAAAAGAATGTCAGAAATGAGTTTTGAACAAATGTTGGAGGAATCATTTAAAACAATAAGAAATGGAGAGGTAGTTGAAGGTACCGTTATCGATGTGAAACCTGATGAGATCGTTTTAAATATCGGATACAAATCAGACGGAATCATCACTCGCAATGAGTATACAAACGAGTCTAACGCAGATCTTACAACTATGGTTTCTGTTGGTGATACAATGGAAGCAAAAGTATTAAAAGTAAACGATGGCGAGGGGCAGGTTCTCTTAACTTACAAACGTCTCGCTGCTGAAAAAGGAAGCAAGAGATTAGAAGAAGCATTTGAAAACAAAGAAGTATTAACAGCAAAAGTAGCACAGGTATTAGATGGTGGTTTATGTGTTGTTGTGGATGAGACAAGAGTATTTATCCCGGCAAGCCTTGTATCTGATACTTACGAGAAAGACTTAACCAAGTACAAAGATCAGGATATCGAATTTGTTATCAGCGAGTTCAATCCAAAACGCAGAAGAATTATCGGTGATAGAAAACAGTTATTAGTTGAAAAGAAGTTAGAGCAGCAGAAAGAGCTGTTTGCTAAAATCAAAGTTGGTGATGTTATGGAAGGTACTGTTAAGAATGTGACAGACTTCGGTGCATTCATTGATTTAGGCGGAGCAGACGGATTACTTCACATTTCCGAGATGTCATGGGGAAGAGTAGAAAGCCCGAAAAAAGTATTTAGTGTTGGCGACTCTGTAAAAGTATTTATCAAGGACATCAACGAGACAAAGATTGCTCTTAGTATGAAATTCCCAGCAGATAACCCGTGGAACGGAGCAGCTGAAAAATATGCGGTTGGCAATGTTGTAACAGGAAAAGTTGCAAGAATGACAGACTTTGGTGCATTTGTAGAGTTAGCACCAGGTGTAGATGCGTTACTTCATGTATCCCAGATTTCTAAAGATCATGTAGAAAAACCATCTGATGTATTAAAAGTAGGTCAGGAAATTGAAGCTAAGATTGTTGATTTCAACGAAGAAGAGAAGAAAATCAGCTTATCAGTCAAAGCATTACTTGCCCCAGAAGAAGATACAGACGTTGCGGATGTAGATGTAGAAGCTGTAGCAAGCGAAGAAGAATAATAGAATGATGTTTCCTGAGAAACAGGATAAAATAGGCTTGCACATCTTGTAAGCCTATTTTTGTACACGAATGCCAACGGAAATGTATCAGCCTTTGGCTGATGGCATTCGGCACAGCGAGCAGGCTGACGCCTACTCGATTAAGAATACACGAATGCCAGCGGAAACAAAATAACAAAGGATGGAGGGTAGTTACTATGCTAGAGACAGATAATTATGAGAAATTTAAAAAAGATATTCTAAATATTTCCAAAATCGATTTAAACGCATACAAAGAAAAACAGATGCGTCGGAGAATTAATACTCTGATTACCAAAAATAACATTAAGACGTATGATGAATATGTGGCATTGATTAAGAAAGATAAGGAGAAATTTGAGCAGTTCATCAATTTTTTAACCATTAATGTATCGGAATTTTACCGCAATCCAGAGCAGTGGAAGATTTTAGAGGGGGAAGTATTTCCGAAACTGATTCAGAAATTTGGTAAGAATTTAAAAATCTGGAGTGCAGCGTGTTCTACAGGAGATGAACCATATTCTCTGGTTATGGCATTATCCAGACAGGTTCCTCTTGCAAATATCAAAATTATTGCAACGGATATTGATAAACAAGTGCTTGATACAGCACGCATGGGATTGTATAACGAGAAGAGTATTGCAGCTGTACCGGATGATTTAAAGAAAAAATATTTCACCAAAGTGGGAAATTCTTATCAGATTTCAGACGAAATCAAAAAAAGGGTAGAGTTTAAGGAACACGACTTGTTAAAAGATACATATCCGACCGGCTGTCATTTAATAGTCTGCAGAAATGTGGTTATTTATTTTACCGAGGAAGCAAAGGACGAAATTTACATGAAGTTCCAGAAGTCTCTGGTAAAAGACGGGGTTCTTTTTATCGGAAGTACAGAGCAGATTATGAATTATAAGGAAATTGGATTTACCAGGAGTAAATCATTTTTCTTTGAAAAAGAATAGTGGGGTAAAGGAGAAGAGTATGAGATTAGTAACACGATCAGATTTTGACGGACTGGCCTGTGGAGTCCTTTTGAAAGAGGCGGGGATTATTGATCATTGGAAATTTGCACATCCTAAGGATTTACAGGATGGTCTTGTGGAAGTGACGGAAGATGACTGTCTGGCAAATGTGCCCTATGTGGAGGGTTGCGGTTTGTGGTTTGACCATCATTCTAGTGAGCATGAGAGACTTCAACTAAAGGGCAAATACAAAGGTGAGAGCCGTATCACACCATCTTGTGCCCGCATTGTTTATGAGTATTATGGCGGTGCAGAGAGATTTCCGGGATTTGAAGAAATGATGGAGGCTGTGGATAAGGTAGATTCTGGGAATCTTACCATTGATGAAATCCAGAATCCAACGGGATGGATTTTGATTGGTTTTCTGATGGATCCGAGAACCGGACTTGGAAGATGGCGTAATTTTACGATTTCTAATTACCAGCTGATGGAGAAACTGATTGATGCCTGCAGAACGATGAGTGCAGAAGAGATTTTAGAAATGCCGGACGTAAAAGAACGCGTGGAAATTTACAACGAGCAGACTGAAAAATTTAAGAAGATGGTTCGGAAATATACCACCACAGAGGGAAATCTGATTATTTCCGATTTAAGAGGCGTAGACCCGATTTATTCCGGCAATCGTTTCTTGATTTACAGCATGTATCCGGAGCAGAATATTTCTGCATGGATTGTCAGTGGCAGAGGAGGAGCCGGATGTAGTGCGGCAGTCGGCTACAGTATCCTGAATAAGACATGTACTGTAGATGTGGGAAGTCTGATGTTAAAATATAACGGTGGAGGACATAAGAAAGTAGGAACCTGTCAGTTCAGTGATGAGAATATGGCAGAGGAACTGCCTAAGATGTTAGATGAATTAAAAAAACTGGCGAATCAGTCATAAAAGCAGAGATAGCGAACAAGGGGTGCAGATTATTTTCTGCACCCTTTTAAATATTCTAAAATATGAAGTACATATTCTTTTTGCAAGTCTTTAGAAGAAATAAATTCCTCGGATAACTCAAAATAACTTTTTTTATCTTTATATATGGCGCGGAAAGCAGGCTTTATTACAGGCTCATGCTGGGGCAGGAAGATAGCAGTTTTTCTGGTATAGCAGGTGGAAGCGGTCGCTTTCTTTTTTTTGTCTTTTTCTACAGAAGAGACTAGAGCTTTTGGGATTGCAATGTCTTCTTCCGGTAAATAAACATAATTTTTATAATCTTGATAAAAGTATTTCAGTTCTCCGGTAAAAAGTTGTACGACTAAACGAGTCTCGTTTCCCTCGGCAGTCAGATAGAAATCTTCATGGTGGCAGGAGACAAGGGATGGGAGTGCCACCTTATTTTCTAAGGTAAAAATAAGTTCTTTTTCTAACGTTCCCTGATAAGAGGTAAACTGATTTGCACGGATGGAGGTAACACGGAAATCCCCTTCAAACAGCTTTGTATAAGCGAGTATGGGAAGTAGATTTGGCATGTCAATGACATCCTCATAATTATGCTGTTTTAAAAGATGCAGCGCCTCTGGGGAACGGGTCTTGACATAAGAGTGGTAAACATCAATCAACTCGCCGCCATTGTAGAGATCTTCTCTGCCTAAGCCTAAAAACTGTTCGATAGACTTCTGCTTTAAATTAGGCAGATGAAGTAGAAACTTCAGCTTAGAAACGGATTTGTAAATATCAATATAATTATGGTCGGAAAAAGGTTCGGGAATATCATAGGTGCTGCATTTAGATTTCAGGTAGGGAATATCAAAACCGATGCCGTTAAAGGTAATGATGGTATCATAGCCGGATAACAACTGAAAAAAGGCATAAAGTACTTCACTTTCTTCCTTGGGAGTGTCTGCAAAAAATTGATCTACCACAAGAGAATCCCCGTTCCTTACTGCACAGCCAATCAGATAAAGGCTGGTGCGTGCCGGAGAAAAGCCGGTAGTTTCAATATCAAAGAACAGGGCTTGTTCTGTGAAAGTTTCGTTTATGATAGGATGTGAGAAGTCGAAGGGGAAAGTTTCCTGCCAGTGCTGCATCGTTTCATAGCTCCTTTGGGGTGAATGATTTATTCTGTAGTGCCGATGGAACGGCTTATTGTGTTTTTTGAATAGTATACCATGTTGATTCAAAAAAATCACCAAAAAGAAAATGATAATAAAAGTACAATAACGACTGTGTGATGTATCATCTTGTGAAGATTTTAACAAACAGTATTAAAAAAAATACAATATTATTGTTCAAATTGAACACAAATATGGTATAATTTAAAAGATAAGTGTTCTATGACTTTTGACATGGAATACAATACAAAAAAGAGAAAGTGGGGCACGAAAAATGGGTTTAAAAACATTTAAAGGCGGCGTCCATCCTTATGAAGGAAAGGAATTAGCAAAAGACCAGCCAATCGTAGAAGTTTTACCCAAGGGCGATCTGGTGTATCCGTTATCGCAGCATATCGGAGCGCCGGCAAGTCCAATAGTAGCTGTGGGCGACCATGTATTAAAGGGGCAGAAAATTGCAGAAGCGGGCGGTTTTGTGTCATCCCCGATTTACGCGTCGGCATCAGGTACGGTAAAAGCCATTGAACCACGCCGCGTGGCAGTAGGTGATATGGTAAATTCCATCATTATTGAAAATGATGGTGCATTTGAAGAAGTGACGTATACTCCTTGTGAGGATACGACAGCACTTACCAATGAGGAGATTATCAATAAGGTAAAAGAAGCCGGAGTTGTAGGTATGGGAGGTGCAGGTTTCCCGACTCATGTAAAATTATCTCCGAAGGAGCCGGAGAAGATTGAGTATATTATCGCAAACTGTGCGGAATGTGAGCCATATCTGACTGCGGATTATCGTAGAATGTTAGAAAATCCGGAAGAACTGATTGCCGGTATGAAGATTATCCTTCAGCTTTTTGGAAAAGCAAAAGGAATTTTTGGCATTGAGAACAACAAACCGGATTGTATTGAAAAATTACAGGAACTGGTAAAAGATGAGCCACGTCTTGAGGTTTGCCCGTTGCAGACGAAGTACCCGCAGGGTGGTGAGCGTCAGCTCATTTATGCTGTAACCGGCAGAGCCATCAATTCTAAAATGCTTCCGGCAGATGCGGGATGTATTGTGGATAATGTAGAGACAATCATTTCCGTTTACAATGCAGTGAAGCTCGGAAAACCGGTAATGCACAGAGTTTCCACCATTACAGGTGATGCTGTAGCTAATCCGGGAAACTTCCTTTACAGTATTGGAACAAATTATGCCGAGTTAGTGGCTGCGGCAGGTGGATTTAAAGAGCAGCCGGAAAAGATTATTTCCGGTGGTCCGATGATGGGATTTTCTATGTTCAGCTTAGACATTCCGACGACTAAGACATCTTCTTCTTTGTTATGTCTGACAAAGGATGAGGTGGCTGCGGCAGAACCGACTGCATGTATCAATTGCGGACGCTGTGTTGAGGCATGTCCGGAGCAGTTAATACCGTCAAGACTTGCGAAGTTTTCCGACCACGGGCTTTCCGATGAGTTTGAAAAATGGAGCGGCTTAGAATGCGTAGAGTGTGGAAGCTGTAGTTTCGCATGTCCTGCTAAGAGACAGTTAGCGCAGTCCATCAAGACCATGAAAAAACAGGTACTTGCTGCGAAGCGTAAAAAGTAAATATACAAAAAGGTGAAAAACCAGAAGAGAGAGGTGGATTCCTGTGAGTGATTTATATCATGTTTCATCATCACCACATGTGCGTTCCAAAGATACCACAAGCAGAATTATGCTTTATGTAATCATTGCATTACTGCCTACCAGCTTGTTTGGTATTTATAATTTTGGATATAGGGCACTGATTTTAATTTTAGTAACGATTGCCAGTTGTGTGGTTTCCGAGTGGGTATTTAATAAAATCGTACATAAAAAGGATACGATAAACGATTTAAGCGCAGTAGTAACCGGTTTACTGTTAGCATTGAATCTGCCGCCGACATTACCGTGGTGGGAGGCAGTTCTTGGCGGTGTATTTGCGATTGTGGTTGTAAAATGCCTGCTCGGCGGACTTGGACAGAATTTTATGAACCCGGCATTAGGAGCAAGATGTTTCCTGCTTATTGCTTTTGCTGCTGATATGACAAAGTTTACCGATAATATGTCACAGTATCTTGCAGATGGTTATACCAGTGCAACACCACTTGCAGTATTAAGAAACGGTGGGGCAGTAAACACCATGGATATGTTAATTGGACGTACTGGCGGTACCATCGGTGAGACTTCTGCCATTGCGATTTTGATAGGTGCGATTTTCCTGATTTTAATGGGAGTGATTGACCTTAGAATCCCGGGTTCTTACATTGTATCTTTTGTTATCTTTATGTTGTTATTCAGCGGTCATGGATTTGACTGGAATTATATTACTGCACAGCTTTGCGGTGGTGGTTTGATGTTAGGTGCTTTCTTTATGGCAACCGATTATGTCACATCACCGATTACTCCACGGGGACAGATTATTTTTGGTATCTGCTGCGGTATTCTGACGGGACTTTTCCGTTGCTTTGGTGCAAATGCAGAGGGTGTATCTTTTGCGATTATCTTAAGCAACTTGCTTGTTCCAATCATTGAGAAATTCACTGTACCGACTGCCTTTGGTGTGGTAAAAGAAAAAAAGGCTAAGGAGGAGGGCAAATAATATGAATAAAAAGATTGTACATGATGCTTTGATTTTATTTGCTTTTACACTTGTTCTTGGACTTTTGTTAGGAATTGTATATGGAATTACCAAAGATCCAATTGATAAGGTAAATTACGAAAAAACACAGTCGGCATATCAACAGGTGTTTGAGGATGCAGCTTCCTTTGAAGCATATGATGGTTTTGATGCAGATGCGGCACAGGCACTTGTAACAGAAAACGGTTATGCGGATGAGATTGAGGATGTTCAGGTGGCAAAAGATGCTTCTGGTAATGCAATAGGATATGTCATTACCGTAACAGCAAAAGATGCAAGCCAGTCCACGATTACGTTTTCCGTTGGCATTCAGAATGACGGAACTGTAAATGGATATTCCATTACATCCATTGCAGAGACACCTGGACTTGGTATGAAGGCACAGGAGGAAGAGTTTTACAGCCAGTTTGAGGGAAAGAATGTAGACACGTTCACTGTAGTAAAATCGGCTCCGGCTGCTGATAATGAAATTGAAGCTATTTCAGGTTCAACCATTACATCAAAAGCAATGGCAAATGGTGTGAATGCCTGCCTGGTATATTTCCGTAATGTATTAGCAGGAGGTACAAATTAATGAATAAGAATGTAGAACGTTTATATAACGGTATTATCAAAGAAAATCCTACCTTCGTTCTGATGTTAGGTATGTGTCCGACACTGGCTGTTACATCATCTGCCATGAACGGACTCGGAATGGGACTTTCCACTACTGTGGTATTGGTATTGTCAAATATGCTGATTTCCGCATTCAGTAAGGTGTTTCCGGATGGCGTGCGTATGCCGGCATTTATCGTTATCGTTGCATCATTAGTTACAATGGTTCAGTTTATCATGCAGGCATATACACCGAGTCTTTCTGAGTCATTAGGCGTATATATTCCGCTTATCGTTGTAAACTGTATCATCTTAGGACGTGCAGAAAGTTATGCTTCTAAAAATCCGATTATTCCATCTGTGTTTGATGGTATTGGTATGGGATTAGGTTTTACTTTCGGACTTACCTGCATCGGTCTGATTCGTGAGCTTCTTGGCGCTGGTCAGATTTTTGGTTTCCAGGTATTATCCTTAAGCTGGTTTACTCCAATCACCATTTTTGTTATGGCTCCTGGTGCATTCCTTGTATTGTCCTGTCTGGTTGCCGTTATGAATATTGTGAGAGCAAAGATGGAAGCAAAAGGAAAACCTCTTGCAGCACCGTCCGGTTGTCTGACCGGTGACTGTGCAGGATGTGGTCATGCTGCAATTTGCGGTGGAAAAACTGCCACAGAGACAGCAGCAGAAACAAAAACAGAGTAGGGGGATAGATACAGATGAAAGAATTACTTTTAATTGCAATCGGCTCAGCCATTGTAAACAATGTTGTATTAAGTCAGTTCCTCGGTATCTGTCCGTTTTTAGGTGTATCTAAGAAAACAGAGACAGCAGCCGGAATGGGTGGGGCAGTCGTATTCGTTATTACGATTTCCTCTTTTGTAACGGCACTGATTTATAAATTTATTCTTGCGAATGAGTTTTTGATGAGTAAAGGTATCAATCTTACTTATTTACAGACCATTGTCTTTATTCTTGTCATTGCGGCATTGGTTCAGTTCGTGGAGATGTTCTTAAAGAAATCCATGCCGGCTTTGTATCAGAGCTTAGGTGTGTATCTTCCGCTGATTACGACAAACTGTGCCGTACTTGGTGTTGCATTGACAAACGTGACAAAAGAATATGGTATCTTAGAGAGTGTGGTAAACGGATTTGCCACTGCACTTGGTTTCATGATTGCAATTGTGCTTATGGCGGGATTACGCGAAAAAATCGAATACAATGATATTCCAAAGCCATTTCAGGGAACAGCAATCGTGTTGATTACTGCAGCTTTAATGTCTATCGCATTTATGGGATTCTCAGGAATGATTTAATGGGGCAGCGTGAATGAATTTATTCAGCTGAAATTCAGTGGAGGTTAAGTATGAACGTTACAGCAATTTTAGTTGCAGCCCTTGTTGTGGGCGGCGTAGGTATCTTGATTGGATTTTTCCTCGGCATTTCCGGAGAAAAGTTCAAGGTAGAAGTAGATGAGAGAGAAACGGCAATTCTTGGAGAATTGCCGGGAAATAACTGTGGTGGTTGTGGATATGCCGGATGTTCCGGTTTAGCAGCCGCAATTGTAAAAGGAGAGGCCCCGGTAAACCAGTGTCCGGTAGGAGGTGCTCCGGTAGCAGCAAAAATCGGTGAAATCATGGGAGTATCTGCTGAGGAAGGTGCAAGAAAAGTTGCCTTTGTAAAATGTGCAGGAACCTGTGAAAAGGCAAACACAGATTATGAGTACACGGGAAACGAAGACTGTGGAGCTATGGCATTTGTGCCAAACGGCGGTCCGAAATCCTGTAATTATGGATGTTTAGGATACGGCTCCTGTGTGAAAGCGTGTCCTTTTGATGCAATTCATGTTGTAGATGGTATCGCTGTGGTAGATAAAGAGGCATGTAAAGCCTGCGGTAAATGTATTGCAGCCTGCCCGAAGCATTTAATTGAGTTTGTACCTTATGATGCAAAACATATGGTACAGTGCAGTTCTAAAGATAAGGGCAAAGATGTGATGAAAGCCTGTTCAGTAGGATGTATCGGTTGTCATCTCTGCGAGAAGAACTGTCCGAAGGATGCAATTCATGTCATTGACAACGTAGCTTACATTGATCAGGAGAAATGTGTGGGATGCGGTATCTGTGCACAGAAGTGTCCAAAACACATTATTTTATAATGTGTGCCAAAGATTATTTTAGGTTACAAGTTTAAATGAAAAGGGGCAAATCAGATGATTTGTCTCTTTTTCGTTAATAGGAATTTTTTTATAGCAAACGGAAAAAGCAATCACAAGTGAAGCAGAGCGACATTGGAGGTATCTTATTGCAGTATAAAAACACGATTCATGGAAAATTTTTAAGTCGTCCGAACCGTTTCATTGCTCAGGTGGAGATAGAGGGGCAGGTGGAAACAGTTCATGTGAAAAATACCGGACGATGTAAGGAACTTTTACGGTCTGGAGTAGATGTGGTATTGGAAATCTCAGATAATCCCAGCCGGAAAACGAAATATGATTTAATCTCTGTTTATAAAGAAAATTTAGGCTGGGTTAATATTGACAGCCAGATACCCAATAAGGTAGTAAAGGAATGGTTAGAAAAACAGGATTACACAAAAATCAAACCGGAATATACTTACGGAGATTCCAGAATTGATTTTTATATGGAAAAAGGGGAAGAAAAATATCTGATGGAAGTGAAAGGCTGTACCCTTGAAATTGACGGTATCGGGTATTTCCCTGATGCCCCTACGGAACGGGGAATCAAACATTTGCGGGAACTTGTCAAAGCAACAGAGCAGGGATACCATTGTTTTGCAGCTTTTGTCATACAGATGGAGCATGTCCATGAGGTACGCCCTAATATTAAGACTCACCCGGAATTTGGAATTGCACTAGAGGAAGCGAGACATGCGGGAGTGGAGATTTTATTTATAGAATGTGAAGTTACTGAAAATAGTATTAAAGCAGTCAAAGTAATGTAATCAGTTTTCTTTGTGCAAAGATGACAGAATCGAGGTATGTATTTCATCTGACGGAGCAGTGTATGTACATGAAAATGTACCAAATCCACCGTTTTTAACAAGTATAATTGAGCTGTTTCAAAAACATCATAATCTTTCCATAGAAGAAATTTGTGAGTGCTTCGCACAATTTAATGAACACTATATATGCGAGAAGATGGAACAGGGAGCAGATTTTG
>JAQXGQ010000124.1 GCA_029006795.1 Clostridiales bacterium | reverse complement strand
CCAGGCTCTTTTGTTCTGTCAAGAACAGCAACTTTCTTTACAGTCTTAGGAAGAACCTTTAAGAAGGACTCAGATACCCATGGACGGTATAAACGAACTTTTACTAAGCCGACTTTCTCACCTTTAGCGGTTAAGTAGTCGATAACTTCTTCTGCTACGTCATTGATGGAACCCATAGCTACGATAACGCGCTCTGCGTCCGGTGCTCCGTAGTAGTTGAATAAGTCATAGTTTGTACCTAATTTCTCATTTACTTTTGCCATGTATTTCTCAACGATAGCCGGCAACTCGTTGTAAGCTGTGTTACAAGCCTCACGATGCTGGAAGAAAACGTCACCGTTTTCGTGAGAACCACGCATAGCTGGATGCTCTGGATTTAAAGCATGTGCACGGAATGCTGCTACAGCGTCCATATTGCACATTTCTTTTAAGTCAGCGTAATCCCATTTCTCGATTTTCTGAATCTCGTGGGATGTACGGAAACCATCAAAGAAGTTGATGAATGGAACTTTTCCTTCGATAGTTGCTAAATGTGCAACCGGGCTTAAGTCCATAACTTCCTGTGGGTTAGTCTCACATAACATAGCGAAACCTGTCTGACGGCAGGCATATACGTCACTGTGATCACCGAAAATATTTAAAGACTGGGTAGCTACAGTACGTGCAGATACATCAAATACACATGGAAGCTGCTCACCAGCGATTTTGTACATATTAGGGATCATTAATAAAAGACCCTGGGAAGCTGTAAAGGTAGTGGTTAATGCACCTGCTGCAAGAGAACCGTGTACGGCACCTGCTGCACCTGCTTCAGACTCCATCTCTACTACTTTTACCTGATTTCCAAAAATATTTTCCTGTCCTGCTGCAGACCACTGATCTACGGTATCTGCCATTGGGCTGGATGGTGTAATTGGGTAAATAGCTGCAACATCAGTAAAGGCATAAGCCACATGAGCTGCTGCTGTATTACCGTCCATTGACTGTTTTGCTCTGGACATTACTGTTTCCTCCTTATTTTAAATGAATTGTAAAATGTCTCTTGCATTCTCAAAAAATCTGTGTGCCTGAGAACACAATTTATCGACTTATGAATTATTTTATCATTTAAGTCTTTGATTGTAAAGGTTTCTAACTGTACGAAAACAAGTGCAATCTGAAAATATAAACCCTCTCATAAGGAAAGTGTTCTCGAAAATCAGATATACTTTTTCTCAAACTCCTTTACCGGAATCGGTTTATCCACCAGATATCCCTGTCCATATCTAAACCCGCAATCAATTAGGAAATGAACTTGTTCTTCGGTTTCTATCCCTTCAAAAATCACTTCCTCTTTCGCCGAATGAATAAACTGCCCCATATAAGAAACAAACTGACGCTGTTCGTCTAAGTTAATTTTATCAGTAAAGCTCTTATCGATTTTTATAACGTCTGCAGGGATTTCTAAAAGAACACTCAATGAAGAATATCCCGTTCCAAAATCGTCAATGGCAATCCGATAGCCTAATTCTTCTAATTTTAACAAACACTGTTTCAGACTTTGAAGGTTTTCTACAATAACACCTTCTGTAATTTCAATCTCTATATATTGAGGTTCCATTTCATACCGCTTCATGGTACTTTGCAGGCGTTCAATAAATTCTTCTCCTCCGTTTTCAAAATTCTTTCTTGAAAAATTCGTTGAAATGGTAAACAGTTGTTTTCCAGCTTTCTTCCATCTCCGCATTACACGGAGCAACTGCTCTAAAATATAAAAATCCAAATCAACAATATAACCAATATTTTCTAGCGGCGTAATAAATTTAACAGGAGACACTAAATCCCCCTCCGGCGTCCGCCATCTTGCCAACGCTTCAGCACCATATATCTTACGCTCATTTAACAGGAACTTAGGCTGCAGGAACAGTTCAAATTCCCCTTTCTGCAATGCACTATAGAACTTTCCTGTGACCTGAATCTCTCCATCACGTTTTGCACGCAGATTTTCCTGATAAATACAGGCTTTAATGCTTCCCAGCTCCTTTGCATGCTTTCTGGCAAGGTTCGAGCTCTCTAATATCGTTTCAAACGCTTCTTTTGCATTCTCAATAAAGTAAATTCCTATAGAAAGCATAATACCGGCAGAAGGATATTTCTGCTTCTGCTGTGTCTCATAATATTCCTTTGCCCTAGACACATTCTGCCAAATTTCCTCCCGCTCCTTTCCTTTTACCAGCACCACAAAATAGTCCGAATACATACGGCAGGCAAACATTACCTGTTCTAACTTCTTCACCATCTGCCCAAACTCTTTTAGGATACCATCCCCTACAATCTGTCCAAAGTTTTCATTTACATAAGAAAAATTATTCATATCTACATGTACCATAGCATACTGGTACTCTTTGTTTTCTTCTTTTTTCTCCCGTTTTAAAAACTCCTCCGTCTTCTCCCGGAACGCCTCTAAATTATAAAGTCCGGTAAGCTTATCCCTACTCTGTAAATGATGGATTTCTTTCTGGTCATCCCTTAATTTATTTCGTAATGTCACAAACACTGCCACAACGCGGCTCAACTCGCAATGTGTCATTTTTTCCGTTTCATCAAACGTTCTTTCTTTTTGCCTGACGCCTAAAAACAGGCAGCCCATATGATTGTTTCCATACTCAAACTTAATTCCTGCCAAATAACAGAATCTCTTGTCTCCAGTATTCCAGTTTTCATAAAGAATAGATGGCATCCCCGGTTCATTTTCCTCCACTATAACAAATTCTCCCGGTTTCGCCTGTTCAAACGCCCCTATAGTTCTTGGTAACACATTTTTCTCATACACCTGTCCAAAATTACTCCAGTAATTCGTCAGTTCCATATCGTTAGAATCATCTTTATATTCAAACACAGACAACATATCAAGATGATATTTTTTTCCAATCTGCTCTAAGAGCACATTTAAAGAACCGTTCATATCCTTAGCATGAGAAAGCAGGCTGAACGCCACATTCATAAAGTCCTTATCAACTTCCTGCCGTTTTGCAAATCCTGCATCTACCTGTTTTTCTCCCCTGTCCTTAGCATAGGCATTTTTATCCTCATCCTTTGCAAGGTAATAACTGTTCTTTCCGTTGCGTTTAATATGATACATCGCTCTATCTGCCATCTGAAACAGACTGCTGTAATCTTCTCCGTCCACACCGTATATTGCCACACCTACACTTAACGTCACATTAACAACGGCATCATCCCCGATAAGTTGCTTTCCACTACCGCTGCAAAGTTCTCTTGCCTTGTCTACAGCTCCCTCAACAGTAGTATTCTTCATAAACACCAAAAACTCATCGCCGCCGACTCTGCCGACAATATCCGTTGCCCTGAAATGTTCCCGTATAATCTGTGCAACATCTAAAATAACCGTATCTCCTACCGTATGCCCAAAGGTATCGTTAACCCTCTTAAAATTATCAATATCAATCAAAAACAACACCTGCGTTCCATCCGGTTTCTGTGAAATGTATTTTTTAACCTCCTCTCCGGTCGCCACTTTATTCAACAGACGCGTCAAAGGGTCTAATCTCATTTCCTCAGAAAGCTTTTCCTGTATCCTTCTGTCAGAACTGATGTCGTAGCTTCTTCCTATAATACGAATAACTTTTCCGCTGCCCCCTAAGATACTCCGGTAAACCGTACGATACCAGTTATAAACCGGTGGTTCTCCCTCTGGAGAAACATTCAGCCGGTAATCAAGCGTTCCCGACATTTCCTGTTGTTCCGCTTCTCCTAGTGCTTCTTCATAGGCATCTCTGTCTTCCGGATAAACATCTTCAAGCATCTTCTCTAAGCTCATATATTTCTGGTCAGATTTTTTTATTTTTCCCATTTTACGGTATTTATGCGGAACTCGCAAACGCCTTTGTGCCACGTCGTATTCAAACGGAAACTCATCCGTCACTTCCTCAAGTAACCGATACTGTTCATCAATAAGTTTTAATTCATCCTCTAATTCTTTCCGTTCATTGATGTCCCATGTTACAATAAGATAATAAGGAATCGCATCCTTATAATAATACAACTGACACTGTAAAAGTTCCCATTGTACCTGTCCATCCGCTGTCCTTAACCGCAGTTCAAATTCTTCCGGACTTTTATTCATTCGGCAGCACTCTACCGCTTCTTCAAAAATACTTAAATCTTCCCCATAAATGTAATCCGTCATATACGCCTGTCCACATGTGACTATTGAACCTGAGCATCCAATTAATTTAAAAAAGGAATCATTTGCCATTTCAAATTGGAAATTCTGATTTCCACGCACAACTGCCACACCAAAAGGTAATTCATAAATTAAATCACTGACCTTACGGCGTTCTTTTTTCTCCTTATTTAATTCATCTAATAATTCTTTCTGAGCTTTAATCAATGGGTTCACACTGGTGCAGGAAAAAAACAGGTACCCCTCTTCGTCTGTTTCTTCCTGATAACGCACCTTCCATTTCAGATGCTTTCCGTTTCCATCTTTCTGTACAATTTCCCCAATACCACCATAGGAAACTCCAGCATTTTCTTCTGCCATCCGTATCTGCTTTTTTATTTCCGCACGCTCATTCATTACGCAAATCTGTTCTAAGATTTCTTCATGCTGCTCGAAAAATGCCCTATCATATCCGGTACAGGAAAAAAAAGCATGATTGGCATTCACAAAAGTGTACTTTTTCTTCTCTGCTGCCTTAGTTTTTTCCTTCCTATAGCAACAAGCCCCAAAGGACAGTTCTGTTGTACCCAAATTAAATGCTTCTAAATTCATGAATAGTTCCCCTTCCTTAAACCGAACCAGTTCTTATGTACTATTTATTATACCAAATTTTTCCTAAAATCCAAGCAAATTTGCAAATCCAAATCAATTCTATTCTCTTTTTTCCATACCAACGCACAATATAATAGGAAGTTTCAGTTGCATTCCAGCGTTTTTTCTAGTATGATACGAATTGATGTGATTTTGTAATGATATAATAGCAATAGTTAGAGGAGAAATAAAATAATGATTAGTGCAAATAATGTTACCCTGCGTATCGGGAAAAAAGCCTTATTTGAAGATGTCAATATTAAGTTCACGGAAGGTAACTGCTACGGATTAATCGGTGCCAACGGCGCCGGAAAATCTACTTTCTTAAAGATTTTATCCGGACAGCTAGAGCCCACAAACGGCGATATCACCATTACACCGGGACAGCGTCTTTCTTTCCTGCAGCAGGATCATTTTAAATATGATGACTTTACTGTTCTTGACACAGTTATCATGGGAAATAAACGTCTTTATGATATTATGAAAGAAAAGGATGCCATCTACATGAAAGAGGATTTTTCTGACGAGGACGGTATCCGTGCCAGCGAGTTAGAGGCAGAGTTTGCTGATATGGACGGCTGGAATGCAGAATCTGACGCTGCTACCCTTCTTAACGGTCTTGGCATCCCTACGGAAGATCATTACAATATGATGGCAGATATGCCGGGTGCCCTAAAGGTCAAGGTGCTGCTTGCCCAGGCACTTTTCGGAAATCCTGATATTCTGCTGCTTGACGAGCCGACCAACCACTTAGATTTAGATGCTATCAGCTGGTTAGAAGAATTTTTAATTAACTTTGACAATACCGTCATCGTGGTTTCCCATGACCGTTATTTCTTAAATAAAGTCTGCACCAACATCGCAGATATCGACTACGGCAAAATCCAGCTTTACGCCGGAAACTATGATTTCTGGTATGAATCCAGTCAGCTTCTTGTAAAGCAGATGAAAGAAGCCAACAAGAAAAAAGAAGAAAAAATCAAAGAGTTACAGGAATTTATCTCCCGTTTCTCTGCAAACGCCTCTAAGTCCAAACAGGCAACTTCCAGAAAACGTGCTTTGGAAAAAATCCAGTTGGATGAAATCCGTCCTTCCAGCCGTAAATATCCTTACATTGATTTCCGTCCAAACCGTGAAATCGGAAATGAAGTGCTGACGGTCGAAGGCATTACTAAGACCATCGACGGTGTAAAGGTATTAGACAATGTTTCCTTTATCGTAGGTCACGACGACAAAATCGCTTTCGTAGGCGGAAACGAATTAGCTAAAACTACCTTATTTAAAATTCTAGCCGGAGAAATGGAGCCGGATGCCGGAACCTATAAATGGGGAGTTACCACCAGCCAGTCCTATTTCCCGAAGGATAATACAGAGATTTTTGACACCGATTTATTAATCGTTGACTGGCTGACCCAGTACTCCGAAATCAAGGATGCCACTTATGTCCGCGGTTTCTTAGGACGTATGCTCTTTGCCGGTGAAGACGGCACTAAGAAAATGCGTGTCCTTTCCGGTGGCGAAAAAGTGCGTGTTCTTCTGTCCCGCATGATGATTATGGCAAGCAACGTGCTGATTTTAGATGAGCCTACCGACCACTTAGACATGGAATCCATCACCGCATTAAACAACGGTCTGATTAAATTCCCGGGAGTTGTACTCTTCGCTTCCCGTGACCATCAGGTAGTCCAGACGACTGCAAACCGTATTATCGAGTTCTTACCGGACGGAACCTTTATTGATAAGGTTTCCACCTATGACGAATATCTTGAAAATGATGAGATGGCGAGAAAACGTCAGGTTTACTCTATGTCTGCGGATGATGAACAGGATAATTAATCCATGTTTCAAAATTTGTACTTAAAAATGCCGTCGGAATTGTTAATCTACACCTCCGACGGCATTTTTTTACTTTTTCCTTTCATGTCTGAAATATTACTTCTTTAATTTATCTTTACGGAACGCAGTTCGCAGAAAGAGGGAACAAAACCGGCTCGTAATGAGATGTTCTGAGATGCACAGTGTGATAATGCTGTTCCGCAATAAGGCACTTTGCCACGTCTTTGTACTTCCCTTGCCAATGTACTTAAAGCTGCCTGTCCATAACCTTTTCCCTCTACGAAAGAATTGACACCTAACTCCCACATACGTTCACTATTTTCGGTCGCACCCGCAACTGCCACCATCTCATCTGTGTCAGATAAGATTTCCCGCCTCAAAGCACCACTCTGCAGAAATATGCTTTTTTAAAACCGCATCACACCACGGTAAAATCTCTTCTGCTGCGTTAATTACAACTTTTCCACGATAGGATAAAATAGATAAAAAGCTTTCATCTTCAAACTTTCTAGCTCCCTCCTGTGATTTTCTTACAGTTACTAAAGTTTCTTTATTTTGAAAATCTTCCATAGAACAATTATAGTCAATCGCAAACTATTCTTTGTTGACACCCCAACCTTCTCCATCTTCCATCGGATATGCGTATATACTAAATCCGATTTCCATTTCTTTTTTTCCATTTATTCCACATAATAATAGGTAGTATTATAACGACAGCCCATGATACGTAAAATAAAAACAAGCAAATTTTAATCATCTCTATCACCCGAATACATATCCACTTTTGCCCACAACTGCTTGACAATGCTAATGCTATTATATACTGCACTTCATTTTTCCACATTTCCCCTACGAATACAAGTGGGATATACAGTAGTCAATTGCTCTCTATCGGCGAAATAATACATTGTTTTTCTAAAAATATAACCTGATAATTTTCAAAATAATATGCCGTTCCTGTCACTCCATCCACCGTAATTTCATCACTAGAATATGCTGGCTTGTACAAATCTTCCAATCTGATTTTTTCTTCTTCTAGTGCCTGTTCTAATGATATTTGATTTGCAAAAAAATCCGTGACATATGGTTTTGACAGATTTTTGGTGTAAATATCATATCCATCCAGTTCCCCAATCTTTGTCATCTCACTTTCATCAACTGAAATGTTTATCACACGACTTACACCTATTGTATTATATTGCAGATGAAACGCATATAAAACTATTCCTGTCACACCGCCAAAGCATAATATACCTATAACAGCAATTACTATTAATATTTTTTTCTTAACAACTTTTTGCATTTTACCAGCCTCTCTCTTCATTGAGTGTCAAAACAATATACTTTATTTTGACACTCTGTTTTTATTATTTGCATTTGAGTTTATATGCAAACTGTTTTAAAAACTATTCCAAATTTTATTAAAAACTTTTACTCGAAAAGCAGAATCTCCACCAATATCTACCGGATTTGCATGTTCTCTTATCCATAGCAAACATGCATCCATAGTTACCCCTGCCACTCCTAGCATAGCTGCTAATTTGACACCATATCCCACGAGTGCAGTTGTGCTTGCATAATACATAACTGCATGAGCATATATCTCTTTTGCTATACGCATCTGTGACAATCCTGTAGCCGCCGTATACTTCGCTGCAGTGGCTATACAAGTTGATTTGTTTAGATATCCCCTTTTCATAGGCAGTGGATCAACGCCACCATCAACATACTGCATCTCGTTTTCATCCATTACTGCATAACTACTTGGCATTACTAATGCTCC
>JAQXGQ010000123.1 GCA_029006795.1 Clostridiales bacterium | reverse complement strand
ACGTGTCTGCCATACAAGGTAAGCTGCCTTGATGTTCCCGTTTCCTCCATTCTTTTTCAATGTTGCGGAGGAACTGTTTGTGATGGTCTGTCCTAGCGCATTCTTTGCAGCTGTCTTTCGTTTCCCGCTGATAGTATTTCCCACTCCGCTTACGGCTGCACCAGGCTGAAGGTACTGGTAATAGTTTTTATTACCAGTGTAATTAAATTGATATCTGCCAACAAAAGCCCCTTGAAGCACATCTCCATTTGTCATGATGGGACTAATTGGGTTTTTACTTGTTGACCTTTGTGCTTCCGCACCCCAGACACTAAATGCCTGTCCGAACATCATTATTGCACACAGCAGTACTGCCACGACTGCTGTGATTTTTCTTTTTGAAATTTTTCTATTTAACATTTATCCTCCCTTTCTATGGCTGTGGTTCACTTATTCCTTCGGTGTAGAAATAATCATGGTCGCCCACTTTAATCGTCCACTTCTCGGTCACGTAGCCGTCATCTGATTTAATGGTAAGTGTTGCCTTGCCTTTGCTCATAAGAATGAGCGTACACTCTGATGAACCGTCCTCATAATAAGAATTTACTACTTTAATAACACTCTCATTATCACTGGTTACTTTAAAATTCCTGTTATCTGCATTTTCTGGATAAACGTCAATCATGAGGTCTACTTTTCTGTAACCGTCTTGAGTTTTAGGTTCATGCTCATTCGGTTCTAAACGAAGATTATCAAAATTCTGAAATACAATATATCCAGCGAGATTTTTCACAATCACTCTAAACTCCGTAGTTACTTCTGGATTGGATTTTGATGCTACAGTAATAACAGCAAGTCCCGCACGCTTAGGTGTTACAAACCCAGTAGAAGATACCTCTGCTACCGTTGGATTGTTTGATTTGTAAGTTACTGCACTGTTGCTTAAACCGCTCACACTCTTTACTCTAATCTGAGCCTGTCCATAGTTTTTCTTATTTTCATTCGCCCATTTTGTAAAATAACTTGTTGGTGAAAATTCTGAAACAAAACTACTTACTGGAGCAAGTGTCACTTCCGTTTCTTTCAGCGTGATATTTGGCTCACCTGTTGGCGTTACAGTGGTATCAAGCATATCCTGTGATTTCACGGTCACTTTAAATGTGGTCTTATTCTTTTTGTTTAATGCGGATGCTACCGTTATCTTTGCAGTACCTACACCTTTTCCTGTTACCACACCTTTTTCGGTCACGGTGGCTATTTTTTTGTTGCTACTTGCAAAAGTTACCTCTTTGCTACTGATATTCTTTACTTTCTTTACTGAAATTTTTGTAGTATCGCCAACTCCAATCGTTGCAGATTTCTTAGTCAGCGTGATGGTAGCTTTTTTCTTTGCTTTAACTGTCAATTTAATCGTTGCTTTTATATTCGAGTTGTAAATGTGTGTCATGGTAATGGTTGTCGTACCTTTTTTCTTGGCTGTTATCACACCTTTTTTAGACACGGTTGCTACGCTCCTGTTGCTGGATTCATATCTGAAATACTTACTGGCGAGAGCATTTTTATTTATCTCTTTTTTAACAGATGCTATCAGTTTTCCGTTCTGGTACATGGCTGTTGCTTTCAAGGTATAACTTTCACCTACATAAAGACTGGTGTACTTCTCCTCTAATGTCACACCATTCTTCGTTGCAGCCTGTATGGACTGGGGTTGGTATACTGTGATGCCAGAAACAAGCATCACAAGTGCCATGAATAAGGTCATCCATTTTTTTAGGGATGTTGTTTTCATAATCTTTCTCTCCTTTATTTGTGTTACTTTAGTGGTATTTGACAAAATCTCTGATGTGACATATAATACATTAAACAGGACAACCGGAGAGGGAACACATCTTCCCCTTCCCGGCAAACATCAGATTAAAATTCGTCGTCGGCTTTCTAGGGCAGGACGGCTATTTTTTATGTGTATAAGTCAGAATTGATAAGATAAGTAACGCAGTAGTCCATGTTCTCTTTGCCTACCACTATCATCTTTCTTGACTTTTATTAATGTAATTCATCCAGAGTATAACACACCCGTTACCACTCGGCAATTATAGTTTCTCTTTATTTTCACCTATATTATTTCCATGCTGCATAGTAAGAAATATTCTCCTGCACTGGTATCGAAAAATCTGCCATATAATCATTGCAGTCTTTCCACCCATCAAACACAGCTCCCTGTTTCTCTGGCACGATAGGCACCTGAATTTTATCTTCCTCGTACAAATGATAACATTTATAGCAATTTATCCCCTCTTCCATGTCTTTCTTTGACAAATAAAATTTCACCACACATTCCTTCCGTTCTGGAACTTCTAACTGATTTAAAATAACAACACGGTTGTCGGATATCGTTCCCATTCTCCCATTGGGATGTTGAAATTTCTCTGTTACTTCCACTGCTAACAATCCTTTTTCTAAGTCAACTTTCTTCACTTCCACCTTCATATCAATCACCTTCCCATCTAACCTTTCTATTAGATTTTCCACAAAATCTGCACAGACCTCTCTACTGTTTTTGACATCATACTTTAACGCAACAGTCATATTCTCTACTGTCTCCTCCACCACCGAAGACAAATTGCTTTCTATCTCCATGCTTCTGTTCATTCTCCCCACCACTGAAGCTAGAATCAGTAACAGAATTACACCTAACGATATATTTACAATCATTTTCACTACATTTTTCAACCAATCACCTCATTTATTTACCGGTATCTTTATGTCCACTACTGTTTTTCTGTTACATGCATCCATAGCAGACGCCTTTATGGTATAAATTCCTTCCACAGGAAAGAACAGCTTTCCACTGTCTGGCTGGTAGTTTCCTGTAATATCTTCTCCGCAAGGATTTCGCACTTCTATTATCTTTACAGGGAGAGAATTTCCCTCACAATCTACTGCAGTCAGGTAATTTAGCAGCAAAATACTTCCCGTTGTAAAACCATTGCTGCCGTCGAAAGAAAATTCAGGTGCCGGCTTTAAATTTTCTATCTGTAAAGTCTCAAACTCTTTGTAATTCCATTTTTCCTGCATCCCAGTATCTAGATGTGCCCCGACTATTTTTAAAATACCCCGGTTTCCATTCTTATCCGTAATAGTCCCAAAAAGAATAGCCATTAGAAGCACTACTACAATGGCACTAATTAGAAACTTTCCGTATACTCTTATTATTTCCTGCATCCTCTTCCTCCCGCTCTAGCCACAGATATCTGTCATAAAGTATAGGGCAAATTCCTTCAATATACCGCCATCCTTCAACATCTCCGAAAAAAAAGCCAATAATAAAACTCCTGCTGTTCCACATAGTAGACCTGTTCCAAAATGTTCTATCACTTTTTCCATCTCCAACCAGCCTCCTTATTTTTAAAACGATGTGACATAATTTAACATGAATGCAAACAAAAAAATAACTGCACCACCTGCTAAAAGTTCCAACATTGCTTCCCCTGCTTCCGAAATAACTGTTTCCATGCTTTTCCTCCAATCTATCGCAATCTATTTTATCTGGCTATTCCCCGTGTTGTTTTTGTCTGTGAAATCCCAAATACGGGTATCTCGTAGGAATAAGACAATATCACTTCCGCTGACTGTACTTCATTAGAAACATCCACAGACTTTGTAATGGAAAGTTCGTATCCTAATTCCTTCGCTTCGGCAACACACGCCGCAATCACGTTTGGATTGAAATTACAGTTTTCAACCTCTGCAATCACATCTGCCTTGTACTCCTTTGCTGCCGCAGCTTCACTGCTGGCTGTGGCTGTACCGACACAGATAAATATATTGATCAACAACACGAAAAGTGTACCAAAAGCACTTATAATATGTTTCATAGAGCACCTCCCATATTTCCCAACATTCGAAACATATATAACATTCCTATTGTCAAATCCGTCATCAGCTTTGCCGTAGCAACAAGAACCGGGTAAGAAAATATCATTTTCATCTGAAATGCACTATTTTTATTTTTGATTTCATCTGCCATTCCTTGCATCTCATTGACACGCTTCATCAACTCATGAATCTGTATCTTTGCACTTCCTGTTCCTGCCTCTGAGATAGCGTGAAGCATTTTCATACAGCTTGATGCCTCCGGGATATCATAATTTATGCAAAAATCCGTATATGACGTCAGTTTATCCGGTGCCTTCCTCAGTCTGTCCACTAGTTTTTCCAACTCTGGTTTTAAAACCGTCGGCGCTCTTTCTATGGATTTTCCAATGGAAACCTGTACATTATTACTCTGTAATAATAATGCAATTTCCATCAACCACTGGGGAAATGCTGCATAAAATGCCTCCGTCACATCCCTTTTTGCCAACACATATCCCACCTTATGCTGCATCAATAAAAAAACAGCTAGCGCAAGACAAACCGCACTAGAAATTTTCATCTGTAAAAAGAAAAAAACCATTGCTGCTAGCATAGGCAGAGCTGCACAAAGAAAACTTCTTTTCTTCGCCTTTTTCTCATCATAATCCTCCACCATTTCATAGCACTCCAACAGATATTTCGTTTCTTTTGCCCCTTCTTCCTTTAACCAGTCTCTGGTAAGACTTTTTGTACTTTTTGCAAAAATAAATAGGGAAAAAAGAATAAACAGTAAAGAGGAACATTGAATGACCGTGACCTGAAAAATCTCAAACGGAGCTTTTGCTGTTACAAAAAGTCCCTTCATAGCATCTAATACATAAAGTGCCACGGCACAAAGCACCGCAGCCACAATAATGGATATGATATTATCTCTGTGACTGGTTTTCTTATCCTTCTGCAACTTATAACCACGCCTTTTAAAGAGTTCTAAGTCCTCTAACAGAAGTAAAATTGACTGCTCTGTTTCTCCTCCGTAGGTTTCTGCATTGATAAGCAATTCATGTACCATATGTATTTTACTGCATTCGTAAGATTTTTCTATGATATCTAATGCCTCTCTTAAGATACCTTCTTCTGTTCTGGCACATCCTCTTTCTATATACCAGACTGCCTCCTGTATCACCCGGTGCATCTGTCCCTCTTCAAACAGCTCTAACGTCTCTTTTAAAGCAATCAATACCTTTCCCGACTTTTGAAAAGAGTACAGAACCTGTTCCATATAAGTCGCTGCATCGGAAAACCGTCTCTGCTCAAACATTTTTAAAAAGACATCTAAAACCAGTACCGGAAGAAGCAGTATCATTGCTGCCATCATAATTATCATATACCCCATCCGAAGTTGAAAAATAATCCCTACCGCACCAATTCCGATTAATGCCCCTAACGTTAGAAGTACATGGGATTTCCATGACCAGTGATATCCGTATCTGTGAACCTCTTTTTCCAGATTTTTCGGATTTAATAATTTTAATTTTTCTCCCACTTTATTTTCCCTCCTCCCGGTATTGCCGGAATTTTTTACAATAATACGGTTCTTTTATGCCCGCATACTGCAGCTTTTGCAAAATATCCTCCGGCAGCTGCTCTGAAACCATCTCACCATCTTTCATAATCATATAAACTTTGTTTACGCCCTCTTCTCTGGTATAAAAACAGAGCTGATCCATATAGCGCCGTATGGTTCCGTCTGGCTGTTCTACACGCCGAATCAGAATTCCTACATTGACATAACGGTAAATCCGATTCTCCATGCGGTCTGCATCATTGACATTATTCATCATATTGCAAATTCGATCCGGCAATTTTCGTAAATCATCTAAATGAATCGTGGTAAAACCGTTGACACCGGTGCTCCATTGTTCTAATAGAGATGTCACTTCTACCGAACGTGCCTCTGAGAGCATCAGCCATTTCGGATTTTGTCTCAGACACGCTTTAATGGCATCGGTATAGGTAAACCCCGGCGATATGCGAAGTTCTACCGTGTCTGCTCCCGGGTTAATATCGGCATAATGAATTTCCAAGGAATCCTCAATCGTAATGACCCTCTCTTCCTTTGGAATAAATTGCATAAAAAATTTGGCACATTCCGTTTTTCCCGCTCCTGGTTCGCCGCCAAAAACAAAATTCATTTTGGCTAATACACAATTCATTAATAAATGCAGAATTTTTTCCGGACAATATTTTTTTTCTATCATTTCATTGATATTGTTTCGGATAAATGTTGGTGATTTTCGAATACAGACGGAAATCCCTGATAATGCCACAGAATTATGCAGAATACTGATACGTAATTCCTTTGTATCTGCCTCTAAAATTTTATTAGCATTATTAAACTGCTTGTTGACACAGTTTGAAATGTTATGAGAAAAACTACTAAGAAACCCCTCTGTGATTTCTTCCTCTACACGATATCTCCCCTTCTTCAAATCTGTAATCCACAATTCCTTCCCGTTATAATCTACATCCGTTACTTCCGGCATTTCTAAATATTTCCAGAAAACCCCAAACTGTTCTCCACTTGGAGTAAACATTAAATTTTCCATGAATACCTCCCATATGCACAATTACTATATTCTAGTTTTGCTGACTTTTCTTTAGATGGCAGCATCTAAGACGCCGCCATCTGTTTTCCACCAACATACCGCCGTCTTTACGATGCCGGTACTACGGGTGTTCCACCTAACGCATTCATACTTCCAAAAAATCCTGTCAGCGCATTTTTAAACTCCGTTGCCACATATCCATCTGATGCAAGCGCCGCTACAATAATAGCTCCTAGTGCCAATAACACAATAACTGCAAGAATCGCGTTTCCATAATGTTTCATTACCTGTTCCATAATTTCTACCTCCGATTTTCTAATTCATTTGATTGTGCTTCTATTTTTTTCTGAAGAAGAAAAAAACTGTGTTCCATTTCCTCAAAAAAACAGCGGTTATGCTCTGCCACATTCTTTTTCTGGTATTCTCTTATAAAACCTGAAATCTTTCCCTTTTTCCAAAAATAGGCATATTCATTATTATAAGGAATCCATCCCACGTCCTGTTCTTCTACACGATAAATATTTTTCATGCAGCGTTTTAGTTCGTCTTTCTTTCCATGGTAATTTCCCACCAGAAAGAAAATTCTCTCCTTTCCATGTGGTTTATAAAGAAAATACGGTTCCATATACTCCGGTTCAGATGGCAAATTCACTACTACAAGATCTGCCCTCATCAAACGATATTTTGCTTCTTTTGTCTTTCCATTTCCACAGTCCATAAATAAATAGGACTCTTTCTCGGAAATTCCTTTCCACAAAACATACTGTTTACCTTTTTTCTCTACAAGTACCGCCTGTTCCGGTTTTTTTAGTGCCATCATCCATGCAAACAAAATCATGTTTGACGTAGTACCGATATTTGCTGTTTCTCCATAAAAGGCTATTTTAATAGACATACCGCTCCTTTTACCTAGACAGTCCGGTTTCATGCACGCAAAAAAGACTTTTGCCTTTCCATATAATGTTTTACTTTGCTGGTTATTTTTGAACAATAGAATTGTTAAGGGCATACTCCGCCCGAACGCGCTCCAGACCTGTCTTTTTTCGTTCTTCTCCTACAATAAATCAGAACGCCATCAGGTTGGTTCACAAATTTGATAAAAAAGATATTATTTATATTACCTCAAATTATTAATAATGTAAATACTTATTTTTACTTTTCTTTTTGCTTTATATCATATATAATATTTTTGCTAATACCCAGACAAGATATTTCTATCATACCGATAAGAAATCAGATAAAGGAGGACTTATGAAAGATTTTATCATTACTACTGACAGCACTGCTGATCTGCCCACAGACTATATTGAAAAACACCATCTACATATTATGTCCCTTCCCTATACCATTGAGGGATCTACATACACCTGGGAAAATCCTATGCAGGTTAAAGAATTTTATGACATGATGCGTGCCGGTTCTCTGCCTACTACTTCACAGGTAAATCCAGAGGAGGCCGCAACCCTATTTGAAAATATTTTAAAGAGTCAGGATGTCGATATTCTCCACATCGCTTTTTCTTCCGGCATGAGCGGAAGTTTTAACAATTGCCGCCTTGCCGCTGCCGAAATGGAAGAGAAATATCCGGGACATCGCATCGCCGTCGTAGACTCTCTAGGTGCCACTTTAGGTGAAGGACTCCTTGTATACAAGGCGGTTACCATGAAAGAAGCCGGAAAGTCCTTCGATGAAATTGTTTCCTGGTTAGAAGAAAACAAGCTGCATCTAGTACACAATTTCACTGTGGATGACCTCTTTCATCTCCACCGCGGCGGACGTCTTTCTAAAACGGCTGCTGTCTTAGGCACTATGATTAATTTAAAACCTGTGTTGCATGTAGATGATGAAGGACATTTGACCATGCTGAGCAAAGTACGCGGACGCAAGAAATCATTAATCGGTCTTGTGGACTGTATGGAACAGCAGATTGGTTCCTGGAGGGACAAAAATGATATTGTTTTCATCAGTCATGGGGACTGCCCCGAAGATGCCCAGTTTGTGGCAAATTTGATTAAAGAACGTTTGGGGATCGACAGTTTTCTGATTGATTATATCGGCCCTACCATTGGTGCCCACGCGGGTCCTGGCACCGTGGCATTGTTCTATCTAGGTGATTACCGATAGTACCTGTTGTTTTACTAAAAAACCGGAAAGATTTCCATCTGTTTCCATAACAGAAATGAAATCCTTCCGGTTTTTCATATATCAGACAATCTGTACTGACTTTTTATACATTAATCTCAGCTTTTACACCCAGAATATCTTTATTTGCCTCTAAAATCGGATTTACTACCTCCGTTAAGAACTTATCTACCTGGATTGGCGCACGTCCCACATATTTAGACGGCTCCATAGTTGCCTCTAATTCCTCTAATGTCAAATTAAATTCAGGGTCTGCTGCAATCAGCTCTAAGAGATTGTTATCTTTTCCCTCTTCCTTCACAGTCTTTCCTGCCTGCATAGATAAGGTACGTATTTTCTCATGTAATTCCTGACGGTTTCCCCCGTTCTTTACTGCGTCCATCATAATATTCTCCGTTGCCATAAACGGAAGCTCAGCCATCATATGTTTGGTAATTACTTTGTCATAAACCACAAGACCATCCACAACATTTAAGCACAAGTCTAAGATACCGTCGATAGCAAGGAAACCTTCCGGAATAGAAAGTCTCTTATTTGCAGAATCATCTAAGGTTCTCTCAAACCACTGAGTTGCAGAAGTAATTGCCGGATTTAAGGCATCAATCATCACATAGCGGGATAAAGATGCAATACGCTCGGAACGCATCGGATTTCTCTTGTATGCCATAGCAGAGGAACCAATCTGATTTTTCTCGAAAGGCTCTTCTACTTCTTTTAAGTGCTGTAACAAACGAATATCGTTGGACATCTTGTGAGCACTGGCTGCAATTCCTGCTAAAATGTTGGCAACTCTGGTGTCTACCTTTCTAGAATAGGTCTGTCCGGAAACTGCATAGCACTGCTCAAAGCCCATTTTCTTAGCAAT
>JAQXGQ010000122.1 GCA_029006795.1 Clostridiales bacterium | reverse complement strand
GGCACGAGATGGTAGCTTCCGTCATCACCTATTTTTTGGAGCAGGTGAAAAAAGAAATGGAAAATGCAGATGGAAAAGCGTCGGAAGAGATTACAGAAACGGAACTTCCGGCACCTTTGACAGAAAATGCCTACGAAAATTCTTATCGTTTGCAAAATGATAACAGTACTCCGATGCTATATGGATTTTCGGCAGACAATGAGCCTCAGAAAGAAATTACGGACTGTTTTAAGAAAGGATGGACGGCATCAAGACAAGGGGACAGTATCACTTTTTGGACAGAAGGTACGGGAGTTTCGGTACAATATCGGAAATCCGTAAAAAAACCGGCACCGGTAGCAGAGGTGATAGTGGATGATGATACAGAACATGCACTTCGTCTGGATGCTAATTTTGATGAAACATGGGGCGATAAACTGGAGCTGGATACAATTTTAGAGCACGGTGAAAATAAGGAACATAAGGTAGAAATCCGTCTGGTGGAAACGCACAGTAGTGATGTGGTACCTTTTTATTTAGTCTCTGTAATTGGCAGTTGAAAAAAGTCAGCAAATGGCGCAAAATAGAAAGATAGAATCGAAAAGGGAGGAAGAAGGATGTTTCGTGATGATTTTGTTTGGGGTGTAGCAAGCAGTGCTTATCAGGTGGAGGGCACAGACACACAGGATGGCAGGGGGAAGACTGTATGGGATACCTTTACTGAGGAGGGCAGAGTATTTGAAGGGCAGAATGCCTACACCACCTGTGATAACATGCACCGTTACAAAGAAGACTATGCTCTGATGAAAAATCTTGGCATCCATGCCTACCGTTTTTCTTTAAATTGGGCAAGAATCCTGCCGGAAGGGACCGGACGGGTAAATGAAAAAGCCATTGATATGTACCGTGATATGATTTTGACTATGAAGAAGAATGGCGTTACACCGTACATTACCCTATTTCACTGGGAATTTCCGGCAGCGCTTTATGAGAAGGGTGGCTGGTTAAATCCTGAAGTGGTGGAATGGTTTGGAGAATATGCGAAGGTGGTGGCAGAACGTTTTTCTGATATCTGCGAATATTTTATCACCATCAATGAGCCCCAGTGTGTGGTTGGTTTAGGACATTTAAGCGGTGTTCATGCACCGGGAGTAAAGTGTTCCGTCAAAGAAACTTTCCAGATTGCCCACAATCTTTTGAAAGCACATGGAAAAGCTGTTATTGAACTGCGGAAACATACGAAACAGCCCATAAAAATCGGGTTTGCGCCTACAGGCGGTGTGGCATATCCTTATACGGATAGCAAAGAAGATATTGAGGCGGCAAAAAAAGTTTATTTTGGTTTTTATAATCCGATGGATAACTGGACATGGAATGTGTCATGGTTTTCCGATCCCGTCTTTTTAGGGCACTATCCCAAGGAAGGATTAGAAAAATTCAAAGAGTATCTGCCGGAAATTACAGAGGAGGATATGAGACTTATTCATCAGCCACTGGACTTTATGGGGCAGAACATTTATAATGGCTATTACGTTCGTGCCGGAGAGGATGGAACACCGGAGTTCGTAAATCGTGCGCCAGGCTTTCCAAAGACAGGCTCAGATTGGCCGGTGACACCGGAAGCATTTTATTATGGAATTAAGTTTTTGTGTGAGCGCTATCCTCTGCCCTTATATATTACGGAGAACGGGATGTCCTGCCATGATATGGTAAGCACGGATGGAAGGGTGCACGACCCGAACCGCATCACTTTTTTGGATGCTTATATAGGAGCTATGCAGCGTGCTTATGATGAGGGCGCTGATGTCAGGGGATATTTCCTTTGGACATTTCTGGATAACTTTGAATGGTCGGACGGCTACAAACAGCGGTTTGGTATTATTTATGTAGATTTTGTGAGCCAGAAGCGTATTGTAAAAGATTCAGCATTCTGGTATCAGAAAGTCATAGAAACGAATGGAGCAATATTAAGTGTGAATCAGTCGAAGAAAGAAATTCTATTTTTAAATCCTGTCTGTACCCACAATATCTGGGGCGGTACAAGATTAAGAGAGGAATTTGGATATCCGGTAGAAGGAGATGATATTGGTGAGTGTTGGGGGATTTCTGCTCATCCGAACGGTGATGGCACCATTAAAGAGGGTACTTTTGCCGGAATGAAATTATCGGAGGTATGGGAGAAGCATCCCGAGGTATTTGGAAATCTTTCCTACGACCGTTTCCCGTTATTGACAAAGATTATTGATGCGCGGGATGATTTAAGTATTCAGGTGCACCCTGCGGATGATTATGCAAAAGAACATGAAAATGGTTCGTTTGGAAAAACAGAATGCTGGTACATTATGGAGGCGCCGGAGAATGCAACTCTTGTAATTGGGCACAATGCAAAGAATAAAGAAGAATTGTCAGATATGATACATCAGGGAAGATGGAAGGAATTTATCCGTGAGATTCCGGTGAAAAAAGGAGATTTTGTTCAGATTGATCCGGGAACGGTACATGCTATCAAAGGAGGACTTCTTATTTTAGAAACCCAGCAGAACAGCGATATCACTTACCGGGTGTATGATTATGACCGCCTTTCTGACGGAAAGCCGAGAGAGCTACATGTAGAAAAGAGTATCGATGTGATTACTGTCCCTGCAAAATCTGTGGAGGATAGTGTGAAATCTGCATTAAATCTTCCAAAAAATAAGTTGAATGAATTGTATTCCTGCAATTATTATAAAATATTCAAACTAGATGTGGAGAAAAAAGCGGAATTTCAGCAGAATGAACCGTTTCTGTTAATGTCTGTTCTTGAGGGAGACGGCATTGTAAACAGCCATCCGGTAAAAAAGGGTGATCACTTCATTTTGCCGAAAGACTTTGGAACGGTAGAATTGTCGGGAGAAATGAGCCTGATTGTCTCTACACCGGGAGCAATTAAGTGAAAATAATCTGAAATTTTCTAAAATTCTCTTTAGCGGAAGCAGAACATTTGTTATAATAAAGTAGAATTTAACATATGTAGGATTTCGATACAGAAAAGAGGATATAGATGGATAAAGAGGAAAGACGGTTAAAGAGACAGAAAGACACAAAGCAGGCAGCGATTGTAATCGTGGTGTTTTTAGCAGTTCTTGCAATAATTGTAGGAGGAGCTGTTTTTGCGGCGTTAAAGTTCCTGCCAAAGAATGAGAAACCGAAAAATGCCGTGCCTTTGTCTACGGAGACAACAGAACAGGCAGAGAGCAGTGAAGTACCTGTAGTTACTGAACCACAGGAACCGGTGGTTACTCCTGAAACGCAGGCTGCCATTGATTTTGTGTCAGGGATGACATTAGAGCAGAAGATAGCCCAGATGTTTGTGATTACGTCCCAGGCTCTTACCGGATATGCCAATGTTACGGCGGCGGGAGATACCACAAAGACCTGCTACCAGCAGAAGCCGGTGGGTGGCATTATTTATATGGAAGAAAACCTGTTAGGTTCCGAGCAGACCACAAAGATGCTTAACGATATGCAGACAATTGCAAAAGAAACTACTGGACTTCCGGCATTTTTATGTGTGGATGAAGAAGGTGGAAGCGTCACGAGAATTGCTAAGAATGTAGCCTTTGGTGTCAATGATGTGGGAAATATGAGTGAAATCGGTGCCACGGGAGATGTTTCAAAAGCGGAGCAGGCGGGCAGCAACATCGGTGCCTATTTAAAGGCACTTGGATTTAATGTGGATTTTGCTCCGGTGGCAGATGTACTTACCAATCCTGAGAATACGGTTATCGGTAGCCGCTCTTTTGGTTCGGATGCACAGGTAGTGTCTGATATGGTAAGTGCGGAACTGAAAGGTTTGCAGAGCCAGGGTATTTATGGGGTGGTAAAGCATTTCCCGGGACATGGCGGTACGACAGGAGATTCCCATAATGAGGCGGTTTCCTTAGATAAAAATTTAGAAGACTTGATGGCGACGGAACTAGTTCCATTCCAGAAGGCAGTGCAGGATGGTGTTTCTTTTGTTATGGTAGGTCATATTTCCGTACCTGCGGTAGTCGGGGATGATACGCCTGCTTCTCTGTCCCAGATGATGGTCAGCAATGTACTACGGGAACAATTAGGATATGATGGTGTTGTAGTTACCGATGCCATGAATATGGCGGCTATTACCAATACTTACACTGCAGACCAGGCGGCTGTGATGGCGGTGAATGCAGGAGTAGACGTGATTTTGATGCCACAGGATTATGATACGGCATATAATGGTCTGCTTGCGGCAGTACAGGATGGAACTATAAATGAAGAGCGGATTAATGAATCTGTAGTACGGATTGTAAAAGTAAAACAGAGTATGGAATAAAAAAGAGTGTCGGTTTTCCGACACTCTTTTTTAAATCCATTGTTTACAATATCTTAATCTAGCAAATAAAAACGGGTTTATTTAAAAAGAAAAAGGTACATGTGAAACCTGTGATTCATGGCAATAGATCATTTGCAAAGCATAGTTTCTATTGCTGAAAACGGTAATACTTACCGTCTGTAGTAAATTATTTTACTACTGTTACGTTAGTTGCCTGAGGGCCTTTAGAACCTTCTACAACTTCGAATTCTACTGCAGCACCTTCTTCGAGGGATTTGAATCCTTCCATGTTCAGTCCTGAGTAATGTACGAATACGTCATTTCCAGCTTCGTCAGAAATGAATCCGTAACCTTTTTGGTTGTTAAACCATTTTACTGTACCTTTGTTCATTGAAAAGTACCTCCAAAAAAATATTACTGACTGTAACTACAGTCAAGTAGAGCATATCATAACGATTTGCAAAAGTAAAGGAAAAACTAAAGTTCTTCGCAAGTAATTTCGTGGTTTTTCAAAAAAAGCTTTACCATACGGTCCCATTCGTGTTCTAGGCTCTTGTCCGCAGAAAAAATGCGGTAAGAAACACCGGTGGTTAAAATCAGTTCGCCACTTTGGAACTTCAGATTTAAAAACATGGCAGAAACATCTCCGGCATGGAAAGAGGTATGTGTCTGCTCTACCGTGCGGGTGAGATTTGCTGGGGAGAGCAGAAATACAAATTTAAAATAAGAAGGAGCCCGCTTGCCTTTTATCAAATCAAAGCAGTAGGAACGCACTTTTCCAAAGGGGAGAAAAGAAAGATCCGTCAGAGACAGTTCTTCTAATTCCTCTTTATTATAATAATCCGTATGCAGTCTTCCATCTACAGTCCAGGTGATGTCCTTTTGAATGACAGCCTCCTGCAATAGGAAATTGTCGAAGGTTTCTGCACACAGCAGCTGGTTCATAAAATTTTTGACTTCGGGAATTTTTAATGCAATCATATAAGAATAGAACCTTTCCGATAACTGTATTTTATATCATTTTATCATAGAATTTAAAACCGGACAAATAATAGATGTAAAAACTGAGATTTCGTAGTAAAATAGGGGAGGCAGAAATACGAACCAAAACAGAATGGATGGAGAGAAAAAAGAATGAGTGAGACAGAAATTTTATTTGATTTATTAAAAAAAGGAGTATCCCCGGTACATGCTGTGGCAGCCTGTGAAGAGAGGCTTTTAAACGCCGGATTTGAAAAAATAAATTACGAGGACAGATGGGAGTTGAAAAAAGGTGGAAAATATTATTTGAATCACCATGATACTACTCTGTTTGCTTTTACTCTGCCGGAAGAGTTTCAGACAGAAAATAACACTCCGGCAATCCGCATCGCAGCGGCGCACACAGATTTCCCGTGCCTTAGGATTAAGCCCTCTGCAGATATAAAAACCAACAGTTATGCCCAGGTGAATGTAGAGGTTTATGGCGGTGCTATTTTAAATACCTGGTTAGACCGTCCACTTGGGATTGCAGGACGTGTTGCAGTTCGCAGTAAAAATCCGTTTTCCCCGGAAATCAAAAACTTTGTTTCCGAAAAAAATCTGCTTACGATTCCGAATCTGGCAATCCACATGAACCGGGATGTCAACAAAGGAGTGGAATTGAATAAACAGGTGGATATGCTCCCTGTTATGGGACTGTTTGCCGATGGAGAAGAAGCGGATTATTTTTTAAACTTTTTAGCGGAAGAACTTCAGGTAAAAAAAGAGGATATCTTAGATTTTGAGTTGACGGTGTATTGTAAAGAGCAGCCGGAATTTATCGGAGTGAGGGATGAATTTATTTCCGGCCCGAGATTAGATAATTTGACCTCCTGTGCTGCTTTGATATCGGCAATCATTGATGCAAAGCGGGAAGATGGTATGAATGTGATAGCACTTTTTGACCATGAAGAAATCGGAAGCCGGAGCAAACAGGGTGCAGGCTCTATTTTGCTGCACGACATGTTATCACGCATTTTGGAAAGTGCAGGCTGGGGCGAAGTGGCACAGCAGATGATGTATCAGAGTATGATTTTGTCTGTGGATGTGGCACACGGACTTCATCCGAACCAGGCAGGAAAGATGGATGTAACCAATAAACCGGTGTTAGGCGGAGGTTTTTGTATTAAGGAGGCAAGTTCCCAGTCCTATGCGACAGATTGCGAGGCCATCGGTGCCATCATGCAGATTTGTGATGAAAGGGGCATCCCTTACCAGAAATTTGTCAATCGCTCTGATATGCCGGGAGGAGGTACTTTAGGTTCTATTGCCTCTGCACTGCTTCCGGTAAAAACTGTAGATGTGGGAATACCGCTTTTGGCAATGCACTCTGCGAGAGAACTGATGGGAACAAAAGACCAGCAGGCGCTAAAGAATTTGACAGAGGCTTTTTTCTCTGTGAAATAAAGAATTTGTTAAAAAAGTGAAATTTGATAAAAGCCTCTATACAAAAAGTTACTTTTATGTTATTATCACGTAGTAATAAAAACTACTTGTGGTAGAAAAATAAAACGCATTAAAAGTTTATGAATAACAAATAAAGGGTTTTTGAAAAATAAAAGTAAAGGTTCGTATGGAGGTAGGATGTATGTACAAGATAGTAATTGACAGCTGCGGCGAATTGCCGGAGGAATTGAAGAAGGATGAGCATTTTGAGTCTGTAGCATTAGAACTTGAGGTGGACGGATACAGAATCAAAGATGACGCCACATTCAATCAGCTGGACTTCCTTAGGAGAGTGAAAGAAAGCAGTAATGTGCCGAAATCCTCCTGTCCGTCACCGGAGCAGTATATGGAAGCGTATCAGGGAGAGGCAGAGCATGTGTATGTAGTAACCCTCTCTAGCGGATTAAGCGGTTCCTACAACAGTGCCGTGTTAGGAAAAAATCTTTTTGAGGAAGAACATGCAGGGGAAAAACAGATTTATGTGTTTAATTCCAGATCTGCCTCCATCGGTGAAACGCTGATAGGTATTAAAATCCAGGAGTTTGAGGAGGCAGGTATGTCTTTTGAGGAGGTTGTGGAAAAGACGGAAGAATATATCAGTTCCATGAACACTTACTTTGTTCTTGAAACTTTAGAAACTCTGCGGAAAAGCGGGCGTCTCAGCAACCTGAAAGCATTTATTGCCAATACGTTAAATATCAAACCAGTGATGGGCTCCACGAAAGAGGGACTCATCTGCCAGTTAGATCAGGCACGGGGAATGAACAAGGCGTTAGAGAAGATGGTACGGAATATGATTTCGAGAACGAAGGATTGTGAAAACCGTATTCTTGCCATTTCCCACTGCAATTGTCCGGAACGTGCAAAAATGACAAAAGAAAAGATAGAAAAGCTGGCGAAATTCAAGAAAATTATTATTATCAATACCGCCGGTGTCAGCAGTATGTATGCCAATGATGGCGGGGTCATTATGGCGGTATAAAAGGAAACAGTCATGGAAACATTAACTTATGAAGAAGTTTTAGATAACATTGAGAATCAGAGAAGATTTGGACATCTTCCGGGTGTGGAAGTGTCGGAGCAGATGTTAAAAAAGCTCGGCGATCCGCAACGGGAGATGCCTTTTATCCATATAGCAGGGACGAATGGCAAAGGCTCCGTCGCTGCTTTTTTGTGTGCAATTTTAAGAGAGGCAGGACTAAAAACCGGGATGTTTATCTCTCCTCATCTGGTAGATTTTGAGGAACGAATTCAGGTGAACGGGGAAATGATATCCAAAGAAGATGTTACAAGGCTAGGCAACCGGCTTTTGAAAGAAGAATACGAGGTGACACCTACCATGTTTGACTATTGTCTTGGCATGGGAATGCTGTATTTTCGGGAGCAGTGCTGCGATGTTGTCATCTTAGAAACAGGGTTGGGAGGAAAATTGGATTCTACAAACGCTGTTGGAACTCCGGTAGTCTCTGTTATTACCAAAATAGGCTATGATCATACGGAGATACTTGGAACTTCTTTGGCAGAGATTGCGGCAGAAAAGGCAGGAATCATAAAAAAAGGCACCAGGTTAGTCACAGAAAGCCAGAAACAGGAGGCAATAGATGTAATTCTGGCTGTGGCGGAGAAAGCAGGGGTGAAGTCCTGCCGACAGGTGGAACTGTCGGAAATTAGGGATACCGTTTATAAAGATGGAAAACAGGAGTTTTCTTATCAGGGCTATGAAAGGTTTACGATGGGACTTTTAGGAAAGCACCAGTATGAAAATGCAGCAGCTGCCATATTAGCGGCAGAAGAATTTTTTGAAGAAACAGGTGTTTTATATACAAAAGAAATAATCCGGGAGGGTGTCAAAAAAGCTACATGGCAGGGAAGGATGGAGGTACTCTCTGAAAAACCTTATTTTCTGGTGGATGGAGCACATAACAGTAACGGAGTGGAGACACTCGCAGAAAGTCTTAAACAGATGTTTCCCGGAGAAAAATTTCACTTTATTATGGGGGTTATGGCAGATAAAGATTATGAAAAAATGGTGGAATGTTTAGTTCCGCTGGCGTTGGATTTTAAGACCATTACCGTGGAGTACAGGCGGGCGCTTCAGGCAGAAAAATTAGCAGAGTGTATTCGTAAAAAAGGCGTGCAGGCATTGAGTGAAACAAAGATAACAGACTGCATTTTACCGGAAAAATTGTCTAAAGAGCATCGGACTGTAGCATTCGGTTCCCTCTATTTTATTGGGGAAATTAAGAAATTGTGGACAGAATACAGAAGTTAAAAAGTTTACAAAATATTTACAAAATTTCGGTTTTGTGACAAAAATAATACATTTTGACTAAATTTGCTTAATAGACGGTTTTATTGGATTTTTTGGACTATAATTAGGAAAGAAAAGATTGGCGGTAGTGTGCCTTAGAAAAGAGCCGTAAAGATGGTATTCAGTAGTTTTGAATTTTTATTCCGGTTTCTGCCGGTTTTTTTAGTCATATATTATATTACACCAAAGAAGTGGAAAAATTTAATTTTATTTGCTGCTAGTATTGTATTTTATACGTTTGGAGAGGCAGAATATGTGATATTACTGTTAGCTTCGGTAGTTGTAAATTACTTTTTGGGCAGGGCAATGTACCGGAAGCCGGAAGAGGGCAGGGGAAAAAGACAGCTGATTTTGCTGCTTCTGGCATTGGGGTATGATTTTGGGCTTCTGTTCTTCTTTAAGTACAGCGGTTTAGCACCAAAACTTCCGTTGGGTATCAGTTTTTATACTTTCCAGATAGCAGCTTATATTATAGATGTTTACCGGGGGAAAATTCCTGCGGAGAAATCTTTTGTTAGGCTCGGTACATATCTGACTATGTTTCCCCAGATGATTGCAGGGCCTATTATCAATTATTCGGAAGTTCGGCTTGCAATGGGAGAGAGAACGGTAACCTTAGAGCAGTTTGAAGATGGGCTCAAATTGCTGGTAATAGGACTAGGATCGAAGGTGATTATTGCAGACAGAACAGGACTTCTTTGGAATAACATCCAGAGTATCGGGTTTGCAAGTATCTCTACCCCCTTAGCATGGATGGGTGCTTTTGCCTATTCCATACAGTTATATTATGATTTCCTGGGATATTCTCTTATGGCAATGGGGTTAGGTGCTATGTTAGGCTTTGAGTTTCCGAGAAACTTTACTCATCCCTATATGTCAAAGTCCGTATCGGAGTTCTGGCGAAGATGGCATATTACATTGGGAAGATGGTTTCGGGAATACGTCTACATCCCGTTAGGAGGAAACAGAAAGGGAAAAGCAAGAACTTTTTTTAACCTGTTTGTGGTATGGACACTCACGGCACTGTGGCATGGTGCAGGTGGAAATTATCTGATATGGGGAGCATCGCTCTTGTTTTTATTAATGATAGAAAAATTGTTCTTACTCCGTTTTTTGGAGAAAAGCCGTTTCCTCTGCCATCTGTATCTGTTGTTTGTGGTACCCCTTACCTGGGTGGCATTTGCAGTGACAGATGTGCAGCAGCTTGGAGTTTATTATACGAGACTTTTTCCCTTCTTTGGGAAGGCAGGAGTGATAAATTCTGCTGACTATCTTCGTTATATCAAGGATTATCTGCCTTTGTTTTTGGCTGGAGTTATTTTGGCAACTCCATATCCGGCGGCTTTTTATAAAGTGGTACAGAAAAAATGGGTGGGCAGTCTGATTATCATGGGAATATTGGGATTGAGTCTTTATTATCTGGCGATATCCACGAATAATCCGTTTTTATATTTTAATTTTTAATGTGAAAGGTATTGTAGTAGAAAAGAGGGAGCATGTGAGGAAGATTTTAAAATGCAGAGTAGCCATATTTTTACTGGCAGGCTGGGTGATACTGTCAGTGGCAGGTTTTCTGGGAAAGGACAGTATTTATAAAAATTACAGTGTAGACACCGCAAAAACCCCTTATTTTGTGTTGGTGCTTCAGGGGTTCCATGATCATATTTATCCGTGGAATCAGGAATACGAAGCCTATGGGGACGAAAGACTGCCGGAAAAGGTTTATGCAAAGGATTTAGAAGAGGAAAATACTGCAAAGCAGATAGAAAGTACGGAGATGGCAGAGGACACGAAAACAGCAGTACCGAAACAGTTTGTATCAGTAGAGGAAGACTACTTTGATGATGCCGTTTTCATCGGAGACTCCAGAACGGTAGGGCTTCACGATTATGGCGGTTTAGACAAGGCAGACTTTTTTGCCACGGTGGGAATGAATGTCTATGATTTGTGGACGGAAAAATTCTGTGAGGTGAATGGTAAAAAAGTGACGCTAGAGGAGGCTTTGTCAGCGAAACAGTACAAAAAAATTTATTTTCAGATTGGTATCAATGAGATGGGCAGAGGAACCTTAGAGGGATTTATGGAAAAGTATGCCCAGTCGGTAGAAATGATGAAACAGTTACAGCCGGAAGCGATTGTGTATGTTCAGGCAATTATGAAAGTGACGAAGGAAAAATCGGATTCGGATGCCATTTTTAATAATACAGGGATTCAGGCGAGAAATGAAGAAATTCAGAAATTGGCAGACGGTGAGAGAGTTTTTTTTATTGATGTCAATGAAGTGGTTTGTGATGAAAATGGTGGCTTGAAAGAAAGCCTGACTTTTGATAATCTACATCTATACGGTTCGAAGTATGACATCTGGGTAGATTTCTTAAAAACAAAGGGAATTAAGGAAGCGGAATGAAAAGATGGAAGATGCAAAAGCAAGAAATGATGGGCAGGCAGCAGATATATCGGAACTTTACAGGGAGCTGCTTGACAGAAGTGAGACAGCAGTATATGTAAAGGACATGAATACCCATGAGGTATTGTATGTAAATCGCAAAGCAAAGGAAATATTTCAGATAGAGGGAAAACTTTCCGGAAAGTGCTGTTATCAGGCTTTGTATCATAGACAGGATAGTTGTGAAGATTGTCCGGCTATACTGCCTAAGACAAAGAGAAAATGGGAGAGAGAAGTTTATTACCATAAAAAATATTACTCTGTTAAGGGAAGAGAGATAAACTGGAGCGGGCAGGAGGCTTGTGCCATTTATTACACGGATGTGACGGAGAAGAAAAAAGTCTCGGAACAATTAAAACAGACAAAAGAAGAGATAAGGAAAAAATATCAGGATGAAATGATCTATCGTGAGAAGAATGTGTCGGAAAACATTCTTACCATGAGCCGTCTGAACCTCACCTACTGGATTGTGGAGGAGATGAGAGTCGGGGCAAAGGAAGGGTTTGAAAAACAGTATCGTCACATCTTAGATTTTGAAGAGCGAATGCAGGCGTATGCAAGAAGAATATGGCTGACAGAGGAGCAGAAACAGCGGCTTTCTCCGGGGGGATTACTGCGGTTGTTCCGGGAAGGTATTAACAGTTTTTCGGAAGAGTATATTGCAGAAACCTATGAGGGGCGTCATTTATGGGTAAAGGTAGAAGTGAATCTGTTAAAACGACCGGGTACAGGAGAGATTGTGGCATTCCTGTACAACCATGACGTTACAACGGAAAGTAAGTTAAAGCATATTTTAGAGCGGGTGATGGCTTTTGAATACGATGAAATTTATACGGTCGACGGTGGTACGGGACAATTTGATGCAGTAGTAATTGGTCAGTATGCCTTAGATAACCAGATATCCCAGGGAAAATATGAGGAAGAATTGCAGTGTCTGATAGAACGTGCCGGCACAGCAGAGGATAAAGATCGAATTAGGAAAGAACTTTCCTTAACAAGTATTAAGGAACATCTTTTGAAGGAAAACGCCTATGAGATAGAGATATCCTTAGTTTCTAGAAATGGAAACTGGCGGCTGAAGCAGATACGTTGTATGTACTTAAATGAGCAGATAGAAACGATTTTAATCACGCTTTCTGACATTGAGGATGTGGTAAAGGAAGGGAAAGAAAAGCAGCGGCAGTTATCGGAGGCACTTGAGATGGCAGAGATTGCCAATCAGGCAAAAACCAGTTTCTTAGCCAATATGAGCCATGAAATTCGTACTCCGATGAATGCCATCATCGGGTTAAACTCCATTATCCGGGAGGAGATAGATAATCGTGCCCAGGTGTTAGACTGTACGGAAAAACTTGATTCAGCATCAAAGTATCTGTTGGCACTGTTGAATGACATTTTAGACATGTCGCGTATTGAGAGCGGAAATGTGGTGCTGATGCATCAGCTTTTTGATTCCAAAAAATTCTGGGATAATGTCAATATGATTGCCAAAGCACAGGCAATACCGGCGGCTGTCAATTATCAGTTTGAACGGGTAAATGATGAGGCAAGGACTTATATCGGAGATGCCACACGCTTAGAGCAGATTATGATAAATCTCATTAATAATGCCATCAAATTTACTTCAAACGGCGGCAACGTGAATGTAAGAGTATTAGAGGAAGAGATAGAGAAACAGTTGAAACTGACGGTTTCTGTTTCAGATACCGGTATCGGAATTTCCAAAGAGTTTCTGCCAAATGTCTTTGAAGCATTTACACAGCAGCATGAGGGAAATACGATGGCGTACGGAGGCAGCGGCTTAGGACTTTCCATTGCCAGAAACTACGCGAGAATGATGAACGGTGATATTACGGTTCAGAGTAAGGAGGGGGAAGGAACCACTTTTACGGTGGAAGTGGTGTTAGATACTGACCAGAGAAGCCAGCCGAAAGACAGGAGAAGTGCCAGAAAAAAGGAAGTGAATTTTGCAGGAAAGAGGGTTCTTTTAGTGGAAGACCATCCGTTAAATACGATGGTAGCTACCAGATTATTAGAAAAGCGTGGCATGAAAGTAGTGCATGCGCAAAACGGAAAAGAGGCAGTGACATGCTTTGAGGAAAGTGAACCAAATTATTTCGATGCCATTCTCATGGATATTCGTATGCCGGTGATGGATGGGATGGAAGCAACGAAGAAAATCCGCGCATTAAATCGGATGGATGCAAAATTTGTGCCCGTGATTGCCATGACAGCCAATGCTTATGAGGATGATAGAAAACAGACCAGAAAGGCAGGAATGGTGGCCCATTTAGCAAAGCCCATTGATCCCCAGCTTCTCTATGAAACGTTAGACAAATTTTTGTGATATTGTGTTAGAAACACTGGTATAAAAAATTCCCGGTTTACGCATACTGATGAAAAAAGGAAGCAGTATTGCGTGAAAGGGGATTTTTTATGTCATTGAAAATTAAAATTACAGATGTACATGGGAGACAGATTTTAGATTCTAGAGGAAACCCGACGGTGGAGGTAGAAGTGACTGCAGAGACAGAGACCACCGGAAAAAAGATTACAGCGAGGGAAAGTGTTCCTTCCGGTGCTAGTACCGGACGCTTCGAAGCGATTGAACTTAAGGACGGTGATAACAGCTACTTCGGACTGGGTGTGGAAAAAGTAGTAAAACATGTGAATACCAAAATTCGGGAAGCACTCCTTGGAAAAAATGTGTTAGAACAGGGCGAGATAGACCGGATTATGGTGGAACTTGACGGAACGGATAACAAGGGAAATTTAGGGGCAAATGCCATCTTAGGTGTTTCCCTTGCCTGTGCAAAAACGGCGGCGAAAGCATTGGATATGCCGCTTTACCGCTATCTTGGCGGCTGTAATGCGAAACGAATGCCGGTGCCTATGATGAATGTGATAAACGGGGGTGCCCATGCAAAAAATTCTCTGGATTTTCAGGAGTTTATGATTATGCCGGTGGGAGCAAAAACCTATTCTGAAGGGCTTAAAATGGGAGCCGAGGTTTATCATTTCCTGCGCCAGATTTTAAATAAGGCAGGAATGAATACGGCTGTCGGAGATGAAGGTGGTTTTGCACCAGATTTTAAGGATACGAGAGAAGCATTTTCTTATCTGTCTAAAGCGGTGGAATTAGCCGGATATAAAGTGGGTGAGGATATTGTCTATGCTATGGATGCAGCGGCAAGTGAGCTTTATGATGAAGAAACCGGTGTCTATATTTTCCCGGGAGAGAGCGGATGTTCTGGAAAACATAATGGAGCAGGAAAACAGGGAGAGGAAACGGAAAATGAGCGGATTATGAAGGCCAAGGGAGAAGCGTCACCGAAGGATGAGTGCCCTGATAGTGTGAAACGAAGCTCCGAGGAAATGATTGCTCTCTATGAAGAACTGGTAAAAGAATTTCCTATTGTCTCCATTGAGGACGGACTGTTTGAGGATGACTGGGAAGGCTGGCAGAAGCTGACGGAGCGTCTGGGAGATAAGGTACAGTTAGTGGGAGACGATTTATTTGTCACTAATCCGAAGCGAATCAAATGCGGCATTGATTTAAAAGTTGCGAATGCGGTGTTAATTAAAGTAAATCAGATTGGCACGGTGACAGAGGCGATGGATGCTATTGAAATGGCAAAATGTGCCGGCTACCGCACGGTAATTTCTCATCGTTCTGGGGAGACAGAGGATGCCTTTATTGCTGATTTAGCAGTGGCAGTTAATGCAGGGCAAATTAAGACTGGAGCACCCGCTCGTGCAGAGCGTACTAGTAAATACAATCAGTTGCTGCGTATTGAGGAAGAACTTTGTGTGCAGGCAAAATTCAACTAGAACAGGTTTACTTTTTCCTGTTTCCGGTTTGATAAGTTTTTTCTGAAGATAAAATAAAAAAGTGGTTGAAAAATCGAAAAGGCTATGGTACAATAACAAAAGTTGTGAGTTAGTGACCGTAGGAGGAAACGATTTTGGAAATTTTAAAGACGATTTTAACCGTTATTTTCATATTGGTTTGTTTAGCATTAACAGTCATCATTCTGATGCAGGAAGGGAAATCCGCAGGTTTAGGTGCTATCGCAGGTGCGGCAGATACCTATTGGGGAAAGAATAAAGGACGTTCTATGGAGGGAATATTAGTGAAACTGACAACCCTCTGTGTGGTGTTGTTTATTGTGATTGCTGCAGTATTGAATATGGGAATTTTTTAGAGTGAGAGGCTGTCGTATTTCATGCGGCAGCTTTTTTTGTTTCATAGGAAAGACTTTGTTTAATTACCGTATGAAAGTATTTGCCTTTCCTATGAAATAAAGATGAGGAAAATGAATGGAAAAAGAACTTTTACAGGAACGAAAAAAAACAATCTATCAGTTTATCTGTGATGATTTATATGTGCCCATGAAGGCAAAGGAAATAGCTGCTGTTCTCTCGGTGCCGAAAGAGATACGGAAAGAGTTACAGGAGGTATTAGATGCCTTAGTGGCGGAGGGAAAAATTGAGGTTACTTCCAAAGGAAAATATATAAAGTCTGAGGGAAAGTATCTTACCGGAATCTTTACCGCTCATCCGAGAGGATTTGGTTTTGTGTCGGTAGAGGGGGAAGAAGAGGATATCTTTATCCCGGAGAGCCAGGTGCACGGTGCATTTCATATGGATACCGTACAGGTGGCAATTGTCTCCGAAAACAGCGGAAAACGCAGGGAGGGAACTGTCATAAAGATTCTTTCCAGAGGAACCACAAATATTGTCTGCACCTTTGAAAAAAGCAAAACCTTTGGCTTTGCAGTGCCGGATAATCCGAAATTCGGTACAGATATTTTTATATCTCAGGAGCGCTCAAAAGGTGCGGTGACCGGGCATAAGGTTGTGGTGGAAATTACGGATTTTGGAAGAGAGGGAAAAAAGCCCGAGGGAAAGGTAATAGAGATTTTAGGGCATATCAATGACCCCGGAACAGACATTTTATCTATCGTAAAAGCCTATGACCTGCCGATGGAATTTTCTGATAAAATTATGAAACAGGTGGAAAATGTATCAAACGAGGTCAGCACTGCTGATATGGCGGGGCGTATGGATTTGAGAGAGTGGCAGACCGTCACCATTGACGGGGAGGATGCGAAGGACTTAGATGATGCCATCACTCTCACTAGAGAGGGAGAGCATTACCGTCTCGGCGTGCATATTGCGGATGTCACCAATTATGTGCAGGAACACAGTGCCTTAGATGTAGAAGCGTTAAAGAGGGGAACCTCCGTGTACTTAGTAGACAGAGTAATACCAATGCTGCCTCATAAGTTATCTAATGGTATCTGTTCTTTGAATGCGGGGGAGAATCGTCTGGCGCTAAGCTGCATTATGACGATTGACAAGAAAGGAAATGTCATCGACCATACCATTGCGGAGACCGTCATCAAGGTAGACCGCCGCATGAGCTATACCAGCGTAAAGAAGATATTAGAGGACAGGGACGAAGCGGAAATTCGGGAATATGAAGAACTGGTGCCTATGTTTGAGTTGATGAAAGAGTTAGCAGCTATTCTGCGAAAAAAACGTATGGGCAGAGGTTCTATTGATTTTGATTTTCCTGAGACAAAAATTATCTTGGATGAAAAAGGAAAACCGGTGGAAATTAAACCCTATGAGCGGAATGTGGCAACAAAGATTATTGAGGATTTCATGTTGATTGCCAATGAGACTGTGGCGCAGGATTATTTCTGGCAGGAGCTTCCCTTTGTTTATCGTACTCACGACAACCCGGATACGGAAAAAATCAAAAAACTGGGCACGTTTATTAATAATTTTGGTTATACTATCAAATTAGGGCAGGATGAGATCCATCCGAAAGAGTTGCAGAAATTGCTGCAAAAAATCGAGGGGACACAGGAAGAGGCTTTGATCAGTCGTCTTACCTTACGTTCCATGAAGCAGGCAAAATATGCTACTATGAGCACTGGACATTTCGGACTGGCAACTCATTATTATTGTCATTTCACTTCTCCAATCCGCCGTTACCCGGATCTGCAGATACATCGGATTATCAAGGATAATCTGCGGGGCAGGATGAATGCAAAGAAAATAGAGCATTACGAAAAAATCCTGCCGGAAGTGGCGAAACATTCGAGCGAGATGGAACGTCGTGCCGACGAGGCAGAGAGAGAAACAGAAAAACTCAAAAAAGTGGAGTATATGTCTGAACATATCGGTGAGGTGTTCGAGGGAGTCATTTCTGGTGTGACGGAGTGGGGATTTTATGTAGAACTGCCGAATACTATTGAGGGCTTAGTCCATGTGACATCTTTAGTGGATGATTATTTCCATTACAGTGAGAACACCTATGAACTGATTGGCGATGTGACAAATATTCGTTACAAATTAGGGCAGAAGGTTCATGTTATGGTGATGAACACGGATAAGGTAATGCGCACCATTGATTTTCGGGTAGTAAAAGAGAATGAGAAACTTGAGGAAGAAATTGTCGAAGAAAAATGACAGAAGTTTCTTGCAGAAAAAAGAGTTTCGGGCTATAATGATAAAGTTAGATTTGTGTCTTAAAGTGGCACAAAAAAGATTGATTTTAGAGAGGGGTGGTCGTAATGGCAAAAGTGGAAAAAAGAATGATTGCGAACAATAAAAAAGCTTACCACGACTACTTCTTAGAAGAACGCTATGAGGCGGGTATTGAACTGCACGGGACGGAGGTCAAGTCCCTGCGCATGGGAAAATGCAGTATCAAAGAGGCCTTCATCCGCATCGAAAATGGGGAAGTGATTATCTATGGAATGCACATTTCTCCCTATGAAAAAGGAAATATTTTCAACAAAGACCCACTCCGTCCGAAGAAATTACTGATGCACAAGACGGAAATCCGCAAATTAGTGGGAAAAATTGCAGAAAAGGGTTACACTTTAGTGCCAGTTGAGGTATACTTTAAAGGGAGTCTGGTAAAAGTAGAAATTGCCCTTGCCAGAGGTAAGAAACTCTACGATAAGAGACAGGATATCGCAAAGAAGGATATGCGCAGAGAAGCAGAACGTGACTTTAAAGTGAGAAACCTGTAGCGGTGTCAATTTAGTAAGAAAAGTACACAACTCTTCGGATTAGCAGGAAGGTTGTGGGCTTATAAAATAATATGGGCTTGTAATGGTTTCGACAGGGATCATGAAGCTGGAGAAGCGAGTCGCAGGGGATGCGTTAAATTCCAAACTTAAAATTAAACGCTGAAGATAATTTAGCGGTTGCAGCCTAAGCTGCAACTTGGCTGCCCTAATGGCAGCAGTCTGACCTAGAGCACCTACACTTTAGGACTCAGGCTTCGACTATGTAGGAAACGATACGGGCAAAGCTTTGAGCCCGCAGGCGTATGATGAAGCTACTGAAACCGGAATTGTGCTTATGCAAGTCCGGCAGAGGGAATGTTAATCCATAAGCTACGCTCGTAGAAGGACAGGGGATTGGTTTTTGGACACGGGTTCGACTCCCGTCAGGTCCACTCAAAGGAAAGTGCCGGAAATGCGTGATTGGCTAGAACAATCGATGGTTTTCGACACTTATTTTATATCCTTAGGAAGAATATTAGTGTTGTATTTCATATGTCACTTTTTTATAATAGATATTGAAAAACGATATGTTAGGTTCGGCTAAGATACCGGACTTAGAGATAAAATGGGGTTTAAAAACATATGTCAGACAAGAACAGTACCGTCATTGACGGATTTATATTTGAAAATGAAGCAGAGGCAGTGCAGGCGGCAAAAGAGGCAGAGGGTATCAAGCATATCAAATCTAAAATGGAAATGGATAATCCCGAAATGGTGCTGCAGATTTACAATAAAATCATACAGCAGCAGCTATTTGAAACGGCAGTGGGGTTTGCTTATCTGAAAGATTTACAGGATTACCTGATTTCCGTGCCTTATGTGGCAAAAGATGCTGTACTGCCGATACCGGTCAGACATAAGGCATTAGAAATAAGTATTCGCAAAAAAATGAAAATACCCGTGAAAACGGTTTGCGAAAAACCAAAAAAAGTAGTGGAAAAACGGGATGCGGGATATCGGATGAAATATCGTGTCACACTGTTTTTAGCGGTAATTATGGCAGTGAGTATGGCAGGAATGTTTATTATTACAGCGAGCAGCAACAATTTGAACATTTTAAACTATGAAAATAAGATTATTGATAAATATGCCGGTTGGGAAAAACAGCTTCAAGAGAGGGAAGAGGCAGTCAAAATGCGGGAGAAAGAACTTGGCATTACATATGGGGAATAGAAGTCACAGATATTTCATAAATGCCTGCTAAAATAAGAAATATAACATAAGATTTGACGGCTATCTTGGCAGACAACAAATGGAAGGATATGATTTTTTATGGAAAAGATAAAAATTTTGGTAGTGGATGATGAAAGCAGGATGAGAAAGCTGGTAAAAGACTTTCTGGTGCGGGAAAATTATGAGGTGCTAGAAGCCGGTGACGGTGAAGAGGCCTTAAATATTTTTTATGCAGAAAAGGATATCGCTCTTATTTTGCTGGATGTTATGATGCCTAAAATCAACGGCTGGGATGTATGCCGTGAGATACGTGAGACATCTAAAGTGCCTATTATTATGCTGACTGCAAAAGGGGAAGAGGAGGATGAACTGAACGGTTTTGACCTGGGTGTGGATGAATATATTTCCAAGCCTTTTTCACCGAAGATTTTGGTGGCAAGAATTGGAGCAATTCTGCGTCGGAGCGGAAAGACAGAAGCAGAAGGAAACGTTCTTTCGGCAGGTGGAATTGTGGTTGACCAGACGGCGCATATGGTGACGGTCGATGGAGAGAGTATTGATTTAAGTTTCAAGGAATTTGAACTTCTGACATATTTTCTGGAAAATCAGGGAATTGCGTTATCCAGAGAAAAAATTTTAAATCATGTCTGGAACTATGATTATTTTGGAGATGCGCGAACCATTGATACCCATGTGAAAAAATTGCGTGCAAAGATAGGAGAAAAGGGAGATTATATAAAAACCATCTGGGGTATGGGGTATAAATTTGAAGTAACCCACCAGTAGTACTAAAATCCTAAAAAATATTGACAATGAAAGTTAACAGGCATAAAATTTTAATAGATAAAGAAAAAACAAAAAAAGAAGGAAAAACCTATCCCGGTTCTTTGACAAGAAAAATCGTAACGATTATCAGCTGTTTAGTGGCAGGTACGTTGATTTTATGCTGGGTGTTAAACACTGCTTTCCTGGAAAAATATTATGTGCATAATCAACAGAATACTTTGTTGGACGGTTTTGAGATTATGGATGCGGCAAGCCAGACGGGAGCGTTATATGACAGTGATTTTGATGTGGCATTTGACAATCTTTGCGCTAACGGAAATATTACTGTTATGATTATCAGTTCTGACCGCAGAATTTTAAGATCCTCTGTCAACAATACCCAGAAGATGTTGATAGAGTTTATGGACATTATTTTTGGAGAGCGGCAAAATGAGACTACCATATTAATGCAAAATGAGGATTATGTAATACAAAGACAGAGGGATACCCGCTTAGATTCTGAATATTTAGTGCTTTATGGGGCGCTGTCTGATGGAAACCTTATTTTGATGCGTTCGGCATTAGAGAGCATCCGGGAAAGTGTGAAAATCAGCAACCGCTTTTTAGGATGGGTAGGTGTGTTCTCTGTTATTGTCAGTGCGGTTGTGATTGTGCTTGTTTCCCGGGAAATTACCATGCCGCTGTTAGAACTTACCAATATTTCTAAACGCATGACAGAACTTGATTTTGAGGCAAAATATCAGCCGAGAACAAAACGAAAGAATGAAATCGACGAGTTAGGAGAGCATATGAATGAGCTTTCCCGCACTCTTGAGAGAACAATCTCTGAACTGAAAAGTGCAAATAACCAGCTACAGATAGATATTGACAAAAAGACGCAGATTGACGAGATGCGAAAAGAGTTTCTGTCTAACGTATCTCATGAGTTGAAAACCCCGCTTGCCCTAATTCAGGGGTATGCAGAAGGACTGAAAGAATGTATCAATGAGGATGAGCAGAGCCGGGAATTTTATTGCGAAGTCATCATGGATGAAGCGGATAAAATGAATCGAATGGTAAAAAAACTTTTGACGCTGAATCAGTTGGAATTTGGGAATGAGACCATTACGATGGAACGCTTTGATTTGACAGAACTGATACGTGGAGTTGTGAATGCTTCTGCAATTCTTTTGAATCAAAATAAAATAACACTCACTTTTTCTGAAAATAAGCCGATATTTGTATGGGCGGATGAATTTAAAGTCGAGGAAGTAGTAACGAACTATCTAAGCAACGCAATTCATCATACAGATGGAGAAAAGAAAATTGACATTAGCTGTGTGCAGGCGGAAGATAAGGTACGTGTTAGTGTGTTTAATACAGGAAAGCCGATACCGCAGGAAGATATTGACAATATCTGGATTAAATTCTACAAAGTGGATAAAGCGAGAACGAGGGAATATGGCGGGAGCGGCATAGGCCTTTCTATTGTAAAAGCGATTATGGAATCTTTTCACCAGCAATGCGGTGTTATCAATTATGAAAACGGAGTGGAATTCTGGTTCGAATTAGAAACAGGAAATCATTGACAGAAATATATTTAGAAACGTAATTTTGGGTTGCTATATTTTCCCAAAAATGCTAACATAATATATAGTTTACAGATATTTTGCGAGGAAACCTATGAAGATATCAAAAATCAAAACAATGGCTGCATTGTCAGCAGTGGCAATGCTGTTAGGGGGATGCGGTGAAGCACCTTATCAACTGACAGAGAGCGAGGAGGACGTTATTGTCAACTACTCTGCTCATGTGGTATCGAAATTTAACACGGATCAGAAACAAGGGCTGACTTATGTAAATATGGATGCTGTAGAAGAAGCGGAACAGGTGCAGGAGCCTGAGATACCGGAAGAAACGGAAAACGTAGCGGATGCAGGTGTGGATATGACGGCTGCCTCTGGAGAGGATGAGAGCACCACTGCACAGGCGGCTGGGTTAAACGATATTTTCGGAAGTGAAACGATTAGTGTTACATATACAGGCGCATCGCTTACACCGAACTATATTGAGGATGCCTACTATTCCGTAGATGCAGAAAAAGGAAAAACCTATCTGGTATTGGGGTTTGATATTACCAACAATGGAGCAGAGGACGCAGAGATTGATAATTTTGCATTAGCACCGGCTTTTAGAGTCAATACGGCAGATGGCGTGAATACGGCTGCAGAGTTTACGGTACTGTTAGAGGATTTTTCTACTTACCAGGGAACCATTCCGGCAGGAGAAACACAGAGGACGGTTTTATTGTTTCAGGTGCCGGATACCGTCACGGAGGTACCGGATTTCACTTTGAATGTGAATATAGGTGGGACAAGTTATCAAATTGCTTTGTAAAAATAGTACCATTGTGCTATAATATTAAAAATACAACGTCTTAAGAAAATACATTGTATATATGATACACGGGAGGAGAGATATCGATGGATACGAATATACTTTTAGAGTCAGGAACGAATGAGCTGGAGGTTTTGGAATTTACTCTTGGAAATAATCACTACGGAATTAATGTTGCAAAAATCAGAGAAATTTTAACTTATCAGCCGATTACACCGGTGCCAAATTCACATCCGAGTGTAGAAGGTATCTTTATGCCGCGTGATACGATGATAACAGTGGTAAATTTAAAGAGATGTTTAGGAATGCCGGAAGATGGAACCGGAGAGGGACTATTTATCATTACTAATTTTAATAAATTAAATATTGCATTTCATGTAGATGCAGTCATTGGAATTCATCGTGTGTCATGGGAGTCCATCATCAAACCGGATTCTACTATTAACACAGAGGACAACAGTGCGTCTACCGGTGTCATCAAATTAGATGATAAATTAATTATCATTCTCGACTTTGAGAAGATTGTGACAGATATCAGTCCGGAGACAGGGTTAAAGGTTTCAGATGTAGACAATATGCCTAGCCGCCAGAGATGTGATTCTCCGATATTGATTGCAGAGGATTCACCGTTGCTTAGCAAGTTGATTACTGACTGTCTTAAGAAAGCAGGTTATACAAACCTCATTGTGACTATGAATGGACAGGAAGCATGGGATGAATTGTCAAAACTAAAAAGAGAGGGAACCGTGCAGGATAAAGTACACTGTATTATTACGGATATTGAAATGCCGTTGATGGACGGACATCGCTTAACAAAACTGGTAAAGACAGATGATGTTATGAAAAAAATACCATTGATTATCTTCTCTTCTTTAGTAAATGAGGAAATGAGGATCAAGGGCGAAAAATTAGGAGCGGATGCACAGTTGACAAAACCGGAAATCGGCAATCTTGTAGAAGCAATTGATGAATTAATTGATAATAGCATGGATTAAGGTTGAGAGAAAGAAGGGGATGTGATAACTTATCACATCCCCAAATTAAGTTATAGGTGTGGAGGTGCAGGATGAGCGAATCAGAAGAGTATTTAGATGGCTTGCTGGATTCTGTGGCGAGTGGGAAAAATGAAGATGTGGATAATAAAGGAGATGCCATGCGGTCAGAAAAAGATTTTATGAAAGATTTTGAAAATGACATGCTTTCCGAAGGGGGAGAAGAAGAATTTTTAAAAGCCTTCGAACAGGAATTGCAGGGAGATGCGGAAACAGAGGGTGCGGCAGGAGACGATTTGTTTTTTGAAAATATTGACGGCATCGTAAATAGCGTAAAACAGGAAATGGACACCAAACAACAAGAGGGGAATAACGAGGATGCTCTGGCAGATATGTTAGAAAATGTTTCAGAAACAGATGAGGGTGCCAAGGAGGAAGACAACTCATCAGATGGACTAGATTCATTAGACGCTTTGGTGAAAGAGGTATCGGCAACAGGAGAAGCAGCAGAGGAGGAAAGTCTTGTGGATAATGATCAGGATTTGATGGATTTGCTTCAGTCGGAAGAGGGGCTTTCTGATATCGGGGATATGCTGAATGCGGATGAAAATAACGAACCTCTTGATGATACAGGAATTGGGAATTTTGCTGAAGCGGAGATGGAAAATCTGAACGAGGAAGAGCCGGAGAAGAAAAAAGAAGGCTTTTTTGCAAAACTCGGAAGAATCCTCTTTGGTGAGGATGAAGAAGAAAATGAGGAGAAAAAGCCGACAGAGAAGGTTTCCATGTCCCATACAGAAATGCCGGATATTGAGGAACTTTCCGATGAAAATCTTCAGATATTACAGGAATTAGACGGTGGTGATGCTGAGGTTGTACAGGACGAACCAAAGGTAGAAACCGAAGAAGAAAAGAAAGCAAGAGAAAAAGAAGAGAAAAAAGCAAAAAAAGCCAAAAAGAAAGAGGAAAAGGAAAAGAAGAAAAAGGAAAAACAGGCACAGAAGGCAGCAAAGCCGAAGAAGGAAAAACCGAAAAAAGAAAAGCCGCCTAAGGTGCCGGATAATACGCCGCCTTTACCAAAAGTACCGGTAATACTGATTTTCATTATGGCTGGGTCTTTTTTTGCATTGGTGATGATTGCCACAAATCTTATGGGATATTCAAACAGCTTTATTGATGCAGAGGATGCTTATAATGATGGTAATTATGAACTGGCTTATCAGCAGGTTTCAGGTATGGAGATTAAAGAGGCTGATTTAGAGCAGTATGAGAAATATAAGGTTATGGCAACTGTTTATGCAGAGTATTCTGCATATGAAAGTCTGATGCAGCAGGAACTTTATGACATGGCATTGGATTCACTGCTCCGCACCATTGGAAGGTGTGAAAAGTATGCTTCTGATGCAAAGAGGTATGGATGTGCAGGAAATGTGGAGAATGTGAAAGCCGAAGCGGTTGGTGCATTGTCTACATTTGGCATTGGTGAAGAGGAAGCGATGACTCTGTACAATATGGACGATCGCAGTGAGTATTCAAAAGAAGTTTATCGTATTATAAAGGCAGCAGGTTTAGAAAAGGTGACAGAAGAATGATAGCAATCATTGATTATGATGCAGGCAATTTAAAGAGCGTTGAAAAGGCATTAGTTTCATTGGGGCAGGAGTGTATTGTAACTAGAAATATGCGGGAAATTGAAACTGCCGATAAGGTGATTTTGCCAGGAGTGGGTTCCTTTGGTGAGGCAATGGAGCAACTCAAAAAATATGATTTGCATAGGGTTATTGCGGAAGTGACAGAGAAAGGAACACCCTTTCTTGGAATTTGTCTCGGACTGCAGCTGCTTTTTGAAGGAAGTGAAGAAAGCAGCGGTGTGGAGGGCTTGAACCTTTTGAAGGGGCGTATTCTCCGTATCCCGGATAAAGAGGGATTAAAGATACCGCATATCGGCTGGAACTCATTAGATTTACAGAATAATGGCAGATTATTTGCAGGATTGTCTAAGCAGCCATATGTATATTTTGTACATTCTTATTATTTGAAAGCAGAGGATGAGTCGATTGTGAAGGCAACCACGGAGTATAGTGCTCATATTCATGCTTCCGTAGAGAAGGGGAATATATTTGCATGTCAGTTCCATCCAGAGAAAAGCAGTACGGTTGGATTACAGATACTAAAGAATTTTGCCGGAATTTAAGGAGGAACAGATATGTTTACCAAGAGAATTATACCCTGTCTTGATGTTAATAACGGACGAGTGGTAAAAGGGGTCAATTTTGTTAACCTACGGGATGCCGGTGATCCGGTGGAAATTGCAGCAGCCTACGATAAAGCAGGTGCGGATGAGCTGGTTTTTTTGGATATTACAGCCACCTCTGACCAGAGAAATACGGTAGTGGATATGGTGCGGAAAGTGGCAGAAAAGGTATTTATTCCTTTTACGGTAGGGGGGGGTATCCGTACCGTGGAAGATTTTAAGGTATTGCTTCGGGAGGGCGCAGATAAGATTTCCATCAATTCTTCTGCGATTAACCGGCCGGAACTTATCAGCGAAGCAGCAGATAAATTCGGCAGTCAGTGTGTGGTAGTGGCGATTGATGCGAGAAGACGCGCCGATGGATCCGGTTGGAACATTTATAAAAATGGCGGAAGAGTGGACGTTGGAATTGATGCAGTTGAATGGGCGATGAAGGCAGATAAACTCGGTGCGGGAGAAATCCTTCTCACCAGTATGGACTGTGACGGAACAAAAGCAGGATATGATGTGGAACTGACAAAGCAGATTGCGGAGAATGTGTCTATTCCAGTGATTGCTTCCGGTGGTGCAGGTACAAAAGAACATTTTTATGACGCTTTGACAGAGGGATGCGCAGATGCAGCATTAGCGGCATCCTTGTTCCATTACAAGGAACTAGAAATTAATGACTTGAAAGATTATTTGGCAGGACGTGGTGTTTCCGTCAGAAGGTAATGAATTTATGGCAATGATTACAAATGACTGGCTTCCGGCATTACAGGATGAGTTTAGAAAGCCATATTACAGAGAATTATTTCAATTTGTAAAAGAAGAATACAGCAGAGCAGTTATTTATCCGCCGGCAGACGATATTTTTAATGCCATGCACTTTACACCGCTTAGTGAGGTAAAGGTATTAATCTTAGGGCAGGATCCCTATCATAACGTCAATCAGGCACATGGACTGAGTTTTTCTGTACCTCCGTCACAGAAGGAGATACCGCCGTCTTTGCAGAACATTTACAAAGAACTGCAGGATGATTTGGGATGTGAAATTCCAAACAATGGTTATCTGAAAAAGTGGGCAGATCAGGGAGTACTGCTGCTAAACACTGTGCTTACCGTGCGGGCACATCAGGCAAATTCTCACCAGGGAAGAGGATGGGAACAGTTTACGGATGCCATTATTCAGGCAGTAAATGCTCAGGACAGACCGATTGTGTATATGCTTTGGGGCAGACCGGCACAGAGCAAGATACCGATGCTGACAAATCCAAAGCATCTGATTTTGAAAGCGCCTCATCCAAGTCCGCTGTCAGCATACCGTGGCTTCTTTGGATGCAAGCATTTTAGTCAGGCAAATGATTTTTTGAAGAGTCATGGGGTGGAACCGATTGACTGGCAGATTGAAAATGTATAAATAAAAACTGTCGCAGAGAGGTGTCGTAATCTCTTAAGCGGCAGTTTTTTTGTAGAAAAATTTTCCCTAAAAAATGAGGAGTGCCCGAATACCTTCGCAGATATCCGGGCTATTATGAAAAAATCTATCAAGTATATTATAACGAATTGTCCTGTGATTTATTTACTATAGTTAGTATAGCAATAATATATGAATAAAATATGAACAAGTGTTGAACTTTTTCGATTTTTTTGTACATAATCACAGTATAATGGGATAAATGTATACATTTTTTTGTGAAAAATACATTGTATAAACTGTACAAAATGAATGGAAGTACTTGAAAATCCTAATATTTCGGGATAAAATGACGATATAAAGAGAAAGAGAGAAGTAATATGACAGGGAAGTCATAAGTGAGCCACAGAGAGGCAATTATTTTCAAAGGAGTGATATTATGGCAGGTATTTCGGGATATGATTCATCTTCATTAGGTATGTTATTTTCCAGTGTCGGAAACACAGAAAAAAATTCGAATTCATCAGATTTGCTGGGAATTAGTTACACTGATTATGCAAGTCTTAAAAATGGCAGTTATCGTAAACTGGTATCTGCATATTATACCAAAGTAGAAAATGGCTCGTCTTCGTCTGCTACGATGGATAGTAAGCAGACATTGACCTCTATTAAGGAGGCTGCAAGCGATGTGAAAGATTCGGCATCTGCACTGCTGACAAAGGGTAAGGACAATCTGTTTCAGATGAAAACGGATGAGAAGGGCAACAGCTATGTCGAGTATGATACGGATGCTGTTTATAAGGCAGTCAAGAACTTTATCAGTGATTATAATAATCTGGTTGATGCCGCAGCAGAATCTGATACTGCCAGTATTTTACGGACAGCTGCAAGCATGGTAAAATATACGTCGGCAAATGAGAAGGCTCTTTCTGAGGTGGGCATCACGGTAGGTTCGGACAATAAGCTTTCCATTGATGAGGATAAGTTTAAGAATGCAAGTAAGGCAAGGGTACAATCTCTGTTCCAGTCGACGGGCGGCTATGCTTATCAGGTGAATGCGAAGGCAACCAGTATCAATAGTTATGCCAGCATGGAAGCGAAAAAAGCAGGTAATGATACAAACGAGAGTTATAAATCCAGCTTGAAATCTACGTCTACCTCAAAGGATACGACTAAAACATTAGGAGCCATTGAAGAGGCAGCAGAGGATGCAAAGAAAACGCTTACTGCATTGCGCACTACCGGCAGCAAGTCTCTGTTCAATCAGGTTACCAAAACGGATGAAGAGGGCAACAGTGTCACTGGCTATGATATAGACGCTATTTATAAGGCAGTCAAAAGTTTTGCTAAGGATTATAATACGTTGGTGGATAAGACTGAGGATTCAGATACAAAGAACATTCATCAGGCACGAAAGACAATGATAAATTATACACTGGCGAATAAGGCTGCTCTTGCTGCTGTGGGAATCACGATTGACTCTGATGATAATCTCTCTATTGATGAAGAGAAATTCAAAGAAGCAGATATGTCAAAAGTGAAATCTCTGTTTCAGAATACGAACAGTTTTGGCGCGGAGATAGAGGAACAAATCTCTAAGATTGATACTTATGCGGAGTTGGAAGCATCGAAGTCGAATACATACAGTGACGACGGAACTTATACCTATAACTATAATTCAGGAGACTTGTACAGTTCGCTTATATAAGGTATGATAGGTAAGGGCTTGTCAAAACGAATAAAAAATGCGATGATATTGCATGTAATGATGAGGGTGTCCCCCAAATTTTTGCGGGACATCCTCTTTGTGTAATAGAAAAGTGAATTTTTAAGGAGATATCAATGGCAGCAAAGAAAGTGGTAGTTGGAATGTCCGGCGGTGTAGACTCTTCGGTGGCAGCGTATCTTTTAAAAAAGCAGGGATATGAGGTCATTGGAGTTACCATGCAGATATGGCAGGATGAGGATGAGTTTACGCAGGAAGAGAATGGCGGCTGTTGTGGATTAAGCGCCGTAGATGATGCAAGAAGAGTGGCAGAGCGTTTAGAGATACCTTATTATGTGATGAATTTTAAGCAGGAATTTAAAAAGAATGTTATGGATTATTTCGCAGCGGAATATCTGCGGGGAAGGACACCGAACCCCTGCATTGCCTGCAACAGATATGTGAAGTGGGAAGCATTGTTAAACCGCAGCTTGGAAATTGGTGCGGATTATATTGCCACCGGGCACTATGCGCGGGTAGAGCAATTAGAAAATGGCAGATATGCCATCAAAAATTCTGTGACGGCGGTAAAAGATCAGACTTATGCTCTTTATAATCTGACTCAGGAGCAGCTTTCCCACACATTAATGCCGGTGGGAGCATATACCAAAGATGAAATACGAAAGATTGCGGAAGAGATTGGTCTGATGGTGGCTCATAAAAAGGACAGCCAGGAAATCTGTTTTATTCCCGATAATGATTACGCCGGATTCATTGACAGAGAATGTGGAAAACAGGTGCCTCCTCCGGGAAATTTTGTGTCGGTGAACGGAGAAATATTAGGAACGCATAAGGGAATCACGCATTATACTGTCGGACAGAGAAAAGGATTAGGCATTGCACTAGGATACCCGGTGTTTGTGACAGAAATCAGACCGGAAACCAATGAGGTAGTGTTGGGGAGCAATGAGGATGTATTTACTACAGAGCTTTATGCAGACCATTTGAATTTTATGGCATTGCCGGATATCAAAGACGGAACCCTTTTAAAGGCAAAAATCAGATATTCCCATGAGGGAAGTCTCTGTAAGGTGACGCGGACGGGAGCAGATGAGATACATTGTTGCTTTTTAGAGCCGGTGCGTGCTGTGACACCGGGGCAGGCAGTGGTGCTGTATGACGGAGACTATGTGGCAGGCGGTGGGATTATCATCCGCTAGTTGGGAGGAAAAGATGACAAGAGAAGAGTTTAGAACACTTGCTGAGGAACGTATTATATTTTTAGACGGAGCAACGGGAACGAATTTACAGAAAGCGGGAATGCCGGTAGGTGTTTGCCCGGAACAGTGGATATTGGAAAATCCCAAAGTGCTTATAGATTTGCAGAAACGTTATGTGGAGGCGGGAACAGATATTTTGTTTGCGCCAACTTTTACTGCGAACCGCATCAAACTAGAAGAGTATGGTTTGCAAGACAAATTAGAAGAGATGAATCGTAAACTGGTGGAGTTGTCAAAGGAAGCAGCAGGGGGAAAGGCACTGATAGCAGGCGACCTTACCATGACAGGAGAGCAGCTGTATCCGCTAGGAGAGTTACAGTTTGAGGAATTAGTGGAAGTATATAAGGAACAGGTGCAGGTACTCTTAGAGGCAGGTGTGGATTTATTTGTGGTGGAAACCATGATGAGTTTACAGGAATGCCGTGCGGCAGTGTTGGCGATACGGGAGCTTTGTGATTTGCCTGTGATGGTATCTCTTACCTATAATGAGGATGGAAGAACTCTTTACGGTACAGATCCGGCTACTGCGGTGGTGGTACTACAGAGCTTGGGGGCAGATGCAGTGGGAATGAACTGCTCCACCGGGCCGGATGCCATGCTTTCTCCTGTGGCAGAGATGGCGGAATATGCCACAATCCCACTTCTGGCAAAACCCAATGCTGGGATGCCGGAGTTAGTAGACGGCAGGACAGTCTTTAATGTGGGACCGGAAGAATTTGCTGAGGCTGGAAGAAAATTAGCTGAGGCAGGAGCAACGATACTCGGAGGGTGCTGTGGTACGACACCGGAACATATCTGCGCTCTAAAAGAAGCGGTAAAAGGGATTCCTGTCAGAAAACCGTTAGAGAGAAAAAGAAGAGTGCTCACTTCTGAGAGAAAATCGGTGGAAATTAAGTTAGACGGCAATTTTATGGTAATTGGGGAACGTATCAATCCGACAGGAAAAAAGAAATTGCAGGCGGAGTTAAAAGAAGGTTCTTTAAATCTGGTGCGCACAATGGCATTAGAGCAGGAGGAGAACGGTGCACAGATTTTAGACATCAATATGGGAATGAACGGTATTGATGAAAAAGAGATGATGCTTCGTACCATTTACGAGGTGACTTCCACCGTGGATTGTCCGCTATGTATTGACTCGAGTCATGTGGATATCATTGAAGCGGCACTGCGGATTTATCCGGGACGTGCTCTCATTAATTCCATTTCCTTAGAGAAAGAAAAGTTTGAAAAACTGCTTCCGATTGCAAAAAAATACGGAGCTATGTTCATTTTACTTCCCTTATCAGATGAAGGACTCCCAAAGGATTCTGAGGAAAAACATAGTATCATTCGGACCATTTTAGAGGAAGCAATCCGCATTGGCATGACCAAAGAGGATATTATTGTGGATGGTTTAGTGGCAACCATAGGAGCAAATCCCAAAGCTGCATTGGAGTGTTTTGAAACCTTCTCCTATTGTAAAAATGAATTGGAACTGCCTACTGCCTGTGGACTTTCAAATATCTCCTTCGGACTGCCGGAGAGAACCTATGTAAATACGGCATTTCTTACGATGGCAATCGCAAACGGACTTACGATGGCAATCGCAAATCCGTCTCAGGAACTTTTAATGAATGCTGCCTTTGCTTCGGATATGCTGCTGAATAAACCGGAGAGTGATATCCGTTATATTGAACGGATGAATTTTTTGGCAGAAAAATATGCAGGAATGGAACGTGTGATGGTTCCCTCCGGTGCTGCAAATGTAGCTCCTGCCGGAGAAAAAGGGCAGGAGAAAACGGGAAGCGGTGTTTTTCAGGCGGTTTTAAAGGGGAATAAGGAACATATTTTAGATGAAGTGAAGGTTTTGTTAGAGCAGGGAGAAAAGCCGGATGCAATTATAAACGGTCACTTGATACCGGCAATCAACGAGGTGGGAGAACTATTTGATAAGAAAAAATATTTCCTGCCCCAGTTAATTTCTTCTGCTAATACCATGAAAATTGCGATTGAATACTTAGAGCCTATGCTCGAACGCAGCAGCGGCGAAGCAATGGCGACCATTGTGGTGGCAACTGTGGAGGGAGATATCCATGACATCGGGAAAAATTTAGTTGTGCTGATGCTAAAAAATTATGGCTACAATGTCATTGATTTAGGAAAAGATGTGCCGGCTGAAGTGATTGTAGATACGGCTATGAAAGAAGATGCGAAGGTTATCGGTTTGTCAGCACTTATGACTACCACGATGATGCGCATGAAGGACGTGGTGGAGTTGTCAAAAGAAAAAGGCTGTACCTGTAAAATTGTTATCGGTGGCGCAGCGATTACCGAGAGCTTTGCGGAGGAAATCGGTGCAGACGGATATTCTAAAGATGCGGCAGACTGCGTCAAATTAGTGGAGCGGCTGTTGGCGTAGGAAAATCAAAGCTGATAGAAAAAATGCAAATGAAAAAAATGCAAAAAAAGTGAAAAAAGGTGTTGACATTTTTGCATCTGGATAGTATACTAATCAAGTCGGTTGCGGTGAGCGACCGACGCGAAATGGGATCTTAGCTCAGCTGGGAGAGCATCTGCCTTACAAGCAGAGGGTCATAGGTTCGAGCCCTATAGGTCCCATTTATATGGCAGTCTTTTAGAAGACAGGCTGTGTAAAATTAAATATGGCGGAATAGCTCAGCTGGCTAGAGCACACGGTTCATACCCGTGGTGTCGAGAGTTCAAGTCTCCCTTCCGCTACTAAATAACCTCGGAAAACAGATGTTTCCGGGGTTTTTGATTCTTTTCTTTCTTATGAAACAAAACATTTTGCAGGAGGTTTTATGAGACAAAGACAAAAGAAATACAGGATATGGCTGATACTGCTTGGGATGTTTCTTTGCGGCACTTTTTTAGAGGGATGTGCCCAAGACAGCATGAATGAAGAAAACAGGGCAGAGATAAATTCTGATTTGGAGACAGTGACAGAAGAAGCTACTCTTGAAGAAAAGAACGATGATATGTCAAGCCGCTTAGAGGTTCATTTCTTAGATGTGGGTCAGGGAGATGCAACCTTTCTTTTCTGTGACGGATATTCGATGCTAATTGATGCGGGAAATAATGATAAGGGAACAACGGTCTGGAGTTATTTAAAAGAACAGGGGGTAGAGCGTTTAGATTATGTCATCGGAACGCACCCGGACGCAGACCATATCGGAGGAATGGATGTGGTTCTTTATAAATTTAACTGCGGAACCGTTTTTATGCCGGATGCATACAATGACACCAGAACCTACGAGGATGTGGTACAGGTAATGAAGGAAAAGGATTATCCGGTGACAATGCCAATCGTGGGTGAAACCTATTCTTTAGGCGAGGCATCCTTTACCATCATAGCACCAAACAGAGATTATGGCTCCGACTTGAATGACGCTTCGGTGGGCATTCTGGTAGAGCATGGAAGTAACCGCTTTCTGTTTACCGGAGATGCGGAGGAAACAGCAGAAGCAGATATTCTGGCAAACGGGCAGGATATTTCTGCGGATGTCTATAAAGCAGGGCATCATGGAAGTAATACCGCCTCCACAGAAGAATTTCTACAAGAAGTAAATCCTGCTTATGCAGTGATAAGCTGTGGAGAGGGAAATTCCTATGGACATCCCCATGCGGAAGTATTGAATCGTTTTCGCAGTATGGGAATAGACGTATTCCGCACAGATGAGCAGGGAACCATTGTGGCAGTTTCGGATGGAGAAGAGATTGTATGGAATTGTACTCCTTCTGAAAGCTGGCAGGCGGGAGAGCCGAAAGGAAGCTCTGTAAAGCAGGAGGGAACTTCCGGCAAAGATGACTTTAAGAGTTCTGCTGAAAATGAGGATGTGGTTGTATATATCACGGAGACAGGAGAAAAATACCACAGGGAAGAGTGTTCTTCTTTGAAAGACAGTAAGATAGAAACCAGCTTGTCGGAGGCAAAGAAGGCGGGGTATGAACCTTGTAAAAAATGTGCTCCACCAGAGTGAACAGAGATAAAATCCTATAGAGGAAGAATTCAAAAAAGTAGCATTTTTACTTGAAAAAGTTGATAATATATGATATTGTTTTAAACAGGTGTTTAAAACGAACGTTTAAAACACGCGTATGAAAAGAGGAAACAGAACAATTATGGAGGAAAAGACAAAAGAAGCAATTATAAAAGCAACATTTGAATTATTAAAACACAAAGATATGAATTCAATTTCCATTCGTGAGATTGCAGCGAAAGCAGATGTAAACATGGCTACCATCAGTTATTACTTTGGTGGAAAGGTGCAGTTATTTTCGTACCTTATGGAATTGCATTGGGCAGATTTGATTGAGCTTTGTAACGAATTATTAGCGAAACAGGAAATTACAAAAGAAGACAGTTGTCAATTTTGCCTGCAATTTATGAAAAAGCAGATGAACTCAACCGGCATCATACGTTCTGAACAGATTATGTATCAGAACTACGAAATTGATGTCAATACAGGAAATCGTCTGAAGGTTCAGTTTGAAGCATTTCATAAAATTGTAATTACATTCTTTCATAAATCAGAGGATGAGTCCGTCATTCTGGCAAAAGAGATTGCATTACTTTCCGCTTTGTGCTTGCCGGCATATTGGAATGAAGTAGCGATGCCATTGGTTGGTGATGTGGATTCTTTTATGGAGATGTACGTGAGACAACTTATTGATGAACTGTCATAGGAGAAAGTTATGAGAAAACATTATATTGATAACTTGAGAATTTTATGTATTTTTTTACTGATACCGTTTCATACAACGATGATCTACAATACATTTGGCGAGGTGTTTTATGTGAATGGAACCCCGACGGAAAGCCTGACATTTGTGAATATCGGAGTTTATGCATGGTGGATGACTGGTCTTTTCGTATTAGCAGGAATGTCAACGATGTATGCGTTTTCCTATCGAACAGGCAGGCAATATGTCAAAGAACGGTTTTTCAAACTATTCATACCACTCATTTCCTGCCTCGTGTTTGTGGTACCGATGCAAACTTACATAGCAGATCGTTTTCACAATGGATACCAGGGAAATTATTTTGAACATCTTAAAATCTATATGACAGTTACGGATTTTGGCGGGTATGATGGTCATTTTACACCGGGGCATGCATGGTTTATACTGTACTTATTCATCATATCAATGGTTACACTGCCAATTTTAATCTGGTATAAAAAGAGAGAGAAGAAAATTGATGGAAGCCGCTTAACGATGCCAATTTTATTGTTGCTTGGTCTTCCGGTTGTGTTATCGGGTGATATATTAAATGTTGGCGGCAAGAGCTTTGCACAGTTTGGAGCATGTTTTCTGATTGGATATTTTTTCTTGAGCAATGAGGAAGTGTTGGAACGACTGGAAAAGAGGAGTACACCATTGGGAATTGCATGGCTTGTCTTGATTATTGTGCGCTGCGGTAATCATGCAATCGGAGGTTCACCGGAGTGGGTGGATGAACTGTTATATCTGTGCTTAACCTGGATAGGAATTCTGGCTATGTTGGGACTGGGAAAACGGTTTCTTAATCATGACTGGAAGTTTACGAGGCATTTTGTAAAGGCGGAGTTTTCTATTTATCTTTTCCATCAGACAGTGGTAATTTTGATAGGATATTTGCTGATACCAAGAGTGGAATCTGTTTATATGCAATATTTTTTGATTGTTGTTTTATCATTTATTGTTACTTATCTTTTGTATCAGATATGCAGACGATTTAAAGTGACGAGATTTTTATTCGCAATCAAAGGATAATATAATTTTTAAATATAGGTTCTGAAGTGTTCAAATTTTTTATTTCATAAGAAGAACATTTCAGGACTTTTATTTTTGAAATTCCCCACGGATGAGCTGGGAACGATAAAAAAACGGATTGTTACTTTTGGGGCAGGCATGGTACAATGTGTGTGATAAGAAATGATTGAAAAGAATTGAAAATCGAAAAATAATAGATAGAAAGGAAACATGAATATGAGAGTAGGAATGGGCTATGATGTGCATAAATTAGTAGAGGGAAGAGACTTGATTTTAGGTGGGGTAAAAATACCTCATACATTAGGATTGTTGGGACATTCTGATGCGGACGTGCTGTTGCACGCTATTATGGATGCCCTGCTTGGGGCAGCGGCACTTGGGGATATCGGAAAACATTTCCCGGACACGGACCAGCAGTACAAAGGGATTTCAAGCATCAAATTACTAGAGCATGTGGCAAAGCTGATAGAAGAAAAAGGGTATGTTGTGGAAAACATTGATGCCACGATTATTGCCCAGAAGCCGAAAATGCGGCCCCATATTGAGGAGATGGAAAAAAACATTGCAGCGGCGTTGAATATCAGCACTGACCAGATAAATGTGAAAGCCACTACCGAGGAGGGATTAGGCTTTACGGGAACGGAAGAGGGAATTTCTTCCCAGGCGATTTGTGCCTTAACCACAATTTATGAGAGCAGTGTTACGGTAGCAGATTCTGCGGTCAGACCATGTGGTTCCTGTGGTGGATGCAGTAAATTAGAGGAATAAGATGTTTCCTAAAAACAGGAAGGCTAACGTCGTTACAATCACATAAAAAAATCAGATGAAAACGTTGACAAATCCGGGGAAAGTGCATAAACTATAATATGAATTTTATAAAACAAAGGCACAGAACGGAAAGAGTAGGAAATCAGACATCCGAAAGAGAGAGGCTGTCATCGGCTGAAAGCAGTCTTAGGGAAGAGATTTTTGAAGTGCCTCCGGGAGCTGATTGGGCGAATTTAGTAGCCTGATACGTTTTACACACGTTACGTGTATTGAGTGAAAATCATTGGATTTTTAATAGAGTGGAACCGCGGATAATTTCGTCTCTAAGGAGATGGGGTTATCCGTTTTTTGTTTCATGGGAAAAACCTTACTGAAAAAAGTAAGTTCGAGGGAGTGGCAGACCACACTTTGTTCAATTATAGGAAAGGGGATTTGTAAAGATGGGTATTATAAATCACATCAAAGAAGAATTTCAGGTAATCAAAGAGCGTGACCCGGCGATAAAATCTCCAATGGAAGTTTTGCTTTATCCGAGTTTTCGTGTTATGCTAAGTTACAGGCGTGCACATAAACAATATTTAAAAGGACACTATTTCAGAGCACGTTATATATCACAGAAGGCAGCGCGGAAAACCGGAATAGAGATACATCCGGGAGCTACCATTGGAAAGGGCTTTTTTATTGACCACGGAAGCGGTGTTATTATTGGTGAGACTGCAGTTGTGGGGGACAATGTAACCATGTATCAGGGTGTCACCTTAGGAGGAACCGGAAAAGAAACTGGAAAACGTCATCCTACCATCGGCGATAATGTTATGATTAGCGCAGGAGCAAAGATTATTGGTTCCTTTACCGTGGGAGAAAATTCCAAAATCGGCGCAGGCAGCGTTGTCATAGAGGAGGTTCCGCCAAACTGTACCGTGGTGGGCGTACCGGGAAGAATTGTAAAACGTGATAATATGAAGATTCCGCGCAGTGATATGGATCAGTGTCATTTGCCTGACCCGGTGCAGGAGGATATCAATATACTCCAGAAGGAAAACAGTGAGCTAATTAACCGTGTACTGGATTTAGAGAAAGCCGTGCGTGCACTGACAAATGATATGAGCGTGTAGGAAACAGGCATTGAAGCTGAAGCATAGCCGGTGTTTCATAATTTTAAAACGAGATAAGAGAAATGGAGATTACAGATGGAAAATAAGTTCAAATTTTATAACACATTGACAAGAAAGGTGGAAACAGTTATTCCACATGAAGACGGTAAGATTGCCATGTATACCTGTGGGCCTACCGTATACCATTTTGCCCACATCGGCAATCTGAGAAGTTATATTATGGAGGATGTGTTAGAAAAAGCTCTCCGTTACGTGGGATATGATGTGAAGCGTGTTATGAACATCACTGACGTAGGACATTTATCTTCCGATGCAGACACCGGAGAGGATAAGATGCTAAAGGGTGCCCAGAGAGAGCATAAAACTGTCATGGAAATTGCAAAATTCTATACGGATGCTTTTTTTGATGACTGCAAAAAATTAAACATCAAGACACCGGATGTGGTAGAACCTGCTACCAACTGTATCCCTGAATTTATTCATATGGTGGAAGTGCTGATTGAAAAAGGTTATGCTTATGTGGCAGGTGGAAATGTTTATTTTGATACTTCCAAATTGAAGGATTATTATGTATTTTCTTCCCAGAGCGAAAAAGAGCTGTTAGTGGGTGTCCGGGATGATGTGGAGGAGGATGCTAATAAGAAGAATAAAAATGACTTCGTCCTCTGGTTTACGAAATCCAAATTCGAAGATCAGGCATTAAAATGGGATAGCCCGTGGGGTGTCGGTTATCCGGGCTGGCATATCGAGTGCTCCTGTATCAGTATGAAGCATTTAGGAGAATATATGGATATCCATTGCGGCGGTGTGGACAATATTTTTCCTCACCATACCAACGAAATTGCCCAGTCTGAAAGTTACCTGGGACATGAGTGGTGTAAATACTGGTTCCATGTACAGCATTTAAATGACAAATCCGGTAAAATGAGTAAGTCAAAAGGGGATTTCCTGACAGTGTCCCTGTTACAGGAAAAAGGATATGACCCGGTGGTATACCGGATGTTCTGTTTGCAGTCCCATTACCGGAAACCATTGGAATTTTCTTACGAAGTATTAGACAACATGAGCGCTGCTTACAAAAAACTGGTGAAGAAGATTGCAGAATTAAAGGACGAGGGAACGGTAGAACAGGCACAGTTTGATTTATACAAAGAGAAATTTGAAGATGCCATCTGTAATGATTTGAACACTTCTATGGCGATTACCATTGTATACGATTTGTTGAAGGCAGATATGAACGATAAGACAAAACTAGAGCTTTTGAAAGATTTTGATAAAGTACTTTCTTTAAATCTTACCACAGCGGAGGTGGGAGAGAGTAAAGAGGGCGTTGATGCAGAGCTAGAGAGCTATGTGTTGGCAAAAATCGAGGAGCGGAAAGCTGCTAAGAAAGAGAAAGACTTTGCGAAAGCAGATGCTATTCGTGATGAACTGTTAGAAAAAGGCATTGTTTTAAAGGATACCAGAGAGGGCGTTGTATGGCACAAGGCATAAGAACATGCGGATAGGAGGATGTTTGAATGGAAATGGGAATTGACCGCTATTTAAAAGAACAGTTTCAGATACCAGATGTGGACATTCGTACCTATTCGCCGCTGACGTTAGCCTATATCGGCGACGGGATTTATGATCTGGTGATACGTTCCGTGGTGGTGGCGAAGGGAAATACCAAAGCCAGCGAACTGCACAAGCGTACCAGCCAGATTGTAAAGGCACATACTCAGGCAGAAATGATGGAAATCCTGCTTCCTCTTCTGACAGAGGAGGAAGAGGGGATTTACCGTCGAGGTAGAAATGCCAAATCTTATACTATGGCAAAGAATGCCACTATGGCTGATTACCGGAAAGCTACCGGCTTTGAAGCACTGATGGGATATCTGTATTTGCAGGATAAATTTGAGCGTATCGTGGAGCTCGTGAGGGCAGGAGTGGACGGATTGAATTTAAAACTGTAGTAAGGGCGTAACTATTCAAAGTAAAACATTCTGCAGAAAAACTGTTTTGTGGTTAGAGATTTAGTTGTGAGCGGGATTGGACAGGCAGATGGTTAATTGGAATAGGATACATAAAAATAAGGAGTATATATGGGATACGAAGAATTGAAAATAGAGGGACGCAATGCGGTGTTAGAGGCATTTCGTTCCGGAAAAACGATTGATAAATTGTATGTTTTAGATGGCTGTCAGGATGGTCCGGTGCGCACGATTGTGCGGGAGGCAAGAAAGCATGACACCATTATCCAATTTGTGGAAAAAGAGCGGTTAGACCAGCTTTCCGAGACAAAGAAGCATCAGGGTGTGATTGCGTCGGCAGCGGCTTATGAATATGCCGAGGTAGAGGACATCTTAAAAATTGCGGAGGAAAAAGGAGAACCGCCTTTTATTTTTCTGTTAGACAATATTGAAGATCCTCATAATTTAGGTGCCATTATTCGTACCGCAAATTTAGCAGGAGCGCATGGTGTCATTATTCCAAAACGCAGAGCCGTAGGTCTTACTGCTACCGTGGCAAAGACTTCTGCCGGTGCTATTAATTATACTCCGGTGGCAAAGGTGACAAATCTTAGCGCTACCATCAAGGAGCTAAAAGAAAAAGGCATCTGGTTTGTCTGTGCGGATATGGGCGGCACAGAAATGTATGACCTGGATTTAAAAGGACCTATCGGACTTGTGATTGGAAGCGAAGGTGAGGGTGTTAGCAAACTGGTGAGAGAAAACTGCGATTTTGTTGCATCAATTCCGATGAAGGGGGATATTGATTCCTTAAATGCGTCGGTGGCAGCAGGCGTTTTGGCTTATGAGATAGTGAGACAGCGGAAAATGTAAGAAGAAGTTTCACTGTTCCTAATTTTTTCATGGAAGGATATGAAAGGTACAAATCAATCAGATTTTGCAGGAGGAGATTGTGGAGGATTATCGGGAGTTATCGGACGAACAGCTCATAGAAAAGCTACGGGCTGGAGATACGAGGCTGATGGATTATATTCTGGATAAATATAAACCATTGGTTCGAAAAAAGGCCAATGCAGTTTTTTTAATCGGTGGTGATACGGACGATTTGATACAGGAGGGAATGATAGGACTGTTTAAGGCAGTCAGAGACTATGATGAAACAAAGGAGGCGTCTTTTTTTTCCTTTGCCGAGCTTTGCATTACAAGGCAGCTCTATAAAGCGGTGGAGGCGTCAAACCGGAAGAAACACGCCCCATTAAATACCTATGTCTCTTTCTATTCGGAAACCGGAGAAGAAGGACATTCTTTAGCGGAAACCTTGACAACCGGAGGTATGGGTGACCCGGAGCAGATTGTCATAGACCAGGAGAACTTGAAAATCTTCTGGGAGAGATTAAAAGAGCGTTTAAGTAAAATGGAGCGAGAGGTGTTAGATAACTACCTGTCAGGGCTTAATTACCAACAGATAGCGGAAAAAATGGGAAAGTCTCCAAAAACCATTGATAATGCCCTGCAGCGTATCAAAGCAAAGATACGGTAAAATGGGAAAAAGGTTGACACTCAAAAAGATACAAAAAAATGGAACATTTTTTGTACGTTTTTTAAGGTTAAAAATTAAAAATGTGCCAAAGGTACTGTACAAAATAGACAAATAATGAGTGGAAATTTTGTAGACTTTGTGAACACTTATGTTGCCAGTCATGCTATTATAATATCTGTAAAAACCCCCCAATACATTATATATAATTTTTGCTATACCCCATAGTAAAAATACCTTCTCCTAAAAAGACAGCCTGACGTTGGCTGTCTTTTTTTATGTTCAAAAACGGGAACAGGGATTGACAGACAGGGCAAATTAGTCTAATGTATGATGTATACAAAATAAAAACTATCGCAGAGGGACTGTGCGTGGAGACACAAACGGTTGAGAAGGTAAAACCTGACTCTTTGAACCTGTCAGTTAAAACTGTCGTAGGGAGCGGAAGTGACATCAATTAGATGATATGCCCGGTCTCTGTGACTGGGCTTTTGTGATTTCATAGGAAATACTTTATATAGGCACTGACCTCTGCAGAAATGAGGAAAATATGCAGCAGTATGCAACACAGATGGAAGCAGCCCGCAAGGGAATTGTAACGGAAGAACTAAAAAAAGTAGCAGAAAAGGAACGGATGACGGTAGAAGAGTTGATGCCTCTCGTAGCAGAAGGTAAGGTTGTCATCTGTGCCAACAAGAATCATAAATGTATTGACCCGGAGGGTGTAGGTTCCATGCTTCGCACCAAAATCAATGTAAATCTGGGAATTTCAAGAGACTGTAAAGACTATGATGTGGAGATGGAAAAGGTCATGGCGGCAGTTAACATGGGAGCTCATGCCATTATGGATTTATCTTCTCACGGAAACACTATTCCATTTCGTAGAAAACTGACTTCCGAGTGTCCTGCCATGATTGGAACTGTACCGGTGTATGATTCCGTGATACATTATCAGAGAGATTTGGCGACTTTGACGGCAAAGGATTTTATAGATGTGGTTCGCCTTCATGCAGAAGATGGCGTGGACTTTGTAACGCTCCACTGTGGTATCACCAGAAAAACCATTGAGCAGATTAAGAAACACAAACGGAAAATGAACATTGTATCAAGGGGAGGTTCTCTGGTATTTGCATGGATGTGCATGACAGGAGAAGAAAATCCGTTCTATGAGTACTATGATGAAATTTTAGATATTTGTAGAGAATATGATGTTACCATTTCTTTAGGAGATGCCTGCCGTCCGGGATGTCTAGCAGATGCTTCTGATGTGTGTCAGATTGAAGAGCTGGTACGTCTGGGTGAATTGACAAAACGTGCATGGGCAAAGGATGTACAGGTTATGGTAGAGGGACCGGGACACATGCCAATGGATCAGATTGCAGCAAATATGAAAATTCAGCAGACCATCTGTATGGGAGCACCGTTCTATGTATTGGGACCATTGGTAACGGACATTGCACCGGGATATGATCACATTACTTCAGCAATCGGCGGAGCAATTGCTGCACAGAATGGGGCAGCCTTTTTATGCTATGTAACTCCGGCAGAGCATCTGGCATTGCCGAATGTGGATGATGTAAAGCAGGGAATTATTGCTTCTAAAATTGCGGCTCATGCGGCAGATATCGCAAAAGGTGTGCGTGGTGCAAGAGAGATCGACGACAAGATGGCGGATGCGCGACGTGCGCTTGACTGGGAGGCGCAGTGGGAATGTGCCATTGACCCGGAAACAGCAAAACAGATTCGTGACGACAGAAAACCGGAGCATGATGACACCTGTTCTATGTGCGGAAAATTCTGTGCTGTCCGCAGCATGAATAAGGCGTTGGCAGGAGAATATATTGACATCCTGTAATGATTTACAACTATGATACAAAAAGAGAAATTAATACAGTTTTATTATTCACAGTACAGTGAAAGTGCAAAGAAATTCAAGAAAAAATATAACGATAAACGGGGCAATTACGAGAAAAGGATATTTACGCTTGGAAAAATGATGCAGCATACTCATTTGTCCCCCACAAATCAGGTTCGGTTAGAGGATTATCACAGACAAATCCGAAATCTGTCTTATTATGCTTTCAGACAGAATAATCCGGTTGCCATGATGCAGGTTCGGCAAGTGCTGATTCCAGAACTGGTACGGATGGATTTAGAAGCTATGAAACCGGATGAGAAAGACCTTGTGACAGCAAAGCTATTAGAGGGGCTGCGGACGGAAATGCCTTACGAAATCTGCAAGAGAACCTTAAAGGATTTAAGCAGAAACTATCTGGAACTGGATGTGAGAAAACAGATTATCACTATGGTACCTGCAAATCCGGAACTGGAATTTCCCGAAGCGCTTGAAATGAAGCGTAATTTTATCCTGCATGTGGGGCCGACCAACTGCGGAAAGACGTTTCATGCGCTAGAGCGTTTAAAGACAGCACAAAACGGCATTTATTTAGGTCCCTTGCGTCTTTTGGCGCTTGAAGTCTATGAAAAGATGAGGGAGGCGGGGATTCCCTGTACTATGCTCACCGGAGAGGAGTGTATTTCGGAGGAGAACAGCCGCATCACTTCTTCCACGATTGAAATGTTAGACATAGACCAGCGTTATGATATTGCAGTGATTGACGAAGCACAGATGATTGTTTCTTCCGACAGGGGACATTCCTGGACAAGAGCGATACTTGGTGTGCAGGCATCGGAGATTCATATTTGTATGAGCCCGGCAGCATCAAAAGTGGTTCTTCATTTGATAGAACTTACGGGGGATACTTATGAAATTCATCAATATGAGCGAAAGACAGCTTTAGTCTGTGAAGAGACACCATTTTCTTTCCCTGAGGACGTGAGGGAAGGAGATGCCCTAATTTTATTTACTAAGCGTGCCGTACTTGATATTGCGGGAAGACTGGAGAAAGAGGGTGTGAAAACCAGTGTAATTTATGGAAGTCTGCCGCCGGAAATTCGCCGCAGGCAGATACACCAGTTTGCCCAAAAGGAGAGTCGGGTGGTAGTTTCTACGGATGCTATCGGAATGGGATTAAATCTCCCGGTAAAACGGATCGTCTTTATTCAGACGGAGAAATTTGACGGTACGAGCGTGCGGGCACTGACAGTGCCGGAAATCCGGCAGATTGCAGGACGTGCCGGACGATTTGGTATGTATGATACGGGATATATCAATGCTATGGGTGAGGGAAACCTTCATTTTATCAGGAAAAATGTCTTTGAAGAGGAACCGGAGATTGATACGGTGAGTCTTGGCTTCCCACGGGTGCTGCTTGATATGAATGAGCCGTTGGATGTTATTTTAAAAATCTGGAAATCTGTGGAGACATCCGTACCTTTTGAAAAAATCAGCATTGATGAAATTTTATTTTTGTATGAGAGAGCTTATAAGGACAGAAAAGAAATTGATGGATTTGAGGATAAGCATACGCTTTACCGGATGTTGACCTGTTCGATTGATATCAAAAATAAGGACATTGTTTCCCTGTGGTTATATTATTGCAAGACTTATTCCGCAGATGTGTCTTTATCTTTTCCAACGCTTACGATGTGCAGTGATACCGGATTGGTAAAATATGAAACTTATTATAAGATGTTAGACTTATATCATCAGTTTTCCACTCGTCTTGGAAAGAATTTAGAGGGAGAACGCTTAGAGGAAGCGCGGGAAAAAACAGAAGAAAACATTATGCGTTATCTTGCGAAGGGCAAGAAAGATTACATCAGAAAATGCCGTTATTGCGGTAAGACCTTACCCGTCGGGTATGAAAAGAGGGTGTGTGACAAGTGCAGGCTGCTGTGAGAAAGAATCATTCTTTCTCACATGCAGCCTGTTGTGCAATTAAGACTTTAAGTATGTCGCCTAAAGTAGTCAGTTCTGTAGCAAGAACGGAAAGCTCATCGTCAGACAGGCACTCTGCAGATTTGCATGCGGGAACAATTAATCTCCTCCCGGCCCGGCTTTTCTCGGGCGTGAAGATTCCGGCAATGGCTCTACCTCATAGTCAGGCTTGGCAGAATTTTTAGCGTTATTTTGTGGCAGGTCTACGTCTGGAATGTTTCCGTCATCGTAGATATTGGATGTTTTTTTATCTGGCATATGCATCTCCTTCTATATATTATTAGATTTGTATCGCAGGACGTCTCCATTTTGATGAAACAGTAACTTTAGTTGCTGACAGGTTTGGATGAGCCGCAAAGTGACAATTGTAGAGTGTGCAGATAAGAAACAATTTATTCAAAAGGGAGGAAGTCGTTCCGGAAAAAAGTAGTGTATGTTACTTGTATTTTGAGGGCATATTATCTGAGAGGTGATAATCATGGATCAAAAAAATGAGGAACGCATAGAAAGGCAGATAAATCACAACAAATTTAATAGTGTGACGCAAAAGGTAAAGCCCGAAAACCAGAATCAGACACATAATGTTCGAAAAGAGGGAATACAGCCGATAAATCAGAAACGATAGGAAGCGGAAAGTCTGTTTCAGAGAGTACCCTGAAAGAAGCCAGGGTACTCTAACAGGTCTTTTGCAGTTATTTGTGTTTAAAATAGGTAGGGCTGTCAATGTCATGGAAATGTTTATCGGAAAAGTCCGTACGGAATTTGACAAAAGAAGGGGGAGGTGTGACAAAAAATAGAATCAAAACAGCGCAAACCCTTTATTTCTCTAGGCTTGCGCTGTTTTTTAAAGAAAGCTGCTGACGGGAATCGGACCCGTGACCTCCGCACTACCAATGCGACGCTCTACCGACTGAGCCACAGCAGCATTTGTTGAGCACCTCAACACCTGTACTACTATACTATAGGATTGCGCAGATGTCAAGATGCAAAATCAAAAAAATAAGAAAAACTTTTTATCTCTAATTCAAAATCTTAATACTTCCAAATAAAGGAACTTCCTTATCTTTGCCTTCACAAGCATATACCAGTCCCATTACCCAGAAAACAAAAATAACAATGTTTAAAATTGAGCTTACAATGCCACCAATTACAGGGATATAAGTACAGAAGCTAGCGATAAGATTTGCTAACAGCAGCACCAACGACTGATTCAGATGAAACTTTGCACCTTCCTTGTCACCTGCACAAAAGGCAATTAACCAACCGATTAAGGTGATATAAGAAATAATACTGGTTGCTTTCTTGTCCATAACGTACCTCCTAAAATAAAAAATCTGTAACGTTTACATCATACCATTTTTTATATAGAAAGAAAAGAAAAAAATGATACACAAAATCCAAAGGGTTTCTTTAGAAATTCTTTGGATTTTTCTGCAGGGAGTTTTCAAATTCTTACGGTAAGATAAAACCAACAAAATGAGAGGGGAAAAGATATGGATGCAGAAATCATTATGCAATATTTTGTAGACTATGGTCCCATTGCAATATTTATCATTGTATTGTTGGAATATTTAAACTTGCCCGGATTTCCGGCAGGAATTATTATGCCGGTAGCAGGGATATGGGCGGCAAGAGGGGAAATGAATTTTTTTGTCACCATATTTATTACTATTGCAGCGGGGGTAACGGGAAGTGTTATCCTTTACGGGTTAGGCAGAGGTGGCGGAGATCTTTTCTTAAAAAGGTATTATAAACATTTTCCAAAACATCAAAAAATGATAGAGGAAAAAATCGATTATCTTAGGGAAAAGGGCTGTGTGGGAATTTTTGTCAGCAAATTAATCCCAATGGTTCGGACATTGATTTCGATTCCTGCCGGTGTTATGAAAATGAATTTCGGGAGTTATGTAGTAAGCTCTGCATTAGGAGTGGCGGTGTGGAACCTGGTATTTGTGGGAGCCGGTTATCTCTTTGGAGATGCAGTGTTTGCACTGCTTTAAATTTTGGAAGGAAGTGAAAAAATGAGGATTGCAATGCTGACAAATAATTATAAACCCTATGTGGGAGGTGTTCCGATATCCATTGAACACTTAGCAGAAGAATTACGAAAAATAGGTCATACCGTATATGTTTTTGCACCGAGTTACGGTAAACAGGAAGACGAGCCTTATGTGATTCGATATCCATCCTTTCCGATGGCAATTGCGGGGGCACCGGTGCCAAATATTTTGACAGGTATGTTTCAGCGGAAAATGAGAGAATTACAGATAGACCTGATACATGTACACCATCCGGCAATTGTGGGAAATGTGGCGCTTGCGCTGCGCAGACAATTGGGAATTCCGGTGGTATTTACCTATCATACCCGTTATGAAGAATACCTGTATTATGTGAAATCATTACAACAGGTGGAGCGGTGCACCGGAGTCATAAAGAGTTATTTAACATATTTTTGTAATCACTGTGATTTGCTGTTAGCGCCTACGCCTGGGATAGAGAAACATTTAATATATGAAAAGGGGGTGGAGACACCGGTGGAAATTTTGCCTACCGGAATTTTAGAGGAGAACTTTTATCCCGAAAAAAATATGGTTTGTGAAATCAGAAAACGATACTTGCAGGGAGCAGATTACCTGTTTTGCACGGTTGCGAGACTGGCAAAGGAAAAAAACTTAGATTTTTTACTGGACGCACTAAAAAAGACAAAGGAGGCGTTGGCATTTCAAGGACAAACGTTTCATCATTTGATGATTGGTGAGGGGTTAGAGAGAGAACATTTAGAGCAGAAATGTTTAGAACTGGGGTTAGAAGGGCAAGTCATTTTTCTGGGAAATGTAGATAACCGTCAGATAAAAAATTATCAGGCAGCCTGCGACTTATTCCTGTTTACCTCAAAGTCAGAAACACAGGGAATTGTGGTGTTAGAGGCGATGGCGGCAGGTACACCGGTGGTGGCGGTAGATGCAACCGGTGTGAGAGATGTGGTAAGGGCAAAAGAAAACGGTATGTTGACGACAGAGGATGCAGATTGTTTTGCGGCAGCTATCGAGCAGGCATTATGCAGTCCGGGGCTTTATACAAGATTGCGGGACCATGCAAAAAAGACTGCCGCAGAATATGCAGAAACAGAAATTGCCCGTCGGGCAGAGCGATTATATTTACAACTTCTGTCAAAGTATCAATATAAATGTTATAATGTACGCGTAGGCAATGAGCAGTGCCAAAACTGACAGAAAGAAATTGGCTGCTTGCAGACAAATTTATTTCTATCAGTTTTGATAGGGCGAACGCCCGTGAATGAGAGAGCTACAGGCTCTCGAATGTGCACTGCGGAGTATAACAGGAGAGAACTGACAGAACAGGAGTTTAGCAATGGAACAGTACAACATACTAATCGTAGAAGACGATAAAGAAATCCGTGACGGAATCGAAATTTTTTTAAAGAGTCAGAATTATAACGTGTTTAAGGCGGCAGACGGGGTGGAGGGATTAGAAATGATTGAAAAACAGGAAATCCATCTTGCAATTGTAGACATTATGATGCCGCGGATGGACGGAGTGACCATGACATTAAAGCTGCGGGAGAAATACGAATTTCCGGTGATTATGCTTTCTGCAAAATCAGAGGAAACGGATAAGGTCATTGGATTAAATATTGGTGCGGATGATTATGTGACAAAGCCCTTTACGCCATTAGAACTGATGGCTAGAGTAAACTCCCAACTGCGCAGATATACCAAATTTGCCAGCAAGTCAGCGGTGACGGAGAAAAGTGACAGGGTACATATCATAGGTGGCATTGAGTTGAATGAAGATACCGTGGAGGTGTTTGTGGATGGAAAACAGGTGAAGCTGACACCGATTGAATTTAAGATTTTAACTCTTCTGATGAAAAATCCGGGCAGAGTCTATTCTGCGGAAGAGATTTATGAGAGGGTGTGGAACGAGAAAGCAATTAATACGGATACCATTATGGTACATGTAAGAAACATTCGGGACAAAATTGAAATTAACCCGAAGGAACCAAAATATTTAAAGGTGGTGTGGGGTGTTGGATATAAAATGGAAAAACAACCGTAAAAAAATAGTGATAACAATTCTGGTGTTGCTGGTATGTGTGTTGATAACTATGGCATTTTTTCCAAGTATTAACTGCATAGGACAGGCAAATCTAGAAGAGGTGAAGCTTGATTCTGAGGAGGCATACAGTAAGGAAACAGTCGATGAAGACTTTATGGAAAACTTGTATAAAGGATGCTATGTACTGTATCAGGAAGAAGTTGAGAGGAAAAGTGGAGAACAGGTAACAGGTTCCGAACTATTTATTGAATCATATCCCGGTAAGGAAGAATTGGCAGAAACAGAAGGGGATACAAAGGACGCGGCAGATTCATTTATAGATGAAGTAATAGAGGAATGGAGTAGGATATTTGAGGAATACCGTTCCGGTGTGGATTACTGTGTGATTGGGGAGGATGACAAAACAGCGTCTAATACAAATACTGGTAATCCTTTAGAAGAAGTAACAGAGTATACGTCTTCTATTGAGGAACTATCCGGTAATTATGTAGAAATTTTTGGTATCCGATTTGATGAAAATGGAGTCATGGAGGTAAAACCATATTTTAGCAGAGTAAGTACCAGAGGAGACGAAATCATTAAAAAATTAGGTCAGATAGATCGAAAAAATTTACTGGAAACCACTTACACAGATAATTTTGGAGAAAGCTATCAGTTGAGGCTGGAAAAACCAAAAGATTTTCAGGTTGTATTTGCTATTCCGGCAAACAGCATTTATGCCGATGCGATGTATGATGGAAATAATGATTTTTATAATCAGTACGGGAGTTATTTGAATGCTTATTCTAATGCAGGAGCAAAATTTTTATATGCTGCAGTGGCAATCTATTTAACGGCATTTGCGTTTTTTATGAGCAGTAGAAAAATTTGGAAAGATGATGTGATGGTGCACAGACCGGGAAAATGTTATCTGATGGAAGCTGCCTTAATAGGTGTTTTTATCGTGTTATGTATGCAGGATACTTTGGTGGAACTTATCTGGCAACAAAATTACCGGAGCTTTGCAGAAATCAGTAATGCCACTCATACGAAGGGAACTTACGAGGTGCTTTCATCATTGTTTGGCTGTGCCTGCTTTTTGTTTTGCGTATATGCCGCATGGTATGTTTCTGTGTATTTTCTTCGGCCGTTTTTTTCATTAGGAATGAAACAATATGTCAGAGAGTACAGCTTTATTTATCAGATTTTTCCGTGGCTAAAAAAGAAGTGGAAAAAATTTATGGATGAGATACATCATGTGGACTTTAGTGAAAAATCGACCAAAACCATTGTAAAAATAGTGGTTTTGAACTTTATTGTATTGTCATTGCTGTCATTTTTGTGGGCTTTTGGCATCATTGCACTGGGAATTTATTCAGTGGTGCTGTTTTATCTGCTAAAAAAGAATTATGAAAAGATCAGAAAAGATTACCAGACATTGCTGCAAGGCGTAAACCGTATCGCAGAGGGAGACTTGAATACCGTTATCACGGAGGATTTAGGAGTATTTGAGCCTTTCCGTGGGGAATTAGTGAAAATCAGAAGCGGATTTAAAAAGGCGGTGGATGAAGAGGTAAAGAGCCAGAGAATGAAAACGGAGCTGATTACGAATGTTTCCCATGATTTAAAGACACCATTGACAGCGATTACCACCTATGTGGAGCTTTTGAAAAAAGAGGATATTACGGAGGAGGAACGCCGCTCCTACATTGAAACCTTAGAGAAGAAATCATTGAGACTTAAGATGCTAATTGAAGATTTATTTGAAGTCAGCAAGGCTTCTAGTAATAATATTGTGTTAAATCCCATTGAGCTAGATGTAGTAAATCTGATGAAACAGGTCAGTATCGAGCATGTGGATAAAATCCATGAAAAGGGAATGGAACTTCGCTGGATAGTAGCGGAGGAAAAGGTCATTGTAAAATTAGATAACCAGAAAACCTATCGTATTTTTGAGAATCTTTTCGGAAATGTACAGAAATATGCTATGCCAAATTCGAGAGTCTATGTTGAGGTGAAGACTACGGAGAATATGGTAGAAATTGTCATGAAGAATATGTCCGCTGAGGAACTAAACATCAATGCAGAGGAAATTACGGAGCGTTTTGTCAGGGGAGACAGCTCAAGAAATACAGAGGGTTCAGGTCTTGGACTTGCCATTGCCAAAAGTTTTACCGAAGCACAGGGCGGAAAGTTCCATATCGAAGTAGATGGAGATTTATTTAAGGCAGTTCTAGAGTTTCCACTTGCATAGTTGTCCATTGTACCCTATAATGGGGGTAATTGAAAGGTTTGGAGGATAACTATTATGGAAACTATGGACGATTTCAAAGAGGAATTAGAGGCATCTTTTCGGAAAATCAAAGAGGGAGATATCATTTCTGGTACTGTCATTGACGTGAATGAGGAGGAAGTGACCTTAGATTTAAAATATTATGCACAGGGGATTATCAAAGTAGAAGATTTAAGCAATGACCCGGATTTTTCTGCTACAGAGCAGGTGCATATCGGTGATGTGATAGAGGCAACAGTGGTAAAAACCGATGATGGAGAGGGAAATATCCTTCTTTCCAAAAAAGAAGCAAATGATGTGTTAGCCTGGGAGAAATTGCAGCAGATGCTAGAGGAAGAAACTACAGTAAAGGTACGTATTAAAGAGAGTGTGCCAAGCGGTGTTGTAACCTATTTAGAGGGGATTCGGGCATTTATCCCGGCTTCCCAGATTACATTAGATTATGTGGAAGATACGGATGCCTGGATTGGAAAAGAAATTGAGGCAAAGGTTATCACAGTGGATGCAGAGAAAGAAAAACTGGTGTTATCCGGTAAGGTTGTGGCAAAAGCCGCAGAGGAAGAGGAAAGAAATCACAAGATTTCCATGATTGTTCCGGGAACCGTATTAGAGGGAACGGTAGAGACCTTGATGCCTTATGGTGCATTTATCAGTCTTGGAAACGGACTGAGTGGACTTGTCCACATTTCCCAGATTTGCGAGCGCAGAATTGGTAAGCCGTCTGAAGTCTTGAAGGTGGGACAGAAGGTAAAGGCAAAGGTTTTAAATACCAACGATAACAAAATAAGCCTCAGTATGAAAGCCTTAGAGGAAGAGATGGTGGATACGGAAGGCGTGGAGGATTTAGAGGCGTACACGGATAAGGAAACCACAGGAACCAGTCTTGGTGATTTATTATCCAAATTCAAATTTGATTAAGTGAATCATCAGTTTTTTAATGGGCGTGCAACATAAACTGCACGTCCATTTTTAAGTTTCCATCGTTATTAGAAAAAATGTTGACAGGGAAACAAAAATAAGCTATAGTAAAAATACAAAGATTGTTGACGAGGAAACAATCAGAAAGGAGCCTGTCTTATGAAAGAACAGGAACTTTTATTAAAAGAAATTTCTCTCATGCTAGAGCGGCAGGACATGCTTTCAAAGCTGACGGAAAGCTCCTGCTTAGATGAGTACGGTTATTCCGAGACGCATTGCATTGATTTTATCGGGCGTTTAGAGCTTCCGAATGTTACAAAGATTGCAGAGCATATGGGAATGACAAGAGGCGCCATCAGTAAAATGACGAAGAAGTTGTTAGCAAAGGGGTTGATTGAGAAATACACTTTAGAGACCAATAAAAAAGAGATTTATTTTAAACTGACAGATCAGGGAAAGATGCTTTTTGATGAGCATGCTAAGCGGCATAGAATGTGGGAAAAGCGTGACATGGAATTTTTGGAAAAATATGGAAAAGAGGAAGTGGATGTGCTTTATAAGTTTATGAAAGAATTTAATGGTTATTTAGAGCAGCAGATTGAAGAACTTTCCTAGTACAATATTTTCGATTAGAATATTGCGCATATTACGAAAGAAAAGAAATGCCCTGTATGCTTGAAACATACCGGGCAAAAATATACACATTTTGTTATATGGAAGGAGCGGCAATTGCGTCTCCGGTGCTGCTGTCAGGAGTGACGGCAGTGTCCATAGCATTATCTCCATCAGGAGAAGAGATCGTTTCTTCTGCAGAACTGTCATCTTCTGTAACCACAGGGTCAACGGTCGGAATGGCAGGTGCCGGAATAGCGGTTCCGGTAATTGCAGCAGCTGGAGTTTCCGGTAACACCGGTGCAGTGGTGGAAGCAGCCGGATATGCGGAACTGTCTGCGGCAGATGTATTAGCAATGGAACTGCTTGTACTAGTGGAAGTATTTCCTACGGCAGTAGACAGATTTTTTAATAATGCTACGAGTGTATCTAAGGTTGATTTTGTAATATTATTAGCAGCAAAAAATTTGCCGAGCATCTCATTTGCAGCATCCCGTTCTTCTCCGGTCAGACCGAAGATACCGGAGTTGTAAGAAGAAGCAGTATTAGAAAAACTCTCCGTGGAAAAAGTTCCATTCATATAAGAAAGAACTTTTTTTACATAATTTTGTGTCTCCGTAAAAGGAGGGATACCGCCATACTTGTCCACATTATTGCTGCCTGCATTGTAAGCCGCTAAAGCGAGTGAAATGTTTCCCTCATATTTAGACAACAACTGGCTGATATATTTTGCTCCGCCCATGATATTTTCTCTGGCATCATAAGAATTAGAGACACCAAGAGAAGCGGCAGTAGCGGGCATTAACTGCATGATACCGACGGCACCGGCACTGCTTACCGCAGAGGCATCAAAGCTTGATTCTGCTTTTGCAATAGATTTTAAAAGTGTGGTAGAAACACCGTAAGCGTCAGAAGCCTCTTTAAAATAAGACTCATAATTTTCCGGACAGGAAACTGTGGTGCTAGAGGCAGCTGTGGTGTTTGTCTGGGAACCGGTGCTGCTGTCATTAGAAGCAAGGGCCTTTGAACTTTCGCTCAAAGAAGTGGCAAAATCACTGCCCTCCGTAGTGGTGGCAGCTGCGTTTGCACGCATGGCAGCCTGCTGTGTAATGCTGTTTACCAGTTCCTGATCAAGATAGTTTAATACTGTAATACTCATTCATAACTCCTTCAGTCATACAAACATAACTATAAAAAGTATATCATAAGTCACAGAAAAAGCAAAGATTTTGTTGAAAAAAAACGGAAGTTATCTTGATGTATACAGGAAAATATTGTAGAGTACAAATTGCAATAGAGAAAAATGCAGGGGATTAGGAAATGTCAGAAAAAGTAAAGAAAAAAGGGAGTTTTGGATATGCCAAAGCCTTTCGGGCAGCATTTCCATATACGATTCCGGTTTTGACGGGATATCTGTTTATCGGTATGGCTTTTGGAGTAATGATACAGGAAAAAGGATACAATTTCCTGTGGGCAATGTTTATGAGTCTGGTTTGCTATGCAGGAAGCGGTCAGTATCTGGCAGTCAATTTTTTTGTGCCGGGTGTGAGTTTGTTAGAAATAATTTTTATGGAATTTATGGTGAATGTCCGCCATATTTTTTATGGGTTATCTTTGTTAGAGCGTTTCTCAAAAATGGGAAGAAAACGGTGGTACATGATTTTTTCTTTGACGGATGAAACCTATTCGCTTCTTTTTATTACAAAGACTCCCGAGGCAGTGGATGAGTCAAAATTTTTGTTTGCCATTGCAATGTTAGACCAGTTTTACTGGATTTTAGGGTCTGGTATTGGTGCATTGCTCGGCAGGTGGCTTCCGATAGAAGCTACAGGAATAGATTTTGCCATGACCGCATTGTTTGTAGTCATTATGGTAGAACAGTGGATGGATGAAAAAAAACGTCCCTCTGCGTGCGTGGGATTAGGTTGTGCACTGCTTTGTCTGTTGATTTTCGGGGCAGAGAATTTTATATTGCCGACCATGATTGTGATGATGGTGGTTCTGCTTTCAGGAAAAAGAATATGGATGGAGAAGAAGGAGGAAGAACATGCAGATTAGCGTATTTCGTTCTCTTGTCATAATTGCAGTTGTTGCGGGAACCATATTTTTTACGAGACTGTTTCCGTTTTTATTTTTTCCACCGGGAAAGGAAATCCCGCCTACTGTGCAATATTTAGGAAAAGTGTTGCCGCCGGCGGTCATCGGAATGTTGATTATTTATTGTTTGAAAGATGTCAGACTTACGGCTTATCCATATGGGATACCGGAGGCAGTTGCAGTTATCGTGGTCATTCTTCTTCATTTATGGAAGAGGAATAATTTGTTAAGTATCGGTGTTGGCACCGTATTATATATGTTTTTAGTTCAAGCCGTATTTTAGGCGTATATCAAAGGAGGAATAAAAATGAAAAAACAACCATTTGTTACCAAAGAACAGCTTGAGGAAATTACAAAAAAATTTCCAACCCCGTTTCATTTATACGACGAGAAAGGTATCCGTGAGAATGCAAAGGCAGTCAAAGAGGCGTTTTCCTGGAACCCGGGATTTCGTGAGTACTTTGCTGTGAAAGCAACTCCAAATCCATATATTTTAGATATTTTAAAAGATTATGACTGTGGATGTGATTGTGCTTCCTTAACAGAGTTGATGTTAGCAGATTCTCAGGGGTTTGATGGAAAACATATTATGTTTTCCTCGAATGATACACCGGCAGAAGAGTTTAAATTTGCAGCAGAGTTAGGGGCTATCATCAATTTAGATGATTTTACCCATATTGATTTCTTAGAGAAGACCATCGGAAAAATTCCTGAGACCATCAGCTGCCGTTACAATCCGGGTGGTGTATTTAAAATGAGCAATGGTATCATGGATAACCCGGGGGATGCAAAATACGGATTTACCCACGACCAGATCATTGAGGGATTTAAAGTACTAAAGGAGAAAGGTGCAAAACATTTTGGTATTCACGCATTTTTAGCAAGCAATACCGTTACCAATGAATACTACCCGAAGTTGGCAAGGCAGCTTTTTGAACTGGTGGTGGAATTAAAAGAAAAGACAGGATGTGACATTCAGTTTGTCAATCTTTCCGGCGGTGTGGGAGTGCCATACAGCCCTGACCAGACACCGAATGATATTCATGTTATCGGGGAAGGGGTAAGAAAAGCATTTGAAGAAGTGTTAGTTCCTGCCGGATTAGGTCACATTTCTATCTTTACCGAGATGGGACGCTTTATGTTAGCTCCTTATGGATGTCTGGTGACTAGAGCAATCCATGAGAAACACACTCATAAAGAGTACATCGGTGTGGATGCCTGTGCCGTAAACTTAATGCGTCCGGCCATCTATGGCGCATATCATCATATTACCGTTATGGGAAAAGAAGATGCACCATGCGACCACAAATATGACGTAACCGGATCTCTTTGTGAAAACTGTGATAAATTTGCGGTAGACCGCATGTTGCCGGAGATTGAGATGGGAGACTTGTTAGTCATCCATGACACCGGCGCCCACGGATTTTCTATGGGATATAACTATAACGGAAAGCTCCGTTCTGCAGAGGTATTGCTAAAAGAGGATGGTTCCACCCAATTAATCCGTCGTGCGGAGACCCCGGATGATTATTTCAGAACCTTTGATTGTTTTGATATTTTAAAGAACATGAAACATCCGGAGAAACAGTAAATTTTTTACATAAAGCACTCCGTGCAAGATGCGCACGGTTGTGGAGAGGAAAGATATGCTACGCATACCACAACCGGCGCGCAAAGTGAACAAGCCCCTCAAAGATTGAGGGGAAGGGAGTTGACGTGGGCTTTCCCACTTTGTTTTAGAGTAGATTTCTTATCTGACAGGAGTAGGGTATGTGTATCGATGAGGGTAGATTTGAAGCAGCAAAGAACTTAGTTATCGGCAGAGACCGGGAGCGGCAGGGCATTGGAACTCTTTCGGAAAAAACAGTGCATGCGGTTCTAAAGAACTATTATGCCCCAGATGCGGATATGCATGAGATTCCCATCGAAAATTTTGTGGCTGATATTTTTACGGGGACGGAGATTATTGAGATACAGACCCGTGCATTTCATGCGATGAGAAGAAAATTGGAGGTATTTTTAAAACAGTATCCGGTTACCATTGTCTACCCGATTCCCAATGAAAAATGGCTTAGCTGGATTGATGAGGAGAGCGGAGAAACCTCCCCGAAGCGTAAATCTCCGAAACATGGAAATCCCTATCAGGCATTTATTGAGCTATATAAAATACGTCCTTTTTTAAAAAATGAAAATTTGAAATTTCGGCTTGCGCTCCTTGATATGGAGGAGTATCGTCTGCTAAACGGTTGGAGCAGAGATAAGAAAAAGGGCAGTGAGCGTTACGATAGAATTCCCATCCGGTTTGTGGAAGAGGTCTGTATTGAGCGTAGAGAAGATTATATGCAACTCATTCCTTATGATTTAGGAGAGCCGTTCACTACGAAGGATTTTGCTAAATGTGCAAAAATTCCCGCTAAGTTAGCGGGAACCGTGCTTTTGATTATGAATGATTTAAATATCGTGGAGCGGATAGGAAAGCAGGGAAACAGCTATCTCTACCGGGTTTGTGAATTTTGAAGAGCCTTTTGGATGGCAGCTTTTATTACCAGACTCGAGTTAGTGGCACCGGATATGGTATCAACAGTGAGGCTCTGTCTGTTTATAATTTCAGGCAGGATGGCTTCTGCAGGTTTGCCACGCTCATTTCTATGTTCTAGCAGAATGAGGTCTGTCATTGCCCCGTCGTCTATTGTAACCTGCACCTTTGCATAGATATATCCGGCATCGTATTCACCGATGTATGTGCCGTCCTTTATTTGCGAAAAATTTATTTCTTCAATTGAAACTGTAGCTATTTTATCTTGGTAGGCTGCAAAGTCTATATAGTAAATTCCTATATGAAAAATAATTGCAAGTGCCATAAGGAAGGCAAAAATCCGGTGAAGGCGGAGCTTTAGGGCTTTTGGCTTTGCTTTGTGACATAAAATGATAAGCAGTATCATGAAGAAAATGACACAGATACCGGAAACAGTAAGCAGAATATGGCGGGTCTTTATTACCGGAAGTACAGCTATTATATGGAATAGACATACCAGTATCAGCAGTACAGAGACCGGTTTGTGGAGTTTAAAAAGAAACGCGTCTGCCCGTTTTAAATGAAATTTCCGAGTAAGAGCTTTCGCACAAAGCAGTAAAAAAAGAAAAATACATACAAATCCTAAAACAATTCCCATAATTAAGAAAAACTCCTTTCAATTCTTTTTGCCAGTCTTTTAGGCATTTCTTTTTTCTTTTTGGTGTTGTCCCAGACGAAATGTCCGGCACATTTCATGCCTGCAGTTTTAAAAAATTCATCTGCATTTCGTATGGCACCACTACTTTGCCTGAAAAGATGACAGAATGGTGCAGGGGTGTGACATGCAGTGAAAAACATATATTTCTTTCCAGGGAAAAGTCCCTTTGGAAAAGTAGCGGTTTCCTCCATAGATGTACCACAGAGACGGTCAAACATATTTTTTACCACAGCAGGGACATTTGCCCAGTAAACAGGTGCTGCAAGGAGAATCAAATTTGCTTCTTTGAGCAGCTTTGTAATTGTTTTGATGTCATCATCCAATACACATTCTCTCGAAGAATGGCAGGCAAGGCATCCCTTACAGGGGGCTAATTCCATTTCGTAGAGATTGATTTCCGATATTGTATATCCGGCAGATTTCGCCGCTGAGACAGCGAGATTTAGCATTTGTGCGGTAGGACCTTGCTGGTGGGGGCTTCCTAAGATAGCGAGAAGATGTTTCTTATTCATCATGGTATTCCTCCTTTGTAATGGAACGATAGAACATCGTAAATCCATAATTCAGAAACTCTTGTTTTGTCTGATTTAATTCCTGAAGAAGATAGGTTTCCTTGTTGGTGGCAAGCTGTATCAGACCAGAGAGAGCGCCCCAGAAAGAAAAGATAGTGGGCAGGATGACTAAATCATCACGAAAGATACCGCTTTTTATGCCTTCTGAAAGAAAATCATAAAGCAGATGGTTGATTTTTTCTCCTATGTGAAAGGTCTCGTAATCTTCCTTTGGGCAGTCTGAGTGTTCCATGTCAATATTGATTTGTTCCAATACTGTTTTGAAATAAAAAGGATAGTCCTCACTGTATTGCAATAATGCCTGACAGAGAAGATAATATTTCTCCTGCATACTTTTGGTTGACTGTAGAGCTTGCGACAGACACTCATAGAGACCCTCCATACTTTTTAAGGTGAGAACGCCTATGATTTCCTCCTTGCTTTGAAAGTAAACATAGAGGGTAGCCTTGCTGTATCCTGCTGCTTTTGCAATATCATCCATAGAAGTAACCGAAACACCTTTGGAAGCAAAAAGAGTTTCAGCAGCGACAGCGATGCGTTGCCTATGAATGTGGGCAGGTTCTTTTTTTCTTCTTCCCATAAGAAGCCTCCTTCATAAAAAACTGGTCTTTAATATTTTTAATGAATTAATTGAACTTAGAGTTTAATTATAGAACGGAATAAAGATTTGTCAAGAACCTAAATTAGAAAAAGTGTAAAACAAAAAAACAGGCTATTACAGCCCGTCTTTATCTTAATAATTACTTACAATTAATCGTTTGCGGAATACTGCATCCATTTGTTCTAGAGTTCTTCGCGCCTGTCCGTATCGGTTTCGGTTGGTGCAAATCACATAGAATTGCTCCGCACCGGCATATTTTTCTCGCTGAAAAAATGGTATTTTGACCCAGTTTCGCGTAAAAGGTATTCGGTTTTCAATCAGTAAGTTCGCCGCCTGATTGCTGATACGCTCATTGGTGGTGCGGCATAGTTCCACATCTTTGTCAATATGGCGTGGATTTTTTCCAAGTAATAATCCGTGTCCCATCTTGTGCCTCCTTATGATAGTCAGATTTTTGTCTGTTGATAAATTATCCCGTTATTGAATTTTGATATGTATTTGTTTGCCGAGACTTCCTGCTACTTTAATCAGAAAATCAAGGCTGGGATTGTAATTGCCGCTCTCCAATCGGGAAATATTGGATTTCTTTGTGCCGACACGCTCTGCGAGAACCTCCTGGGTTACGTGTTGGGCTTTGCGGACTTCTTTGAGCTGTTCCACCACTTCGTAACGGGGAGCAAGCTGTTTGTCAACATCTTTCATTAACGTCCTCAATTCCGCCGCTTAGGCGGCTTTTAAAATCAATCTAATAAAAAGTTATCATATATGATAACTAATGTCAATGAAGGAAGAATAATTTTATTTTATGGTTGCAATTTGAAAATGGTTATGATAAAATAAGTTTTGCTTGAGCGAAAACTTAAGCAAAAATAATAGATAAGCCGGCGTGGCGGAATGGCAGACGCACCAGACTCAAAATCTGGCGGTGGCAACATCGTATGGGTTCAAGTCCCATTGCCGGCATTAAAAATAAATCGACAGTCAGTCGATTTATTTTTTTCAAAAAAATGCCGGTATCTATTGTACTGTAATGTAAATAGATACCGGCATCTTTTTGCTATACTGTTCTAACAATCCACTGTAAAATTTTTTGTGCTACCCTCTCTTTTCTCTAAAATAAAGTAATCCACCATCTTTTTGATAGTGTTCTGCTGTGTTTCAATGATTTTCTTGAAATTGTCATTTTCTTTCGTTAAACGTACTAATTCCGTTTCAACGTTCATTTTCAAAATCCCTTTTCTATAATAATTGTTTGTCCAAGAAAAATACTAGGGGATTTTGGATAGAAAGTCAAGATAACATTTAGCAGAAAAATATACAATTCGTTGTTATTCACATAAAATGTCAAAAAAAGACACGAAATACGACATAATATGTAAGAAAAAATAAACACTGTATTTTTAAGAATTTGTGAAAATTTGGAGAATACGTTTCCACGACAGATAGAATATGTTAAAATGTCCTATGGCAAAAAGGGGAAAGAACCCATTGGTGCAGGAGAGTATGACATGAATGCAAGTAGAAAAGTAAAGCGTGTTCCCACAGAAAAGCAGGGGAAACATAGAAATATAAAAAAAGCAGACGGGAAAAAGATAATGCACTGTGTGGCAGCTTTTTTTCTGATCATTTTACCGCCGGTAGGATGTTTTTATCTGTTGGAAAGTTACAGTCACAATCCTTTTACGGAGGTTCGTCCCTGGGCACAGTTTTTTAATATAATATTATTTGAATTATTAGGAGGAATTCTGTTTTGTCTGACAGGAACTTTAAAGAGAGCACACAGAATTTTGTTTAGCGTGGCAATGATTTATGGGATTGCCAATGCCTATGTGGTACGCTTTCGTACCAACCCTATTGTGCCGTGGGATATTCTATCCTTAAAGACGGCAGTAAGCGTAGCGGACAATTATGACTTTATGCCTGATGCCAGGATGTTGGTGGTAACGATTGCTTTTGCGGTCTGCATCTTTTTATTTCGTTTTGTAAAAGTGGAAATAAAAGCACTGGCATTCTGGAAACGACTGATTCCGGCAGCAGCGCTGCTATTGGTACTCTGTATTTTTTCAAATGCCTTGCAGCAGGAAGATTTTCAGAACAGCCACAGACTGTACAACAAGCTATTTACTCCGGTATATATGACAGATGTGGACGGAATAGCGGTGACTTTTGTGATGAATCTTGCCTATATGTCTATTGAAAAGCCACAGGGGTACAGCAGCGAAGCACAGGCAGTGTTAGAAGAATATGGCACTGATGTGGAAAAAGAGGAGAAATTTTCTAAGGAGCTGCCGAATATTATTGTAGTTATGAATGAGGCCTTTTCCGATTTATCGGTCTTAGGAGAGTTTGAGACTAACGAAGATTACATGCCTTTTGTACACAGCCTGCAAAGTGGCGCTGAAAATACCGTAACAGGAATGTTAAATGTTTCTGTCTGTGGTGGAAATACTGCTAACACAGAATTTGAGTTTTTGACGGGAAATACGATGGCATTTTTGCCGCAGGGAAGTATCCCCTACCAACAGTATATTACAGGAGATATGATGGCATTGCCGGAATACTTGCGGGAACTTGGCTATGAGACAGTGGCGACACATCCATACAATGCGGGTGGATGGGAACGAAATACGGTTTATCCGTGGTTGGGATTTGAACGCAGTGTGTTTAAAGAGGATTATCTGCTGCCACAATATGTCCGTGGGTATATCAGTGATGAAAGCTGTGTGGAAAAGCTGATAGAATTTTATGAGACAAAAGAAGAAGAAAAGCCCCTGTTTGCCTTTAATGTTACTATGCAGAATCATGGTGGCTATCAGGATGCTTATGATAATTTTACGCCGGATATTACGGTGGAAGATGCTGATAATTTTTCCCTAAATCAGTATCTTTCCTTGATAAAACTTTCCGATGCGTCCTTAGAACGTCTGGTATCTTATTTTTCCGATGTGGATGAAAAAACGGTTATCGTCTTTTTTGGGGATCATCAGCCAAGTGATATGGTTGCGTCCACCATTCTTTCAAAAAACGGAATGTCATGGAACAATTTAAGCGAGGAAGAATTAAAACTGCGTTATCAGGTGCCCTATGTTATCTGGGCAAACTATGATATTGAGGAGGAAACAGGGGCAGATACCAGTGCCAATTATCTGGCGGCAGAAGTGTTAGAATGTGCCGGTGTTCCGTTAAATGAATATCAGTCTTATCTGATGGAATTAAAGAAGGATTATCCGATTGTTTCGGCGATGCGGACTGTAAAAGCGGATGGGACAGAGACTACTGTTAAGGAAGAACAGAAGGATTTCAACGTTTATCGCCGTCTGCAATATTATCAGCTGTTTGAATATCAAAAAGACTAAGAGGTGTAAGGATTTTGAGTGGAAATGAGAAAAAGGAAGTCTGGGAGAAACGCATCCCATTGTTGGCATCTTTTTTGCTGCCATTTTTATTAGTGATTGTGATATGTATCAGCCATGAGGTATACCCTTTCGGAGACCGCTGTATTTTACATATTGATATGTATCATCAATACTGTCCTTTTTTTACGGAACTGATGCACAAGTTAAAAACCGGGGGAAGCATTTTTTATACATGGAATGTGGGACTTGGAGTGGATTTCGTATCCCTGTATGCCTATTATCTTGCAAGTCCTCTAAACTGGCTGCTTATTTTTTGTCCGCAGAATCATGTGATTGAATTTATGACGATTTTGGTGGTGCTTAAAATTTCGTTTGCCGGATTGTCCTTTGGGTATTATTTGAAGTCGCATTTTCGGACGAATTATTTTGCAATTTCGCTCTTTGCGACAGCCTATGCACTATCGGCTTTTGTGGCAGCCTATGCGTGGAATATTATGTGGATGGACTGCATTGCGTTAGCGCCGCTTGTGATTCTTGGATTGGAAAAACTAATCAAAGAAAAAAATCCCCTGCTTTATTATGTGACGCTGTCTGTCTGCATTTTAAGTAACTACTATATTTCCATTATGATATGTATTTTTCTTATCATCTGGTTTTTTATTACCTGGTTTGAAAACAGAGAAAGCGGTATCGGTGCATGGTTTCGGTTTGCCATATATTCGCTGCTTGCAGGAGGAACGGGAGCGGTTCTGATTATCCCCGAGGCAATTATTCTAAGCAGCAGTGGTTCACAGAATATTTCTTTCCCGGATACGATGGAATGGTATTTTAACATCCCTGCGGAGGTGGCAAGACACTCGGCAATGACGGAGGTTTATACCGGAAGAGACCATTGGCCGAATATTTACTGCGGAGTTTTTGCTGTTGTTTTGCTTTTTATGTTCTTTCTGAATAAGGAAATTTCATGGAAAAAGAAATTGACCAGAGGTTTGTTTGTGGCTTTCTTTCTCTTGAGTTTTGCAAATAATATGCTGGATTTTATCTGGCATGGGTTTCACTTTCCGGATTCGCTACCGGGAAGACAGAGCTTTTTGTATGCGTTTTTGTTATTAGTGATTTCCTATGAGACTTTTTTATACTTTAAGGGCAATCGTTTATGGCATGTCCCTGCTGCTGCAGTGCTTGGAGTGATTGTTTTTGCAGTGTCATATTACTTTTCAGAGGAAGAACTCATAAGTGGGGAAGCGAAATGGGTTACGATGGTGTTTTTAGTGGGCTATGGAATTATTTTGATGGTCTATTTCTGGGCGCAGGATTATCTGAAAGAGCCAACAGGGAAAAAAGCAAGGAAAAAGAAAAAATACTATCTGAAAAAAGAAAATGTAAAAGGCTATATGTTAGGGGCCGCGTGTTTTGCCTTGTTAGCGGAGCTACTGTTAAATTTTAATCTGACGGGACTTGGCACAGTGGGCAGGACCGCCTATGTCAAAGACTTAGAGAATTATCAGGATGTACTTGCGGATGGAAAGGAACTGGCTGCAGAAGAAGGAATTTTATTTTACCGGACGGAAGAATTAGAACGAAAAACGAAAAATGATGCGGCATTATCCGGGTATCACTCTGCAACACAATTTTCCTCATTAATGAATTTAGATATCAGCCATTTTTATCAGGCAATGGGAATGGAAGGAGGAAAGAATTTCTATTGTGTAAACGGTGCAACCCCTTTGCTTTCCGCCATGCTTTCTATTAAATATGTACTTGCGGATAACGGGGAAGAGGCAAATCCTATCCGTACTTTGGTGGCACAGAGCGGGGATACCTATCTTTATGAGAATAAATATGTACTTCCGTTGGGATTTATGATGTCAGAGGATGTGATAGAGGCATGGGATTATCAAAATATGGGAGAAATAGAAGCCCAAAATCAGTTGGCATATTTGTTGGGGGCAGAGGATGCGATGCTGACGGAAATCCCTTCTGTTTCGGAAACAGGAGTCTCTGCCATAGCGGTGACGGAGGATGCCTACATTTTTGCTACCTATGAAAAAACAACAGTGGAAGGTCTGACAGAGGAAATCAGTGACGGAAGGACAAAGTCCTTTACAAAGGTTTCTCACGGCTATATGCTGGATTTGGGTTATTGTGTGGCGGGAAACGAGATAAAAATCAAAAATACCAATGAGGAATGCGTGAAGATTACGGCATATCAGCTGAATTTAGATGCAGTAGATGCGGCGTTTAAAACGTTAAATCAGCAGACGATGAAGATAACTTCTTTTTCGGACACCAAAATTACAGGAAATGTTCATGTGATAAATCCAGGCAGATTGATTTTTTCTGTTGCCAATGATGATGGATGGACATTATATGTGGATGGAGAAGAGACAGAACCGGAAGTGTTTGGAGAAGGATTTATCAGTGTGCATTTAGAAGAGGGCGAGCACGAAATTATGTTAAAATACAAGACACCGGGGTTTATGTTAGGAGCAGCGGTTTCTTGTGGATGTGTGGCGATATTTTTGGTATTGTTGTGGATAAGATATCAAAGAAAACTGAAATAATGAAAGAAACAGGTCGGATAATCAACTGAGGATTAGTCGACCTGTTTGATGAAAATGATTTATAATAATTGAATCCCGTTCTTTTCACATTCTGTAACCATTTCTTCCGGCCACAGGGAGGACTGTACTTCTCCGATGTGAGCTTTTCGTAAGAAAAACATACAGATACGAGACTGACCGATACCACCACCGATGGTAAAGGGAAGTTCTCCGTCAATGATGGCTTTCTGGAACGGAAGACTGGCGCGCTCTTCGCAACCTGCTTTTTTCAGCTGAGAAAGCAGAGCTTTTTTGTCTACGCGGATACCCATAGAAGAAAGCTCAAGGGCAATGTCTAATACCGGATAGTAAACAACGATATCTGCATTTAATTCCCAGTCATCATAATCAGGAGCACGTCCGTCGTGCGGTTTTCCGTTTCCTAAAGTATCGCCGATTTTCATAATGCAGACAGCACCCTTGGTTTTTGTAATGTAAAATTCCCGCTCCTTTGGAGTATAATCCGGGAACATTTCCTCTAATTCCTGGGTGGTGATAAAGAAAATGTCGTTTGGCAGGATTTCCTCTATGTAATCGTACTGGATTGCCATATACTTTTCTGTTTTTCGCAGACATTTATATACGGTGCGGACAGTTTCCTTTAAGGTCTCGAGATTGCGGTCTTCTTTACGGATGACCTTTTCCCAATCCCACTGATCCACGAAAATGGAGTGGATATTGTCAGTGTCCTCGTCCCGGCGGATAGCATTCATATCAGCGTAAATGCCTTCGCCCTCACAAAAACCGTACTTTTTCAGTGCATAACGTTTCCATTTCGCAAGGGACTGTACGACTTCTGCTTCCCGTCCCCCCTGCTCACGGATATCAAAAGTAACCGGGCGTTCCGTGCCGTTTAAGTTATCGTTTAATCCCGAAAGGGGATCTACAAAAAGTGGTGCAGATACACGGGATAAATGAAGCCTCTGGGCGATTAAATCCTGAAAAAAATCTTTTACAGTTTTAATTGCAATCTGTGTATCGTGTAAATTTAATTCTGAATGATAATCTTTTGGAATGATTAATCTTTCCATGCGTGGTTCTCCTCTCTAGTGTACGCATTCTAACCTTACTTATTATAGCACAGGATATTTCATTTTCAAGAAAAGATAATGGTTTTTTTTGAAATAATACATGTATACGGCGATTGACAAAATATACAAAAAACGAAAAAAACAGAATAAGAATTTGGGAAAAAAGACAAAATATTGACGGAAGAAAGGAATAATTCTATAATAAAGTAAATGTTAGGTAAAAATTGCTAGTGAGGAAATTATGGAGCAGACAAAAGAAAATAAGTTTTTATCTATTAAGACAAAATTGCTGGGAACTGTTATCCCGGTAGTAATTGTTTTGATAGTAGTACTTTTACTGGTGGCATACAATGTGTGTGCCGGTATCATTGAAGATGATTCCAGAGATCTTTTGGAAGCCTCTGTTTCAAATCAAGCATCCAGAATCGAGGCGTGGCTGAACGAGAACCTTGCAGCATTTCAGATTGTGAAGGAGACAATCGAAGATGTGCAGCCGAAGGAGGCAGATCTTCAGAAGATGCTTGACAGTTATTATGGATATAATTCCAATTATCCCGAGGGACTCTATATTGCAGACAGTACGGGAAAAATGCAGAAAGCTACAGAATCTGCAAAGCAAGAATCAGATCCATTAAATAGTACCTGGTACAAAGAGGGACTTACAAGAATCAACATGGCATATGGTTCCGCATATCAGAATGCAGAGGGAATCAATGTAATCAGTGCCTCTGGTATCTTAAATGACGGAACAGGCGAGATAAAGGTTATATCGGCTGATGTGACACTGGAACGTATCAGCATTATCGTAAATTCATTCATTGAAATGGATGGGGCAGAAGCGTTTCTGGTGGACTTGAATACCGGTACTATTTTAGCGCATCGTGATTCAGAATTAATTTCCCAGAAATTGGGAGGAGAGGGACAGCCGGTTTTCTACGGAGATGTGGCAGCAAAGATTACGGAAGCGGATTATGATTTCTGTACGTTAGACGGGAACATGACTGTTTTTGAAAAAGTAAACGGAACAAACTGGATCTTAGTTTCCTACATACCTACGGGCGTTGTACTTGCAGATCTGGCAAAATTGCGTACAATTATGCTGATTATCAGTATTATTGCCATTTTACTGCTTTGCGTGGTGGTAGAACGTATGACACATATGGTTATTAAACCGGTGAAGAAACTGACGGAAACCATTACGTCAATGTCTTCTGGTGACTTTACGGTATCAGTATCCACAAAGGGAAATGATGAGATTGCGGTAATGAGCCGCAGCGTGGAGAAATTTATTGCTTCTATGCGTTCCATGATTTCGTCTATGGGGGATATCTCCGGTAAATTAAAAGGACAGGCACTCTCCTGTGATGATGTGTCCCATGATATGAATGATGCGGCAAATATTCAGGCACAGTCTATGAGTGAATTAAATATGACGGTAGACCAGCTTTCTATTTCTGTAAATGAGATTGCAGAAAATGCAACCATGTTAGCAGGCTATGTGGCAGACACGAAGACAGACAGTGATGCTGTGGAAGAAAAGATGCGTGAGACAGTAGACGTATCTGAAAAAGGCAGAACGGATATGAAGCGCGTTGGAGAGGCTTTGGAAAATATCAAACTTTCCGTGCAGAACTTAGAGACCGCAGTAAATAAAGTTGGTACGGCATCCGGCGAGATTGTACAGATTGTGCAATTTATCGGAAACATTGCAGAGGAAACAAATTTACTTTCTTTGAATGCTTCTATTGAAGCTGCAAGAGCAGGAGAGGCAGGAAAGGGATTTGCAGTGGTGGCAACGGAAATCGGTAAACTGGCACAGAACAGTGCGGAATCTGTAGAGAACATTGCCCGTCTGATTAACCAGATTAATTTATTGGTGGAGGATGCGGTAAGACAGGCAGGAGACAGTGTAGGAGAAATTAGTGACAGCACAGAATTGATACATACAGCAGTAGATACCTTTGATCTTATTTTCCAAAATGTACAGGATACCAGTCAGCTGATTGAAAGCGTGGTGGAAAAAGTCAACCAGGTGGATCAGGTGGCAACCAATGTAGCAGCCATTTCTGAGGAACAGGCGGCAAGTTCAGATGAAATTCTCGCTACATCCGAGGCGATGTTAGCACAGGCAAAGGGAATTTCGGAGAACAGTGAGCAGGTAGCGGAAGAGGCAAAGAATTTAGCAACCTCATCCGAAAACCTGGCGGGACAGGTACAGCAGTTCCAGATATAGGAGGGTAAGACAATGAAAAAAAGTTTAAGCATATTACTAGTGATTGCATTATGGGTCTGTTGTCTCTGTGGATGTGGCAGTGAACAGGCGGCAGAAGATGGAAAGGGGGATGATGTGAGGATACTAATGACTCTTTCTTCTGCCGATACCTTTCGGAATATTTTGGTAAATCAAGCTCAGCAAACTGCAAAAGAAAGTGGAGTAACACTGGATTTGTTTGATGCAGATGGAAATTTGGAAAATCAGGTGTCGCATATAAAAAAGGCAGTGTCAGAGGGGTATGATGTGATAATGTGTGGACCGGTCAATGTAGATACGGCTAAGGAAATCACTGTGTTGGCGGGAGATATTCCTGTTGTATTTTATAATAGCTGTCCGGATGAGAGTGTACTGAAAGCGGACAAATATATGTATGTGGGTTCTAGTGAGGAAGTTGCCGGAGGGTATCAGGCAGAATATATTTTAGAGAAATTTGCATCTAAGGAAGAAATTAATGTAGCAATTTTTAAAGGTGAGAAAAATCACTCTGGTACTGTGGGAAGAACTGATGGATTAAAGAGTGGGTTAAAAGAATCCGGGGAAAAAATCAACTATGTTTTTGAAGATTTTGCAACATGGGATCAGGCGACAGCTGAGAAATATTTTGATATCTTTTTAAAAACAGGTCAGCCCTGTGATGTAGTGGCGTGCAATAATGATTCCATGGCATTAGGTGTGATTGCATCTTGTAAAAAGGCGGGGAGAAATGATATTATGGTTCTTGGTGTGGATGCCACAGCAGATGGCTGTGCTGCGATTGAAGCCGGAGATATGGCATTTACCGTATATCAATCAGCTACCGGTCAGGGAGAGGCGGCAGTTAAGACGGCAATTGCCCTTGCAACGGGAGGAAGCGCTTCTAATATAGAAGGTGTGACAGAGGATGGAAAATATGTCTGGGTTCCCTTTGAAAGGGTAGATAGCTCTAATGTGAAAAATTATGAGTAATCTCGTATGTTTAGGAAAAAAGCGGAAAAGACAGTTAAAAAGGCTGTCTTTTCCGCCTTCCCTTTTTATCGGATTGTGCCGCTAAGCGATGAATTTATGTTATCGAAAAAAGAGGCTTTTATCTAAAGAAAAAGTGTAGTATTCTTATGAGGTAGAGAAGCGTTAGAAAGGACAGAAATAAATGGAATGGATACGTGTAACACACACATTTGAGCCGGTATATGATAATACATCAAAGGTATTGATTTTAGGCTCCTTTCCATCAGTGAAATCCAGAGAGCAGCAGTTTTATTATGGGCATCCTCAAAACCGTTTTTGGAAAGTGTTAGCACAGATATGCAGGGAAGAGGTGCCGGAAACGATAGAAGAGAAGAAAAAATTATTGCAAAGACATCACATTGCGTTATGGGATGTGATAGCATCCTGTGATATTATAGGTTCGTCAGACAGCTCCATACGAAATGTAGTACCTAATGATATGGATGTTATTTTAAAAGCAGCAAAGATACAGAAAATTTTTGTGAATGGAAATAAGGCATATCAGTTATATTTAAAATATTGTAAGAAAGACGGACCGCCGCCTTTAGAAAAGCTGCCTTCCACAAGTCCGGCAAATGCAGCATGGAATATGGAAAAACTGTTATCAGCATGGGAAGAGGCGATTGCCGGACTGATTGAAATGTAGTACAGGAGGGATGAGATGCGGAAAGAGGAAGTAACGATAATCGATTTACTGTTAGAAGCAGTAGGGATTGTATCGGGACTCGTCTATATGGGACTTCAGATTTATTACAGCATGATATATGGAGTGAATCCTGTTACAATCGTGATGAATGGTGCGGTATTGATTTTAGTATATATAGGGCTGACATTGCTCTCTGTTTATCCTGAAAAGGTAAATGGACTGACAAGAGAAGCCTGTAGTGGATTGGTTCGCAAATACACAATTCATATGGTGCGGCTTGTAAAACTCATTTTTGTTTTAGGGTTGCTGTTTACAAGTATTTGTGATGTATTAGGTCATCAGCTTAACAGTGGCTACAGTATGATTGTTGTAATCCTTGTGGTAGTGACTGTGGTGTATTATGAGGGAAAAATTATTCATATTTTGCGAAAGAAGAAGTAAATCATTGGAGGAGGAAAAAAGATGCGTACGAGAAAACTGAGTATATCAGCACAGATGTTTGTGTATATTGTAATAGCAGTATTATTTGTTTCATCGTTGACAGGGGGAATTTCTTATCTGACATTGCAAAACCATTTGAAGGAAAACAGCAGGAAGGAAACATTAAATGTTGCTATAATGGCGGCGAATAATCTGGATGGTGATGTATTTGAGTGTATCATGGAAGCGGGTGACGATTCGGAAGAATACCAGGCGGTATATGACAGGCTTTCAAAATTTAAACAGTCCGAAGAGGTTGCTTATATTTATTCCATGACATATGAAGATGAGAAAAATTTTGCGTTTGTAGTGGATACAGATTCAGAAGAACCGGCAGACTTAGGGGAACTGTATGAGACTGAAAATGAAATGGAACTGGCGTGGCAGGGAACCGCGGCAGTGACGGAGGAGCCTACCGTAGATGAGTGGGGGACAGTATATAGTGCTTATGCACCTATTTACAATTCAGATGGTGAAATTGTGGGAATTGTAGGTGTGGACTGTAAGGTATCCTCAATCGCATCTTCTTTGCATGCACTTTTGAAAAATATAGTCATTGCAGTCATTGCGGGATTGATTTTAACCCTGTTTTTTGCAACCGTTAAGGCAAGACAATTGGGGCATAATTTAAAAAGCGTAAATGATGCTATTGTAGAAGTGGCGTCGGACAATGGGGATTTGACACAGACACTGCATATTGACTCTGGTGATGAATTAGAGATTTTAGGTCAAAACTTAAATAAATTGTTGGAAAAAACGAGAAATACCATTCGTGAACTTTCTGAGGGAAACAATCAGGTGGAAAATGTAATGGTGTCTATCAACAATAATATGGGGCAGTCGGAGGAAAATGTAAAAAATGTCAATCAAGTAGTGTGTACTATGGTGGCATCTATAGAAGAGATTACAGCATCTATTTTGACTGCACAGCAGGAGACAAACGAGGTTTATGAGCAGACACGGCATATGGTGGAAATTACAGAAAAAAATGCCGGAATGGTAGAAGATATGAAACATGCTTCCGGTGAATTGTCCGGTATGGCAAATGTTTCGGGAAAAGAGGTGTCTGAAAATGTGTCTATTATGGGAAGACGATTAGAAGAAGAACAGGAAAAGGCTTCTAATGTGGCAAAAATAAAGGAATTATCGGATGCAATTCTTAATATCTCCGAGCAGACAAATCTGTTGGCATTGAATGCCAGTATTGAAGCGGCAAGAGCCGGGGAAGCCGGAAAAGGGTTTGCTGTGGTGGCAGGTGAAATTAGCAAGTTGGCATCGGATACCAGTGAGGCTGCAAACCAGATTCAGCAGGTAAGCGAAGATGTTATGAAGGCTATTGAGGGATTGCAGAGTACAGCGCAGAATATGCTGGCATTTATTCATGGAAATGTACTTAAAGACTATCAAAAGTTTTCCGGGGCAAGTGATGAATTTTCAAAGAACACTGCAACAATGACAGAAAACATGGAAGAACTCAGCAGGATTATGGAGGGCTATTTTGAATCGATAGAGACGATTCACAGTTCCATGAATTCCATAAGCAAGGCATCAGAAGAAAATAGTAATGAGATTACCCAGATTTCGCAGGTAATGAATGAACTTAATCGTGCAATGGAAGAGGAGGTGACGGAAATTAATCAGACATTACATACAGTTTCTGATATGAATGAAAATCTTAGCAGATACACGTTATAACAGCGAAGGAGAAGAGGGAAAAACTTAAGGGAATAGTAAAAATGAGAAATTTGAGGGGCACAAATGAATGGAGGCTTATCAAAATGAAATATGTAAGACAGTTTCTCATTATATTGTTTTTTTCTTTTATTGGAGAATTACTAAAATTTTTAATTCCATTGCCGATTCCGGCAAGTATTTATGGTTTGGTACTGATGTTTTTAACATTGCAGTTTAAAGTTTTAAAGATTGACAGTGTAAAGGAAACAGCAAAATTTTTAGTGGAAATTATGCCGGTCATGTTTATTCCGGCTGGAGTAGAACTTCTAACCTCTTGGAGCTCTTTGCAGCAAATACTCATTCCGATTGTCGTGATTACAATTATCTCTACTGTGGTAGTAATGGCGGTAGCAGGTAAAGTGACGGACAGCATGTTGCAACTTAAGAAGAAAAAGAAGGAAAGAGGTGCGGAAGAATGAAAGAATTATTAGGGGAAACACTCTTTTTTGGAGTAGTAGTCAGTCTTTTATCTTATGAATTGGGATTGTGGATGAAAAGAAAGTGGAAATTGGCAATTTTTAATCCGTTGCTGATTTCCATCATTGCAGTGATTGTGGTCTTACTGGTATTTAAGGTGGATTATGAGACTTATAATGAGGGAGCAAAATATTTAAGTTATCTGCTGACACCGGCAACTATCTGTTTAGCGGTGCCGCTTTATGAGCAGGTGGAGCTTTTAAAAAAGAATGTGACGGCGATTCTGGTGGGAATTATATCGGGGGCATTGGCGAGTATGACCTGTGTATTGCTATTGTCCATTGTATTCGGACTTAGTCATGAAGAGTATGTGACGCTGCTGCCGAAGTCTATTACCACAGCAATCGGTATGGGAGTTTCAGAAGAATTAGGCGGGATTGTTACCATTACAGTAGCCGTCATCGTGATTACCGGAGTCATGGGGAATATGATTGCGGAGCATGTCTGCCGTATTTTTAAAATTAAAGACCCGATTGCGAAAGGAATAGGAATTGGTTCGGCATCCCACGCTATCGGTACGGCAAGAGCAATGGAAATGGGAGAGGTAGAAGGTGCCATGAGTGGGCTTTCCATTGCGGTGTCCGGAGTGGTGACTGTGATACTTTCTATGGTATACGTTTATTTCTGGTAAAATAAAAAATGAAAATACATTTTCTTTTTCTATAAAAATGAAAATTTTCTTTCATTTTACATAGATATGGTAGAGAGTTTACATAGAGGCCGATATGATTAGTAGCATAGATGGAATGATGTGCGGGCACATTCATCTATGCTATTTTTAACATAAGGATGTAAAGAAAATGAAACTTTCGGCGCTAAAGGTTACCTATGATGATTTATTGTTTGCCGCCATTTCATTTTTTTGGGTGGCAGTGACACCCATCAGGCAGTACAGTATGGTTGCATCCGAAACCTGTTTGAGGAGGAATTTCTTACCGTGGAGACATTGTATCAGGCGATGCTGCGCGGGGAGTACAGTATTGAAGTTGCGCCGGAAGCAGGATTTCAAGTAAAAACCGCCGCTCTTTTAAAACGCTCATTATGTGTATCGGGGAACGGAGCAGGAGTACCATTCCATGACTGCTGCAACAGCAATGGTAGATGCGCTGGTAGTAGCTTTGTCCGGCAGACGGTGTGATGCCATATTTACTGACGAAGGCTCGTGTAAAATAAGAGAGATTGTTAAAACCCGTATCCGTTGCAACTTCGGTAATCTTTTGTTCATTTTTTGAAAGTAGTCTTGCTGCGACTTCAAGACGATAGTGAATCAGGTATTGGGAAAAACTTTTTCCTGTCAATTCTTTGAATAATTTCATAAAGTAACTGGGGGAAAAACCACAGATATCCGCTGCAGTTGAAACAGGGATTTCCATAGAATAATTTTCCCTTACATAAAGAAGAACCTTTTTTAATTTGTCATAGGTATTCTGCAGCGTAAGTTCGGAGGTACTTGCAGTACAGCTATAGCGGTTGAGCTTGGAAATAATGGCAAAAAGACTGGACTTTACCATCAATTCATCTTCTACATCCCGTCCTTCTCTGGTTTCTGTCAGATAAGAGATATAGGGGTGAATCTGCGAATTGAGAGGAGTGTTGGAAGCAAGATAAACGGGAACACATTTGGTGTGGTCATAAAGCGGTTTAAAATACTTTTCATAGCAGATATCATTTGTGGAAGCATTCAGCAGGGAAAAACGGAACAGAATGTTAAAATACTCCATCTGCCGGTTTTCATATTGCTCAATCGAGTGAACAACCTGAGGCAGCACCACAACAATATCACCTGCATTTGCTATGTACTGCTGGGAAGAAACCGTGACAATGCCGCATCCGCCTGTGACATAAATCAGTTCCATTTCATCATGCCAGTGCAGTGGAAATGAAGCAAGATAGCCGGGGATATTTCCGTTGTAAACCGTATAGGGAAAGGTTAACATACCGTGTGTTTTTGTTTCGTGGAAAGACTGGTGTTTCATGCAACCTCCTGACTGTTAAAAAGAGAGTTTTATGTTAAAAAAAAGGAATATTATACAAGAATTATATAAAACAGAAGAGTATAATGCAAGTAAAGATAGAAATAAATGTATAGGGAGGTTTTATTAGATGGAAGTAATGAAAGTAAATGGAAAGGATTACGAAATCATCAAATTATTAGGACATGGAAAGGGAGGTTATTCCTATCTGGCAACCGATGGAGAAAAACAGTTTGTGCTAAAACAGATTCATCATGAACCATGCGATTATTATCAGTTCGGAAACAAAATTGAGGCAGAGAAAACGGATTATAATAGACTTTGCCAGACAGGAATCCTGCTGCCGGAAATGTATGAGGTGGACGATAAAGAGGAACGTATTTTAAAGGAGTATATTGACGGCCCGACCATTTATAATCTGGTGCTTAACGATCAGATGAAAGAGGAATATCTGCAGCAGATAAGAGAAATCAGTCAGCAGGTACAGAAAAAAGGGTTAAACATTGACTATTTTCCAACCAATTTTGTGGTACAGAAGGGAAAATTGTATTACATTGATTATGAATGCAATGAGTACATGGAAGAGTGGAATTTTGAAAACTGGGGCATCAAATACTGGTCAAAAACGAAAGAGTTTTTAGACTATGTAGAAAAACATTAGGGAGGAAACGTTATGGAGAAGGAAAAGAGCTTTTTAGCAGAAACGGGGAAAATTGCAATACCGGTGACTTTGCAGGTGATGTTACAGTCATCTTTTAGCATGGTAGACCAGATAATGATTGGCCAGTTAGGCAGTGTAAGTATTGCGGGAATTGGACTGGTGGGAAAATTTACATCCATATTCAATGTAGTGACAGCTGCCATTGCATCCGTGGCGGGAATTATGATTGCACAGTACATGGGAAAAAAGGATGAAAAGGAAGTCGGGCGCAGTTTTTATGTGAATCTGATGGCAGCATTAGTGGTGGCGGTAGTATTTATTTTCATTTCCATGTTATTTCCGGGACAGATTTTAGATATCTATACAAAGGATGCAGCCACAAAAGAGGCTGCGGTAGGATATTTGCGAATTGTTGCGCTAGGCTATATTCCTATAGTGGGAGCGAGCCTGTTATCGACTATTCTGCGCTGTATGGAAAAAGCGGCACTGCCTATGTATGCCAGTTTTGCAGCAGTTATTTTAAATACAGGGCTGAATTATATTCTTATTTTTGGAAAATGTGGTGTGAAGCCTTTAGGGGTGAACGGTGCCGCCATAGCAACCATTGTTTCCCAGCTGGTGAATTTTGTGGTTATGCTGGTATTGTTCTTAAAACACTTTCGTAATCAGGGAAGGAAACTATATTTTAATATTCATCTTGGCAAAACAGGAAAGCAGCAGTATCTTGCAATGCTGCTTCCGGTATTAGTCAACGAGTTTTTATGGAGTCTTGGAGAAAATGTATATGCAGCTATTTATGGACGGATGGGAACTGCAGAATGCGCAGCCATGACGCTGACAAATCCGATTCAGGGCCTGATGATTGGAGCACTTAGTGGACTTTCCCAGGCGGCAGGTATTATCATCGGAAAAGAATTAGGTCGAAAAGAGTACGACAGGGCGTACAAGGAGTCGAAAAAACTAATGCTGTATGGGCTATGCGGTTCGGCGGTATTATCGGTGCTGTTAATCGCGCTAAATCGCTATTATGTTTCCATTTATCAAGTGGAAGATGTGGTTAAGCTGGCGGCAGAACAAATATTGATTGCGTTTGCTATTATTTCTCCGGTGAAGGTGCAGAATATGATTTTAGGTGGCGGTATTCTCCGCAGCGGTGGAAAGACGAAGTATATCTTAGCTATAGATCTTATCGGAACATGGGGAGTAGGAGTTCCTGTGGGACTTCTTGCCGCATTTGTCTTAAAACTGCCGATACCGTATGTGTATTTCCTGTTATCCTTAGAGGAGTGTGTGCGGCTTATGATTTCGTTTGTGGTATTTAAGCGGAAAGGCTGGATGCGGAGTTTAGAGGCAGATGGACAGGAGTAAAGATAATTTTTGAAACACGACATACTGTTGTCATGTTTGTTGTGCTATGATATCTTTAGAATAAACTGTACAAGAGACAGTGTGAGCATGGAGGAAATATGGATATCATAACAGTCACAAAGGAAAATATCGAACAGGAGCACATTTGCTGTGCTATTTCAAATAACAATGATATTCAGGTTTCGTCAAAAAAGAGTTGGCTGTCTGACAGATTTGATGACGGCTTGGTATTCCTCAAAAGTGTCCAAAGAGGTAAATGCTTTATAGAGTACATACCTGCCGAAAATGCCTGGGTGCCTATTGTTGCAGACAATTATATGTATATAAATTGTCTTTGGGTTTCAGGCTCGCTAAAGGGTAACGGATATTCTACAGATTTACTGAACAAATGTATAGAGGACAGCAGGGCAAAAGGTAAATCAGGCTTGTGTATTCTGTCGTCGAAAAAGAAAAGAGGCTTTCTTGCTGACCCGAAGTATTTAGCATATAAGGGCTTTACAGCCTGTGACGAGGCTGATAACGGTATACAGCTTTGGTATTTGCCCTTTGAAAACGGCAAGGCTCCTGAGTTCAGGGATTGTGCAAGGCATCCTCATATTAATGAACAGGGCTATGTAATTTATTATACTAATCAATGTCCCTTCACGGCAAAGTATGTGCCGATAATTGAGGCTCTTGCAAGGGAGCATAATGTTCCTTTTAAGGCTATACATATTACCGATAAGAAAGCTGCCCAAAATGCTCCAACACCTGTTACAAGCTATGCTTTATTCATTAATGGCGAATATATAACCAACGAAATTTTATCAGAGAAAAAATTTCTGAAAATGATAGAGGAACGCTGAATGACAGACAGTGA